>SKYA01000169.1 GCA_007128135.1 Paracoccaceae bacterium | reverse complement strand
TCCCGAACGGCCCCGTCACGCGCCCCTCCGCCACCAGCAGCGTCTGATCCGCGATCGCGCGCGCATCCGCGATGTCATGCGTGACCATCAGCAGCGTGGCCCCGGTCTCGCCGCAGATCGCGGCCACCAACGCCAGCATCTCGGCCTTCAGCGCCGGACCCAACGCCGCGAAAGGCTCGTCAAGCAGCAGCAGGGGCCGCCCGCGCAGCAGCACGCGCGCCAGCGCCACCCGGCTCTGCTGCCCGCCCGACAGCCGCGCGGGCTGGCGCGCTTCCAGCCCCTCCAGCCCGACGCGCGCCAGCGCGCGCGCCACCTGCGAGCGTTCCGGCGCGCTCAGCCGCAGCGAGGGGCGCAGGCCGAGCGCCACATTCTGCCACGCCGTCAGATGCGGAAACAGGTTGTTGTCCTGAAACAGGATAGAGACCGGCCGCGCCGAAGGACTCGCATCTGTCATCTCTGCACCGGCCCAGCGCACGCGCCCCGCAGCGATTGGAACAAACCCCGCGATCGCGCCCAGAAGTGTCGATTTGCCGGCCCCCGACGGACCGATCACAGCCATGCGCGTGCCCTCGGGCACGCTCAGATCCGCTGTCAGGCGGAATCCGTCCTGTCTGATCTCGATCCCTTCAAGTTCCAGCACGGCCACGCCCCCAGCGGTCAAAACCCAAGAAAAGCACCAGCGAGGCGCCCAGCAGCAGGACCGCCGCACCGGCCGCATCATCCTGTCGATAGGCCAGCATCAGGCGGTAAAGCTGCATCGGCAAGGTCGCCCCCTCGCGTTCGGCAAACAGCATGATCACCCCCAGATCGCCCATCGACAGCGCCGCGGTCAGCCCGGCGGCAAAGCCCAGCGGGCGGCGCAGCCGTGGCAGGGTCACGATCCGCAGCCGCGCAAGGCCATGTATCCCCAGCGCATCGGCCAGTCGCCCCTGTGTCGCGGCCACCTCGCGCAGCCCCGGCAGGATCAGCCGCAGTGCAAAGGGCAGCGCCATGCCGGCATTGACCAGCATCGTCACCACCAGCGCCCAGTCGCGCGGGTTGGTCACCGGCAGCATCAGCAGGAACAGCCCGGTCCCGATCACCAGCGACGAGGCCGCAAGCGAGGCCAGCCCCAGCGCCTCCAGCGCCGCCCCGCGCACACCACCCAGGCCGAGAATGGCATGCGCGAGTGCCAGCGTCATCGCCAGCGTCACCACGGTCGCGCCCAGCGCCACCATCAGCGACCGCCCCGCCGCCTGCCAGACTTCCCAGGGCAGGCCCGGCACCTGCGCCAGCCCCCGCGCCAAGATCATCCCCAGCGGCGTGAGCAGGAACAGCGCCGCCAGCACGATCAGCGCCGCGTCCAGCCAGCCCGGCCCCAGATCGAACCGCTGCACGGCCCGGTCCATCCCACCCCCCAGCCCTGCGGGCAGTGTCACCCTCCAGGCCAGGACCGCTGCGCCTGCACACAGCGCAAACTGCACCAGCGCCAGCATTGCCGCGCGGCCCATGTCGAAATCGAACCGGAATGCCTGATAGATCGCCAGTTCCACAGTCGTTGCGCGCGGCCCCCCGCCCAGTGTCAGCGCCACAGCAAAGGACGTCAGGCAGATCAGAAAGATGACCAGCACCGCGCCGGGCGCCAGTTCGCGCAGCATCGGCCATTCCAGTTGCCGGAACATCTGCCAGCGCGAAAACCCCAGCGACGCCGCCAGCCGGAATCGTTCCGCCGGAATCGCGCCCCAGCCCTGCAACAGGATGCGCGTGGCCAGCGGCAGGTTGTAGAAGACATGCGCCAGCACCACCCCGTGCAGGCCATAGATGCTGACCGGCGCCACACCCGTTGCGCCCAGCCCCTGATTGACCAGCCCGCCGCGCCCGAACACCGCCAGCAGCCCCAGTACCGCCACCAGTGTCGGCAGGATGAAGGGCGCGCCCATCAGCGTGATCAGAACCCCCCGGCCAGGGAATTGCCGCCGCGCCAGCGCGCGGGCCAGCGGAATCGCCAGCGCCACCGACAACCCCGCCGACCACAGCGCCTGCACCAGCGTGAACCGCACTGCCGCCCAGTCCGCACCGCGCAGCGCCGAGAACCCCTCGGCGCGCCAGGCAACTGCACCCAGCGCGCCAAAATTCAGCACCAGCAGCCACAGCGCCACGGCCCCACCGACGCCCAGGGCACAGAGACGGGCCGCGGCCGCGTTCACCGGGTCATCCCCTCCAGCCACAGATCCAGCGCCGGCCCGCGCCGCGCCTCGGCGGCAGCCTCGTCAAGGAAGATCGCTGTCTCCGGCAATGGCAGGTCGCGCATCACCTCGGGCCAGTCCGCACGCGGCAGCGCCGACGGGTAGGACCAGTTGGCATAGGCGATCATCTCCTGAAACTCGCGCGACAGGATATAGGCCATGAACTCGCGTGCGAGATCGGGCTGCGCGGCCCCGTCCAGCACGCCCGCCACCTCGGCCATGAAGTAATGCCCTTCCTCGAAGATGGCGGCGGCCTTGGTCTCATCCGCTTCGGCCACCATGTGATAGGCAGGCGAGGTGGTGTAGCTCAGCACCATGTCGGCCTCGCCATTCGTGAACAGCCCGTAAGCCTCGGACCAGCCTGCGGTCACGGTCACGGTGCGCGCCTGCAGCGCCTGCCAGACCTCGGCGGCCTCCTCGCCATAGAGCTGATCGACCCAGAGCAGCAGCGCCAGCCCCGAACCCGACGAACGCGGGTCCTGCCAGATCAGCGACAGATCCTCGCGTGCCACAAGCTCTGCGAAACTTGCAGGCGGTGTTTCGACCCGCGTGCGGTCATAGACCCAGGCCGCATAGCCCCAGTTGAAGGGGATGAAGGCGTCATCCTCCCATTCCACCGGCACCGTCAGCGCGCCCAGATTCTGCCCGTGCGGCGCAAACAGCCCGGTTCCGCGCGCCCGCAACGTCATGTCGGTGTTCAACCCGATGACGGCATCCGCGCCCACGCGCGCGCCTTCCAGCATCAGGCGCGGCAGCACATCGCCGGTGCGGAATTCCAGCACGCAGGCGCAGCGCGCCTCGAATCCCTCCCGGATGGCGGGTCCCGGCCCCCAGCTGGAGCCGAAATAGTCAGGTGCAAGCACAGTCAAGACCGGGGTATCGGCCTGCGCCGCCCCTGCCAGAATGACTGTCGCGAAAAAAACTGTCCTCATGGTCCAATCTCCTTGTTTCACGACAGGCGGAGATTGCAGCAAGTAACCCTTGCAACCTTCCCTCCGCCGGTCCTAACCGGTTCAGGTTCAACGGGTTCGCGGTCATCGCCGCATCTCAGCCCATGCAGGGCACCCCGAGGTGACCCGACAGATAACCCGCCACCGCCCACAGGACAAGCCCAGTTGCGTTTCGACCCATCTCTACATACGGTGGGTCGGCACGAAGGATCCCACAACATGCTGCAATCCCGTTTGCCACCTTTCATTCGCGATCACTATGAAGTGCACGAGTGGAAACACGCGGGTGCCATCTTGGCTTCTGATTTCACCACTGAATGGAACGATATTGTCTCGGTATTGACCGCCTTCCGCCTACGGAAAAGCTGGATCACAAAAGGTGGCGGAAGGAAAAGTCAGGTCTCGGAATTTATCGACACCGAACTTTACAAACGTGGCTGGGAAGAGAAGAAATTCGAAACAGGTGTGCCGATAGATGGAACCAGGCTCGATAGCCCGACACATCAGATCGACTGTTTCAAGAACCAGGTGGCACTGGAGATCGAGTGGAACAACAAGGATCCGTTCTTCGATCGCGACCTCAACAATTTTCGCCTGCTCTTTGATTTGCGCGCTGTCAGTGTCGGGGTCATCATAACGCGATGCGATGAATTGCAACACATCTTTAAGGATATTGGCAGAGGGCCTTCATATGGGGCCTCCAACACGCACATGAGCAAGCTTCTTCCCAAGATTGAAGGTGGTGGGGCGGCAGGTTGCCCGCTTCTGGTCTTCGGGATCACGGCGCGACGTTATCAGGAGGATGACGAATGAGAACCGCAGGCGACGACCTACTAGACGCACTGGGCGGCCAGAAGTTCCAGACCATCCTCGCGGACCCGCCCTGGCAATTTCAGAACCGCACCGGCAAGATGGCGCCTGAGCACAAGCGCCTTGCGCGCTACCCCACGCTCACGCTCGACGAGATCTGCGACATGCCGGTGGAGGCGCTGGCCGATACGCCTGCCCATCTCTACCTGTGGGTGCCAAACGCGCTCTTGCCCGATGGGCTGAAGGTCATGGAGCATTGGGGCTTTGCCTACAAGTCCAACCTCGTCTGGTACAAGATCCGCAAGGATGGTGGCCCCGACCGGCGCGGTGTGGGATTCTATTTCCGCAACGTGACCGAGATCCTGCTCTTTGGGGTGCGCGGCAAGCACGCACGCACACTCGCGCCGGGGCGCTCTCAGGAAAACATCCTTGTCACCCAAAAGCGCGAGCACAGCCGCAAGCCTGACGAGCAGTATGACCTGATCGAGCGCTGCAGCTTCGGCCACAAGCTGGAACTCTTCGCGCGCGGCCCGCGTCCCGGCTGGACCGTCTGGGGCAATCAGGCCGAAGACTACACGCCCACATGGGACACCTATTCCAATCACTCGCAAAGCAAGGTAGTCCCTCTGCGTGCCAGACAGGGATGACACGCGCGCATGAGTTACAACACATTCGGACACCTGTTCCGCGTCACGACATGGGGCGAGAGCCACGGTCCCGCGCTGGGCGCCACAGTTGACGGCTGCCCCCCCGGTGTGGCGCTGGAAGCGACCATGCTGCAGCACTGGCTCGACCGCCGCAAACCGGGGCAAAGCCGACACACTACCCAGCGGCGCGAGCCCGATGAGGTCGAGATCCTCTCGGGCGTCTTCGAGGGTCACACCACCGGCACGCCGATCCAGCTGATGATCCGCAATCTTGACCAGCGCTCGAAGGATTACGGCAATATCGCCGACACTTTCCGCCCCGGTCATGCCGATATCACCTATTTCCAGAAGTACGGCCTGCGCGACCCGCGCGGTGGCGGCCGCTCCTCGGCGCGGGAAACGGCTGCTCGCGTCGCCGCAGGCGGCGTGGCGCGCGAAGTGCTCAAGGCTCTGGTCCCCGGTCTGCGCATCACCGGCTACATGGTCCAGATGGGACCGCATCACATCGACCGCGCGCGCTTCGACAGCGCCGAGATCGACCGTAACCCCTTCTGGGTGCCCGACGCACAGGCAGCGCAGGACTGGGCCGGGGAACTCGACCGGATCCGCAAAGAGGGCAATTCCGTCGGCGCCATGATCGAGGTCACGGCTTCCGGCGTGCCCGCAGGGCTGGGCGCACCGATCTACGCCAAGCTCGACACCGATCTGGCCGCCGCGATGATGTCCATCAACGCCGTCAAGGGAGTCGAGATCGGCGCCGGGATGGACGCCGCCGCGCTGACCGGCGTGGAAAACGCCGATGAGATCGACATGGGGCCAGATGGCCCCGTCTATCGCAGCAACAAGGCTGGCGGCATCCTCGGCGGCATCTCCACCGGGCAACAGATCGTGCTGCGCTTCGCGGTCAAGCCGACCTCCTCCATTCACACGCCCCGCGCCTCCATCCTGCGCGACGGCTCACCCGCCGAAGTCGTCACCAAAGGGCGCCATGACCCCTGTGTCGGCATCCGCGCCGTGCCGGTGGCCGAGGCGATGATGGCCTGCGTTCTGCTCGACCATCTGCTTCTGCACCGCGGCCAGACCGGTGCGCTCGGCCCGCTCGGGCAGATTGCCGCGCCCGGGCCCTGACAAGCGCGGCCATTCCCCTTCCGGCCGGCCCACAACCTTCGCTCGGCTCCGCCCCCGCCCGGCCGGCAAGCACGCGCTGCCCTGAACAGGCCAGCCTGAACCCTCCAGCCCCTTCATCCTTGTTCAAATATCCAAAGGGGGGTGTCGTCATTGTGCGCCATTGGTTCAAGAAAAATGGCGCCGCGCCGCCAGGCGCAGAGGGGACGCGAGCGCCCCCTTCCCCGCCTTCGGCATATCCCGACACCGCACGAGAATCCCCGCACCACATGGCCGGGCACTGCGCATCCTGCCGGACATATTCAGACCGCCCATGACCCGGGCGCGCGCGAAGCGC
>SKYA01000086.1 GCA_007128135.1 Paracoccaceae bacterium | reverse complement strand
TGCCCAGGCGCTTGCCGATATGGCGTTCCATCTGCGTGCCGAGGATCATTTCGGGCGCGGCCTCCTCGATGGCGGCCTCGACATCGAGATAGTCATCGGTGATCAGCGCCTCGAGACCGAATTCCTTGGCCAGCGCCCGCAGGGGCCGGGCCTGTTCGCGGTTGTAGCAGCCCATGCCGCAGACCTCGAAGCCCATCTCGTCGCGCGCCACTTTCGCGGCCGCCATGACATGCGTGCCATCGCCGAACAGAAACACACGCTTGCCGGTCAGATATGTGGAATCGACCGAAGCCGCCCACCAGGGCTGGCGCAGGCGGCTCTCGTCCACCGCAAGGGTGGTGCCGGAGAGCGCGCGCACTTCCTCGATGAAGGCACGGGTGGCACGGGCGCCGATGGGGATGGTTTTCGTGAAGGGCTGTCCGAGTTCCTTCTCGCACCAGCGCGCCGCCGATTCGGCGGTTTCCGGATAGAGCAGCACGTTGAAATGCGCAGCCCCCATCCGGGTGATATCCGACGGGCTGGCGCCCATCGGTGCGGCCACGTTCACCTCGATTCCCATCTCGGAGAGAAGCCCGGTGATCTCTGCCAGGTCATCGCGGTGACGGAACCCCAGCGCAGTGGGGCCGAGGATGTTGCAGGTCACGCGCGCGGTTCGGGCCATCGGCCTGGCCAGCGCGCGGCAGATCTGCAGGAAGGCTTCGTCGCAGCCGAAATTTTCCTTGCGCTGGTAGCTGGGCAACTCCAGCGCGATGACCGGCACGGGCAGGCCCATGGTTTCGGCCAGACCGCCGGGGTCGTCCTGGATCAGTTCTGCGGTACAGGAGGCCGCGACCAGCAGCGCCTCTGGCTGGAACCGCGCATGGGCGTCACGGGCTGATTGCATGAACAGCCCGGCCGTGTCCGCGCCCAGATCGCGCGCCTGAAAGGTGGTGTAGCTGACCGGCGGGCGGTGGTCGCGGCGCTCGATCATGGTGAAGAGCAGATCCGCATAAGTGTCGCCCTGTGGCGCATGCAACACCATGTGCAGATCGCGCATGCCGGTGGCCACGCGCATCGCACCGACATGGGGCGGGCCCTCGTAGGTCCAGACAGCGAGCTTCATGTCTGGCCTCGCATTTCGAGTATTTCTGGCAAGATGAAGGGGCGGATCATTCAGCGGCCTCCATCCGGTTGGGATGCTGCGCGGCGAGAATCGCGCGGCGTCGCAGCGGACGGGCGAAAAGTGCGGCCAGATCGCCGGCCTGCTCGTAGAAATGCACTGGTGTGAACACCAGTTCGATCGCCCATTTGGTGGCCAGCCCCTCGGCCTCGAGCGGGTTGGCAAGCCCCAGCCCGCAGACCGTCAGATCGGGGCGCGTGGCGCGCACGCGATCGAGTTGCAGATTGACATCCTGACCTTCGGAGATGACCGGCCCCTGCGCGATCAGGTCAAGTTCGGGGCCGTGCAGGTCGGAATGCAGAAAGGGGGTCGAGATCTCGACCGCCTGCATGCCGCATTCGCGGGTCAGGAAGCGTGCGAGCGGAATTTCCAGCTGGCTGTCGGGCATGAAGAAGACGCGCTTGCCGCGCAGCGTTCCGGTGGCGGCGGCGATGGCCTTCTCTGCCCGGGCGCGCGGTGCGGCCACGACGGCATCGACCTTTTCGTGGCCGATGCCGAATTCCGCCGCCACGGCCTTGAGCCACAGCGTCGTGCCCTCGGCACCGAAGGGAAAGGGCGCAGCGATGGCCTGCGCGCCGCGTCTGGTCAGCGCCGCGTGGGTGTCACCCAGAAAGGGCTGGGTCAGCGCGTAGCGGGTGTTGGGTCCGATCGCGGGGTCAAGCCCGGCGCGTCTGGCGGGCAGGCAGCGCACCGGCGAAATACCGATCTGTGCGAGCAGGTCGAGCGCCTGATCCTCGACCACATCGGGCAGTGCGCCAACCAGCAGGAGCTCTTTCGCATCTGTCTCCGGCAGGGCGGGGACCATGGATGCCAGACAGGCATCCTCGCCCTGGGTAAAGGTCGTCTCGATCCCGGACCCGGAGAAGTTCAGCACCCGGACCTGCGGGCCATGAAGCACGCTGAGCCGTTCGGCGGCGCGCGACAGGTCGAGCTTGATCACCTCGGAAGGGCAGGAGCCCACGAGGAAAAGCTGGCGAATGTCGGGGCGGCGTTCCAGCAGACGGGCCACTTCGCGGTCAAGCTCGGCATTGGCATCGGCCATGCCTGCGAGATCCTTTTCTTCCAGAATGGCCGTGCCGAAACGGGGTTCGGCAAAGATCATCACGCCTGCCGCCGATTGCAGCAGATGCGCGCAGGTGCGCGAACCCACGACAAGGAAGAAGGCGTCCTGCATCTTGCGGTGCAGCCAGATGATACCGGTCAGCCCGCAGAACACCTCGCGCTGCCCGCGTTCGCGCAGGACAGGTGTGGTGCGACAGCCGGTCTGGGGCAGGGTGCTCATGCAAGGGCCTCGGTATCGGGGGCGGAACTCAGCCGGGCCATGCGCAGTTTCCACAGGAACTGGATGGCGTTGACGACGTAGATGGCATAGGCCACGAGTGCGAGCAGCATGAGCTGATCGGCGCTCATGAAGCCGCCGAACAGCGCGGCCAGGTAGAGCGTGTGCAACGCGATCACGGCGAAGCTGACCATGTCTTCCCAGAAGAAAGGCTCTGCCAGGAGGTACTGGCCGAAGACCTCCTTTTCCCAGATCGCGCCGGTCACCATGATCGTATAGAGCGCGAGCGTCTTGAGCAGGATCGAGGCGGTTGCGGCCATGTAACCTTCGCCCGTCATCAGGAACCGCACGACCAGCACCACCGAAACGATACAGATGACGAACTGCACCGGAGCCAGGATGCCCTGCACCAGCGTCCAGCGCGACGCGTCGCGGATGCGGCGCTGTTCGGGCGTGTAAAGCGGCTTGTGCTGTGTATTTCTGCCCATCCGGCAGCCCCCCGGTTCTCGATTCCCATGCAAAGCTTAGCCCCGCCGCAGGCAAAGTGTCAATTATAATTTACACACTCGGATCGTTTCCGAAAAACGGGTTCTGTGCCGCATACTTCAGCAATCGCCTTCAAAATACCCTTTATTTACTGGACTTCACGACATCCTCGAAAATGTAGCCCCGAGTGGGATGCTGATGATGTAAGTTTCTTTTGACATTTCTTTCCAATCCTGCGACCGTGATGGACAAGGATCCTGTCAGGCCGAGTCGACATTGTTGCGACTGCAGGCGCAGTGCCGTAAATTGTAGCGGGGGGAATTGGCAGATATGGACAGTCTGATCCATATGAACGAATTCAGGCACCGTCCCGGGGAGGCCGTGCTCACGAATTTCGCCTTGAGGGTGGTATCCGAACTGACCCGGACCAATCGGATCGAGACCGGCACGCCGCACAGCGACCTGCTGGACCTTCTGATCCGGCACGCCAAGACCGGCGAGCAGGCGGCGCTTTCGGAACTTTCCGGCGAGATGCAGCACAGGGCCATTTCGGCAGAACAGATGATCGATGTGTATTTTCCCGCAGCGATCGACTGGATCGGGGCGGAGTGGCACGAATGCGAGATGGATATTCTCCAGACCTCGATTGCACTTTCGCGCCTGCAATGCCTGTTGCGTGAGCTGGGTCGCGCCTGGGTCTCGGACCGGATGGGCAGAAAGGGCGGGGCCTGCGTGCTTCTTACCCTGCCGGCGGGCGAACAGCATACGCTGGGTACCATGATTGCAGCCAACCAGTTGCGGCGGATGGGCGTTTCCGTAAAGGTCGCGCTTGTCTCGAAACCTGCTGAAATGCGAAGAATCCTCAGAGAGAATCGCTTTTCTGCCGTTTTTTTGTCCAGTTCAAACCGATCTTGTCTTGCGTCTTGTGGCGATTTGATAAAGACAATCCGTGATAATTCCGGGCAAGGGATGCCGGTTGTCTGCGGCGGCGGCATCGTTTCTGAAATGGGGCAGGAAATGGGTTCGGTAGAGCTTGCTCGCCAGTTGGGAGCGGGGCTTGCAACATCGAACATCCCTGAAGCACTCGCCTTCGTTGGCGGTCAGGTCAAACAATACGCTGCCGAATGATCTGTCTGGATTAGGTAAGCGGTCTCGTGCGGGCCGTCACAAGGAGCGGGCCGAGCGTGTCGAGTGATGAAACCAATATCCGATTGCATGGGGCTGGACCCATACTGCAGGATCCGGTCGTGTCCTCGGTTGTGTCTGCTCTGTCGGATTTCTCGCTGACACTGAACGTAAACCGCGTGGTCAGCGCCGCAGTGTCGCGGCAGGCTTCGGCCTTTTCCGAATATATCCGCAACAGCGTCGGGCAGGAATTCGCCTCGATGCTCGACAGCGAGTCGCTGCGCAAGTTCGAGCAGCGGGAAACCGAGCTGAAACACCGTGCCGCCAAGGGCGAGGCGATACCCTTCCGCTGGGTCGAACTCGAGCACAAGGACCGCACTGGCACCATGGTTCCGGTGCGTTATGCAATGCATCTGATCGCAGGCAGCGGCGAATTGCTGCTGCTGGGGCAGGACCAGCGGCCGGTCATCGAGATGCAGCAGCAACTTCTCAATGCCCAGATCGCACTGGAGCAGGATTACGAGACCCAGCGCGAGATGGATACGCGCTACCGCCTGCTGATGGATTTCACCACCGACGCGATTGCCCTTGTTTCGGCCACGACCGGGCGCATTGTCGATATCAACCACAATGCGGCCTCGCTTTTCGGGGCGACGCGGGCAGACCTGATCGACAAGGAATTCGCCGATCGCTTCGTCAGCCGGGGCAAGCCAGGGCTGATCGCTGCCCTGTCCGCGCATGTCGCGCTGGAATCTCCGGTGCCCATTGATGTGGAAGTCAAGGACACGCAGCGCCATCTGTTGCTCGGTTCCAAGCTGTTCCGTGCCGCAGGCGAGCAGCTGATCCTGGTGCGCCTGACCGATCCCGAGTTCGGCTCTGTCGCCGACGGGCGGTTAGTGGCGAATCTGCGCCAGCTCTTCTATCGCGGGCCGGACGGAATGGTGTTCGCCGACCGTGACGGCAATATCCTCGAGGCAAACGAGACCTTTCTCAACCTGACCGATCTGTCGAGCATGAACGAGTTGCGCGGGGTCAGCATTTCGGAATTCCTGGCGCGCGGCACGGTCGACCTGAAGGTGCTTCTGGACAATGCGCAGCGCGCCGGACAGCTGCGCATGTATGCCACCAAGCTCAAGACCGGATTCGAGGCGCAGATCGCTGTCGAGATCTCGGCCACCTGGCTTGATGACCGGGTGGACCCGGTTATGGCGCTGGTGATTCGCAACGCATCCAGCGCGGTCGCAAGTCGATCCGACCCGGTATCTGCGGATGCCGACATGCGCGGCGTTATGGAGCTTGTCGGCTCGTCGACGCTGAAGGACATCGTCTCGGACACGACCAATGTGATCGAGAAGATATGCATCGAAACCGCGATCGAGCTGACGCGCAACAACCGCGTCGCGGCGGCCGAGATGCTGGGCCTGTCGCGCCAGTCGCTCTATGTGAAGTTGCGCAAATACGGCATGCTCAGCCGCGAGGATGAATAGGCCCGGCGCGCCTTTTTGATCTGTGTCAAATACATCTGACACCTAAGGTGTCAATCTTTGCTTACAGCAGCGGAGGTTGGCATGCGTATCGTCTTCATTCACCCGAACTATCATTCCGGCGGCGCCGAGATCGCCGGAAGCTGGCCGCCGGCCTGGGTCGCCTATCTGACCGGCTCGCTGCGGGCGGCGGGATTCGATGACATCCACTTCATCGATGCGATGACGAATCATGTTGATGATGACATGCTGCGCGCGCGTCTGGCCGAGTTGAAGCCAGACGTGGTCGGCACCACCGCGATCACTCCCTCGATCTATGTCGCCGAAGAGGTGCTCAGGATCACGCGCGAGGTCGTCCCCGAGGCCGTCACCGTGCTGGGCGGCATCCATGCCACCTTCATGTTCCGCCAGGTGCTGACCGAGGCCCCCTGGATCGATGTCATCGTGCGCGGGGAAGGCGAGGAAATCGTCGTCAACCTGATGAACGCGATTGCCGAGGGGCGCTGGCCTGCCGACAGACGCAAGATCCACGGGCTGGCCTTCATCGAGGAGGGCGAGATTGTCGCCACGCAGGCCGCGTCCACAGTCAAGAACCTTGACGGGATCAAGCCGGACTGGTCGATCCTGGAATGGGAGAAATACATCTATGTGCCGCTGAACCGGCGCGTGGCCATCCCCAACATGGCGCGCGGCTGCCCGTTCACCTGTTCGTTCTGCAGCCAGTGGAAATTCTGGCGCGACTACCGGGTGCGCGACCCGAAGAAGGTCGTGGACGAGATCGAGGATCTGGTCGAAAATCATGGGGTTGGTTTCTTCATACTTGCCGATGAGGAACCCACCATCAACCGCAAGAAATTCATCGAATTCTGCGAGGAACTGATCGCCCGCGACCTGCCGCGCCGCATCCAGTGGGGGATCAACACCCGCGTCACCGACATCATGCGCGACAAGGATCTGCTGCCCTTCTACCGCAAGGCCGGATTGGTGCATGTCAGCCTTGGAACCGAAGCGGCGGCGCAACTGAAACTCGACCAGTTCAACAAGGAAACCACGGTCGCCGATAACAAGGAAGCGATCCGCCTGCTGCGCGAGGCCGATATCTTCACCGAGGCACAGTTCATCGTGGGCCTTGATAATGAGACCCCCGAGACACTGGAAGAAACCTTCCAGATGGCCTGGGACTGGCAGCCCGATCTGGCGAACTGGGCAATGTACACGCCCTGGCCTTTCACCCCGCTGTTTCAGGAATTGCGTGATCAGGTCGAGGTGTTCGACTATTCCAAATACAATTTCGTGACCCCCATCATGAAGCCCAAGGCCATGTCGCGCGGCAAGCTGCTGGAAGGCGTGCTGAACAATTACCGCCGCTTCTACATGCGCAAGGCGCTGTTCCATTACCCCTGGCGCGGGACCGGCTATCGGCGGAAATACCTGCTCGGCTGCCTCAAGGCGTTTCTCAAGGCGGGCGTGCAGCGCCAGTTCTACGATCTGGGAAAGACCGACTATTTCAGCATGAAACCGCGTGACGATCTGGATTTTGGTTTCGACATGACCCGCACCATCGCTGACGCGCAGCTTGCCGACTGGGAAGACCACGCCGACAAGAAGCGCAAGGCCGCCGAGCGGCGCGAAGCGCTGCGCGCACAGGGCAAGGCGCGGGCCACAGAGCGTAACGCCGTGAAGGCCTGTGGCGGTGGTGGCCAGCTTGAAGAGTTGCCCGGGCAACCGCGACCCTTCCGCATGCCCAATGGCGCGCAGCCGGGTCTGCGAGAGCCGGCGGAGTAGCGGCCATGGCTGAGCTGGCCCGTATCGGCCCCAATGCGATCCTGCAGCATCTGCCAGTGCTTGACGGCGAGATCGGCGAGCGGCTGCGCGGCGCACTTCTGTATCGCGCCGGCGTGGAAGAACCATCCGCAGATGCCGGAATGCTGCCCGAGCACGAGGTCGCGCGCCTGCACCGCGCGGTGCGGCTGTTCCTGCCGGACCGTTTCGCGCGCATCCAGCGCGCGGCGGGGCTGGCGACGGGTGACTACATCCTCGCCCATCGCATCCCGCGCGCGGCACAGCACCTGATCCGCGCCCTGCCCGCCTGGGCGGCCGCGCGGGTGCTGACAGCCGCGATTGCGAGGCATTCCTGGACCTTTGCCGGATCGGGGCGCTTCCGCATCTGCGGTTTCCACCCCCTGACGGTCGAGATCATCGGCAACCCGCTGGCCCGTCATTCTGCTGACGCGCCGATCTGCGACTGGCATGTGGCGGTGTTCGAGCGTTTATACGCCGCACTCGTGTGGCCAGAGGTGCGCGTGCTCGAAGTGGAGTGCTCGGCCGAGGGCGCCCCCGCCTGTCGTTTCGTCATCACACCGGGGTAACGGACCGGCATTCGGCACGCCCCGCCCACGCGTCCGCGCCCCGAATGCCGTCCCGCTTCAGTTTTTCGACTGTAAATTTAAATTTACACTTGCCCGACTCGAGATTGAAAGGCAAAGTTGACAGCATGAGCGCCATCGATCAAATCCCCGCCCGCCTGCCTCAGCCCGCCGCCGCGCTGGAGCTGATCAAGCCGATCACATGGTTCCCGCCGATGTGGGCCTATCTGTGCGGCATCATCTCGGTCGGCGTCTGGCCCGAAAGCTGGGCGCTGGTCGTGCTGGGCGTGCTGCTGGCCGGTCCCATTGTCTGCGGCATGTCTCAGGCGGCGAATGACTGGTGCGACCGCCATGTGGACGCCATCAACGAGCCGCATCGCCCGATCCCATCGGGGCGCATTCCGGGCCGCTGGGGGCTGTATATCGCGCTGGCCATGACGCTCCTTGCGCTTGCCGTCGGCTGGCTGCTTGGCCCCTGGGGGTTTGGTGCCACGGTCGTCGGCGTGATCGCGGCCTGGGCCTATTCCGCAGAACCCGTGCGCGCCAAGCGCTCGGGATGGTGGGGGCCCGGGCTGGTGGGGCTGAGCTACGAGACGCTGCCCTGGTTCACCGGGGCCGCTGTCATTGCTGCTGGTGCGCCGAGCTTCGAGATCGTGGCAATCGCGCTGCTCTATGGGCTGGGCGCGCATGGCATCATGACAATCAACGACTTCAAGGCCATCGAGGGCGACCGCCAGATGGGGCTCAAATCCTTGCCGGTCACGCTTGGTCCGGTCGATGCCGCGACTGTGGCGGGCACCGGCATGATCATGGCGCAACTGGTCGTGGTCTGCCTGCTGGTGATCTGGGGCGCACCGGTCCATGCCGCGCTGATAACCATCGGGATCGGTGTGCAGGTCTGGGCCTTCCGACGCTGGCGGCAGGACCCGGCACGGCTTGCGCCCTGGTTCAACGGCACCGGTGTCGGCCCCTATGTGCTGGGCATGATGATCGCGGCCTTTGCCCTGCGGGGGATCGGCGCATGACACTGAGCTGGGCGCAGATCTTTCGCCTCGGGCTGGTTCAGGCCTGCCTCGGGGCGATCGTGGTGCTGATGACCTCGACGCTCAACCGCCTGATGGTGGTGGAACTGTCGCTGCCCGTGGTGCTGCCGGGCTTTCTGGTGGCGCTGCATTACGGTGTGCAGATCACCCGGCCCAACTGGGGCTTTCTGGCCGATCAGGGCGGCAACCGCACCCGCTGGATCATCCTGGGCATGGTCATGCTTGCGCTTGGCGGGCTGAGCGCCGCGCTGGCCATTCCCCTGCTGGAGAGCAATCTGGCGCTGGGGCTGACGGTTTCGGTCGTCGCCTATGCCGTGATCGGGCTGGGCGTGGGGGCTTCGGGCACCTCGCTGCTGGCGTTGCTCGCAACGGCGACGGCAGACAGTCGCCGCCCTGCCGCAGCCACCATCACCTGGCTGATGATGATCTTCGGCATCGCCGCCACCGCGATCACTGCAGGTGCCTTCCTCGACCCCTACAGCCATGGCCGCCTTCTGGTCATCGTGGCGATCATATGCTCGGGCGCGGTGGCGCTGACGGTGCTTGCGGTCTGGGGCATCGAGCGGCGCGTCATCACCCGCCCCGCTCCCCCGCCCGCGCGTTTCCGCGACGGCATCCGCGACATCTGGGCCGACACACGCGCGCGGCATTTCACTTTCTTCGTGTTCCTGTCGATGACCGCCTATTTCATGCAGGAACTGATCCTGGAGCCCTATGCGGGCCTCGTCTTCGGCTTTACGCCGGGGCAATCCACCTCGATGTCCGGCGCGCAGAATGGCGGCGTGTTCCTGGGCATGGTGCTGGTCGGCGTCGCGGCCTCGGGGCTACGGCTGGGCAGCCTGCGGTTCTGGGTGGTGACAGGCTGCATGGGGTCGGCGCTGGTGCTCATGGCGATCGCCTCGGCCGGGTCAATGGCGCTCCCGCTGGTGCCGCTGGTTGTGGCTCTTGGCTTCTTCAACGGCATGTTCGCGGTCGCGGCCATCGGCTCGATGATGCAACTCGCCGGAGAAGGGCAGGACCGCCGCGAGGGCACCCGCGTTGGCCTCTGGGGCGCGTCGCAGGCCATCGCGGCAGGCTTCGGCGGGCTGACGGGCGCGGCGCTGGTGGATCTTGCGCGCAGCCTCATGCCCGTCGCCGAAGCCTTTGGCGCGGTCTTTTCCGTGCAGGCCGCAATCTTCGTGGCGTCGGCGTTTCTCGCCGCGCGCATCATGGTGCCGCGTGCGCCGCAACTGGTTCCGGGAGAGTGACCCATGAGCTTTGATGTCTTTGTCGTGGGCGGTGGTCCTTCGGGTGCCACAGCGGCCGATGATCTGGCGCGTGCAGGCCGCAAGGTGGCGCTGCTGGACAGGGCCGGGCGGATCAAGCCCTGTGGCGGTGCCATCCCGCCCCGGCTGATCGCGGATTTCGACATCCCCGAGGAACAGCTTGTCGCCCATATCACGACGGCGCGGATGATCTCGCCCACTGGCCGGGCGGTCGATATCCCTATCGAGAACGGCTTTGTCGGCATGGTGGACCGCGAGCATTTCGACGAATTCCTGCGCCTGCGCGCGGTGGAACATGGCGCCGAACGCCTGACCGGCACCTTCCTGCGCATCGAGCGTGACAGCGCGGGCACGCATGTCGTCTGGCGCGAGAAGGCAACCGGCAACGAGCAGCGCAGTCTTGCGAAACTGGTCATCGGCGCGGATGGCGCGCGGTCCAACGTGGCCCGCGCCGAGGTGCCGGGGGGCGACAAGATTCCCTATGTCATTGCCTATCACGAGATCATCAAGGCGCCGCCGGCCAATGATGTCTATGACCCCGACCGCTGCGACGTCATCTATGACGGGCGTATCAGCCCCGATTTCTATGGCTGGGTGTTCCCGCATGGTGCCCATGCCAGCGTCGGCATGGGCACCGAAAAGCCCGAGGCAAACCTGAAGGAAGCCACCGCTGCGCTGCGCAAGATGTCGGGGCTGGAGGGCTGCGAGACGATCCGGCGCGAGGGCGCACCGATTCCGCTGCACCCGATGGACCGCTGGGACAATGGCCGCGACGTGGTGCTGGCGGGGGATGCGGCCGGCGTCGTGGCCCCCTCTTCGGGCGAGGGGATCTATTACGCCATGGTCGGCGGGCGGGTGGCGGCAACAGCCGCGCAGGCCGCGCTCGCCTCGGGCAAGGCGAAGGACCTGATGCTGGCGCGCAAACTCTTCATGCGCGAACACAAGACCGTGTTCCGGGTATTGCGCCAGATGCAGGACGCCTATTACAAGTCGGACGAGCGGCGCGAGCGCTTCGTGAGCCTGTGCCACGATATCGATGTGCAGCGCCTGACATTCGAGGCCTACATGAACAAGAAACTGGTGGCGGCGCGGCCCCTCGCGCATCTCAAGATCGGCGTCAAGAACCTGATGCATCTGAGCGGACTGGTCCGACCGGGCTACACATGAGCTGGCTCATTCCGGCCTGGGACGAGGGCACGCTCAGACCTGTCGACAAGATGGAGGTGCATCGACGCGGGCTGAAGCACAAGGCCATCTCGGTCTTCGTCACCGAAGGCGACCGCGTGCTGATCCAGCGCAGGGCACTTGGCAAGTATCACACGCCCGGGCTCTGGACGAATACCTGCTGCACTCATCCGCATTGGGGCGAATCCGACAGCGATTGCGCGACAAGGCGGCTGGAGGAAGAGTTGGGCATCACGGGGCTGAGCCTGACCCATGTCGGCGAGATCGAGTATCGCGCCGATGTCGGCCATGGACTGATCGAGCATGAAGTGGTGCAGGTCTTCACCGCGCGGGCCATGCCCGATCTTCCGGTCGCACCGGACCCGCAGGAGGTGGTGGATACCGACTGGATCAACCTTTCGGCGCTGGCCGCCCTGATCGAGCGTTTCCCGGAGCGGTTCACGCCCTGGCTGCGAATCTATCTGCGCGACCATTCGCGCAGGATCTTCGGCGCCAAGGCCGCGTGGCTCGACCCGTCTTTCGAGGCGCAGCACTAGCCCCGGTCAGGCGAATTGCGGATTGCGGCGCATGACCGAGAAGTTCAGCGCCCCGGCAATCGTGACCCAGAGCAGGTAGGGTGCCATCAACGCACCCGCGATCTGGTCCAGCGCCCAGAAGCTGAGCATCGTGGCTGCGACGAACAGCCACAGGAACGCCAGCACGATCATCGCCGCACGCATCCGTTTCAGGCCGAAAAACACTGGCGACCAGAGCGTGTTGAAGGCGATCTGCGCCGCCCAGAACGCCAGCGCCTGCCCCGAGCCTTCCAGCAAGGCCACGCGCATGGCGGCATAGGACATGGCGACATAGAGCGTCACCCAGACCAGTGGAAACACAAAGCCGGGCGGGGTCCAGAAGGGTTTGTCGAGGTCGCGATACCACTGGCCCGGCTCGAACATCGACCCGGTGGCTCCGGCCGCACCGGCGGCGGCCAGAAAGGTCAGAAACAGCATCCAGTCCATCGGCTTCCCTCATGCGCCCGGTCTGACCATGCGGCGCACCCGTTCCGGGTGCAAGCCTTCACTTGGCGCCCGTTCCGGGCGCGTCGGGACAGACCCCCAATGCAGGGCATATAGTTCAGGCGCTGCGCCGGTCCATGACGGCATAGGCATCGCGGCGGCGCAGGTCATGTTCGCGCAGACGCGCCAGCGCGTCGATCAGCGCCTCGGAACGGGGCATCTGCGGCGCATCGATGGCAGCGGCCCTGACCAGGAAGTCGGTCTCGGGGCAGGGGCGGGCATAGAGCGTGGCCATGCGCGGCAGCACCGCACTGGCCCCGGTCCTGAGCCCCGCCAGCGCCAGCCAGCCAAGCTTGCGGCGCTTCCCGGTCACTGCGCGGCGCGTGACGCTGTCACAGTCCTGCCCCCGGATCACGCTGCCGATCCCGTCATAGATATGGCGTGCCGCATAGATACCGGGGCGGCAGCCAATCGGAAGTGCGGCGATACCGGGTTCGGCGCGTGCATAGAGGCGGCTGGCCTCGCGCAACAGCCGGTCGGTCATGGCCCGGATCTCGGGCAGGGGCCGGGGCGCACGGGTAAAGGCGCGGACGTCGATCCCGGTCTCCTCGAACCATGCCAGCGGCAGGTATATCCGTCCGCGCCGCGCATCCTCGCCGACATCGCGGGCAATGTTGGTCAGCTGCATTGCCAGACCCAGATCGCAGGCCCGCGCCAGTCGGTGGCTGTCGCGCACGCCCATGAGCACGCACATCATCACCCCGACCACTGCGGCCACGCGCGCCGAATAGGCGCGCACATCCGGCAATGTCTCGAAGCGCCGTCCCTCGGCATCCCACGCCAGACCCTCGAGCAGGGCATCGGGCAGGGCGCGGGGCAGGCGATGTACATCGATCAGACGCGCAAAGGCGCGGTCGATGGGAGCGTTTTTGGGCTGGCCCAGGTAGGCGCGGTCGAGGCGGTCCTGAAGATGCAGCACCGCGGCCACCGGGTCGGCGCCTTCGTCCACGGCATCATCGGCCAGACGGCAGAACGCATAGAGCACCAGCGCCGGGTCGCGCACGCGCGCAGGCAGCAGTTTCGACGCCGCGTGGAATGACAGCGATCCGGTGCGGATGGCTGCGCGGCAGGCTTCCATGTCGGACAGGGCGCTCATTCTGCTGCCATCCGCAGGGGGGCCGCCGGGGCGGCATCGGGGACAAGCTGCGCCAGAACCTCGGCCGTGCCGATGACCCCGGGCACGCCCGCGCCCGGATGCGTGCCGGCGCCCGCCAGATACAGGCCGGGAAGTTCCTCCGACACGTTATGCGGTCGGAACCAGGCGCTCTGCAGGATGCGCGGCTCGATCGAGAAGCCCGCGCCCAGCGGCGAGAGATAGCGGTCGCGGAAACTCTCTGGCGTGAAGACCAGGCTTTCGGTCACGCGCTCCGACAGTCCGGGCAGCAACCGCTCCTCGAGGATGGCAAGCATCTTGCGGCGGTAGGGTTCGGCCTCCTGCGTCCAGTCCACGCCATTGTCATGGCCCAGATGCGGCACCGGCGAGAGCACATAGAAGGTGTCGTCGCCGGCTGGCGCCACCGAAGGATCGGTCACCGAGGGACGGTGCACATAAAGGCTCATGTCGTCGGCCAAATGGCCACGGATGAAGATATCCCCGATATGGTCGCGGTAGCGCGGGCCGACCACGATGGAATGATGTCCCACATCGCGCCACATCGCGCGTGTGCCGCGCGTTCCGAAATACCAGACATACAGCCCCATCGACCAGCGCGTACGCCTGAGCTTCGCATCGCTCCAGCGCCGTTTGGGCCGGTTACGCAGAAGCCGGGTATAGGTATGCCCCGCATCCGCGTTGGAGACGACGATATCAGCCCGTATCTCGGCCCCGTCCGTCAGCCGCACGCCCGCTGCGCGGCCGCCCTGCACCATGATCTCGTCCACTTCCACGCCCATGCGCAACTGCCCGCCCTGATCGCGGATCACACCCGCCATGGCCCTGGCTATCGCCTGCACGCCGCCCATCGCGTAATGCACGCCAAAGGCCTTTTCCAGATGGCTGACCAACGCATACATCGAGGTGACGCGGAACGGGTCGCCGCCGATGAAAAGCGGATGGAAGGAAAAGGCAAAGCGCAGCCGTTCATCGCGAAAGCGTCGCGCGGCATGGGCATAGACGGATCGGTCCGCCCGATACCAGGCGAATTTCGGCAGCACCTTGACCAGATCCCACAGCCGGTTCATGGGGCGGCGGCCAAGGTCTTCATAGCCGAACCAGTAGCGCGCCTCTGCATCGCGCAGGAACTGGTGGTAGCCTGTCACGTCACCGGGAGACAGGCGGGCGACCTCGGCCTCCATCGCCTGCGCATCGTCGCGCATCGTGAAGCTGGAGCCATCCGGCCAGCGGATTTCATAGAACGGGTCCATGGGCTTGAGCGTCACGTCACTGTCGAAATCGCGCCCGCAGGCGGCCCAGAGGTCGCGAAGCCCCTGTGGCACGGTCACGATGGTCGGGCCAAGGTCGAAGCGGTGGCCACCCTGCGTGATCGAGGATCCGCGTCCGCCCGGCAGGTCAAGCCGGTCCAGCACGGTCACGTCATAGCCCTTTGCGCCCAGCCGCATGGCCGAGGCCAGCCCTCCGAGCCCCGCGCCGATCACAATGGCGCTTCGCGGTGCAGAATCGGTCATGTTCGGTTCCCGTCTTGTTTGTTGAACAAGCCTACACTGCGCCAGACTGTCAATCAAGATTTACATCGTTTTGCTTTACACTGTCCAGTGCATATGACAATCTGCGTTGACACTTGGAGGCCGGGAATCGCCATGCAATCCGTCACGCTCAGCCTGTTCCGGTTCGACCGGGCGCTCGCGCGGCTCTGGGTGCTGGGCCAGATGGGCGCGGCACGCCTTGCGCTTCCGCGTCTGGAGGGGTTGCAGTTCTGGAAGCTCTGCGGCTCGGGCACGGGCGAGGGTTTCACACCCCGTCCCAACTGGAGCACATGGGCCATTCTGGGCGTCTGGTCCGATATGGCAGCGGCGCGCGCGGGCATGGACCGACCGCCCTTCGCGCGCTGGCGGGTGCGGGCGGACGAGAGTTTCACCCTCTTTCTCGAACCCTATTCCGCGCGCGGCCACTGGTCGGGCGCGCGCCCCTTCACCCCCGAGGGCGAGAGCGACGGCCCGATCGCCGCGATGACGCGCGCCACTGTCAAACCCGGCCGCGCGCTGCGCTTCTGGGGCCGGGTGCCGGATATCTCGGCCAGGGTCGGGTCGGACCCGAACGTGATCTTCAAGATCGGCATTGGCGAGGTGCCGCTGCTGCATCAGGTCACCTTTTCCATCTGGCCCGATGCCGCCAGCATGGCAGCCTTCGCCCGCCGTGGCCCCCATGCCGAGGCCATCCGTGCCGTGCGCGAGGAAGGCTGGTTCAACGAAGAACTTTACGCCCGATTCCGCATCGCCGGCAGTTCGGGCACTTGGCAGGGGCGCAACCCCCTGCCGCACTTGCACAAACAGGAGGCCGCATGACGCCTTTCCCCTTCGCTGCCATTGTCGGGCAGGACGAGATGAAAACCGCGATGGTGCTGACCGCCATCGATCCGAAGATCGGCGGCGTGCTGGTCTTTGGCGACCGTGGCACCGGCAAGTCCACCGCCGTGCGTGCGCTGGCGGCGCTGCTGCCGCCCATCGAGGCGGTCAAGGGCTGCCCGTGCAATTCAGCGCGCGTCGAGGATTGCCCCGACTGGGCCGAAATTCCCGACACCGACCTCGTCACCCGTCCCACGCCGGTCGTGGATCTGCCGCTTGGCGTAACCGAGGATCGCGTCACCGGCGCGCTCGATATCGAGCGCGCGCTCACGCGCGGTGAAAAGGCGTTCGAGGCAGGGCTGCTGGCGCGCGCCAATCGCGGCTATCTCTATATCGACGAGGTGAACCTGCTGGAGGATCATATTGTCGATCTGCTGCTCGATGTCGCCCAGACCGGCGAGAACGTGGTCGAGCGCGAAGGCATGTCCATCCGCCATCCCGCGCGCTTCGTGCTGGTGGGCTCGGGCAATCCCGAAGAGGGCGAACTCAGGCCGCAGCTTCTCGACCGGTTCGGCCTGTCGGTGGAAGTGACCAGCCCCAGGGACATCGAGACCCGGGTCGAGGTGATCCGCCGCCGCGATGCCTATGAGACCCGCCACGCCGAATTCATGGCCGAATGGGCTCCGAAGGATGCGGAACTGCGCGCCCGCATCCTTGCCGCACGCGCGGCGCTACCAGAGGTCCGCAGCTCCAACGTGGCGCTGCATGACTGCGCCTCGGTCTGTCTCGCGCTCGGCTCGGACGGGCTACGGGGCGAGCTGACGCTGCTGCGCACGGCCCGGGCGCTTGCCGCTTATGAGGGTGCCACAGAGGTCACGCGCGACCATATCCGCGCGGCCGCGCCGATGGCCCTGCGCCACCGTCTGCGCCGCGACCCTCTGGACGAGGCCGGATCCTCTGCCCGAGTCGCCCGTCAGCTGGTCGAGGTGCTGCCGTGAGGTGGCATTCCCCCTCAATGCCCATCTGCTTGCCCCGGATACTCCGGGGAATGCGGCGCGTCGGCGCCAAGGGGGGCAGAGCCTCCCTTCAGCGCCTGCCACGGTCTCCATGACACCGTTCGACGACACCAGCGGCCTGCCTGGCCGCCCGCCACGGCCTGTTGCGGACCCCTGGGCACGGGTCGGGCTGGCGCTCACCCTGTTCGCGATCGACCCGGACGGTTTGCGCGGTCTGTGGCTGCGCGCGCGCGCGGGTCCGGTGCGTGACCGCGTGGTGGCCGCGCTGGCGCCCCTGCGCTGGCGCAAGCTGCATCCTTTCGTCAGCGATGAAGCCCTCTACGGCGGAATGGATCTGGGCGCGACACTCGCCTCTGGCGCGATGCAGCGCCATGCCGGGCTGCTGGAGCATCCCGGCCTGCTTGCGCTCAGCATGGCGGAACGCTGCCCGCCGGGGCTGGCGGTTCGGCTGGGGCAGGCGCTGGATCATGCCCCGCAACTGAGCCTTGTCGCGCTGGACGAGGCCGCAGAGGAGGGCGAGGGCCTGTCGCAGGCGCTGGCCGACCGGCTGGGGCTGTTTGTCGATCTCTCGGGCCTTGCCTGGGGCGAGACCACCGACATCTCGCTCCCGAGCGGGCCGATTGCCACGGCACAGGCACGGCTGCGACACATCGGGCTGACCGAGGCGCGTATGCGCCTGACCCGCGTAGCCTTCGAGCTTGGCATCGCCAGCCTGCGCGCGCCCATGCTGGCGCTGGCCTGCGCACGCGCGCATGCCGCCTGGCGCGCGGCCGAGGTGATCGACGAAGGCGACATGCAGATTGCCGTTGCGCTGACGCTCGCGCATCGTGCGACACACTTCCCCGAGGAGGCCCCGCCGCCCGACACCCCGCCGCCCGACACCCCGCCCGAGCCGCAGGAGCAGCCAGACGACACCGACAACAGCGCGCTGGACCTGCCCGACGAGATGCTGATCGAGGCCGCAAGGGCGGCGCTGCCGCCAGGTCTGCTGGCGCAGCTTCAGGCCGCCCGCGTGGCGCGCGGCACGCAGGGCCAATCTGGCGCCGGGGCCGCGCGCAAGTCCATGCGCCGTGGCCGACCCATGCCTGCGCGCACGGGCAAGCCCGGCGCGGGCGCCCGCATCGACCTGATTGCGACACTCCGGCAGGCCGCACCCTGGCAGAAGATGCGCCGTGCGATGCTGCCCGGATTCAGCCCGGACAGGCTGATCCTGATGCCCTCGGACATCCGCATCAAGCGCTATCAGGATCAGACCGACCGCGTTCTGATCTTCGTGGTCGATGCGTCGGGCTCGAGCGCACTGGCACGCCTGGCCGAGGCCAAGGGCGCGGTCGAACTGATGCTGGCCGAGGCCTATTCGAGCCGCGACCATGTCGCGCTTGTCACCTTTCGCGGACAGAAGGCGGATCTCAGCCTGCCACCGACGCGCTCGCTGGTACAGACCAAGCGGCGGCTTGCGGGCCTGCCCGGGGGCGGTGCAACCCCGCTGGCCAGCGCATTGCAGGTCGCGCTTGCCGCCGCCGAACAGGCACGCGGCCACGGCATGACACCGACGCTCGCGCTGCTGACCGACGGGCGCGGCAATATCGCGCTGGACGGCAGCGCCAACCGCCCGCAGGCCGCGCTCGAGGCCGCTCAACTGGCCCGTGCCATCGCGGCCAGAGGCGTGCCGTCACTGGTGATCGACACCAGTCTGCGGCCCAAGCCCGCGCTCGCGGAACTTGCCGCTCAGATGCGCGCGACGCTGATCGCGCTTCCGCGTGCCGATGCGCGCACGCTCTCGGCAACGCTGGGTGCAGCTCTTGGGGGATGAGCCATGACCACCGATCTCCCCCCGGACTGGCGGATGCGGCAGCACTCGCGGATCATCCGTTGCCGTCCGCATGAATGGCATGTTCAGGTCATGGGAAAGCGGCCGGATGTGCTGCTGCTGCACGGGGCCGGGGCCTCGGCGCACAGTTTTCACCGGCTTGCGCCGCATCTGCGCGGCTATCGGCTGATCATGCCCGATCTGCCGGGGCAGGGCTTTACCCGTGCAGGCGGCATGTTGCGGCTGGGGCTGGATGCGATGGCCGATGATCTGGCCGTGCTCTGCACCGATCAGGGCTGGCGGCCAATGGCGATTATCGGCCATTCCGCAGGTGGCGCCATCGCGCTGCGCATGGCCGAGATCATGCCGCATGGGCCGCATGCGGTGGTGGGAATCAATGCCGCGCTGGGGCCGTTCGACGGCTTTGCCGGCTGGCTTTTCCCGAAACTCGCCCGTGCCATGGCTTCCAGCCCCTTCGTTGCGGCCATCGTCACGCGGTTGTCATCCAAGCGCAAGCAGGTCGAGCGGTTGTTGGTGGGCATGGGGTCGCAGATCGACGAGGCCGGGATAGACGCGTATCACCGGCTGGTCAGCCGCACGGCGCATATCGAGGGCACGTTGGGGATGATGGCGCAATGGCAACTCGAGCCGCTGCTCGAGCGCCTGCCCCAGATCGTGGTGCCCGCGCTCCTGATCGCAGCCACGCGCGACCGGGCCGTGCCGCCCTCTGTCTCGCTCGAGGCAGCACACGCCCTGCCGCGCGGCAGCTATGCGGAACTGGCCGGTTTCGGACATCTGGTGCATGAAGAGGCCCCGTCCGAGGTCGCGGCGCTGATCCTGCCCTTTCTGGACACCCATCATGCGCCGGTCTCGCTGGTGGCGGACGCGCGGCGGGCAAAGGGCTGAGTGGGTTGCTGCCCTTGCGAAGAAGCG
>SKYA01000051.1 GCA_007128135.1 Paracoccaceae bacterium | reverse complement strand
CGCCGGGGCGCAGGGGGTGTTGGTGCTCACATCAACGAAGGCCGGGGCACAAAGCTTCGCTTCGCGCCCCGGCCGGCATTCCCGTCGCGGTCGGACCCGGCTCAGCTACCCTTGTTCGTGCCCGGTAATCCCCCCGCAGGTGTTGCATTTCATGCAGGTTCCATTGTGTACCAGCGTGTAGTTGCCGCACTCGCCACAAGGATCACGCTCGTAGCCGCCACAAGTCATTGCAGTTTCTGCAACACAATATTCAAAGGTCTTGGGTTCACGCCAAAATGCCGACATAGGGATCTTTCGTCATGGCCATACAAGCCAATCGCGCCTTCCAATGCGCCCTCTCCGAAAACGATTGCTTCAACTACCAAATTTGCCTCTCGTTCCTCTCGGCGCTCGGTCTCATCGTAAAAATGCAGGAAACCCGCCCTGTATTTTGGGCCGGCCAGTAAGTCATCGCTTCGATGTAAGTAAGCATGGACGATTTCGTGCAGCACTGTCCATCGGCGCGCACACACATCATCATTCTGATTGACCTCAATCAGAAAGCCATTGCGGGAGAACGGATCACGAACAAGCTTCCCTCGCTCTCCTCGAGACATAGGAACCTCGGCTACATCGAACCCAAGGGCAAGAGCTAGCTTGCGGACTGAGGGCGGTGCTTCGCTTCCACACATGGCAAAGTTAAAGTTGCGAAACAACTTTCGATGTGCCTTGAGGATGCGGGCGCGCTCAAAGAATTGATTAAGCGAGATTTTCATCATGGCTTGGTTCTCTCCAAACGCGCCCGTTCTGATTCCGCTCAGCTACACCCGCTTGTCGCCCCACAGGTGTTGCATTTCATGCAGGTCCCGTTACGCACCAGCGTGTAGTTGCCGCATTCGCCGCAGGGGTCGCCTTCATAGCCCTGCATCCGGGCGCGGGTGCGGGCGTCCATGGGGGCGACGGTCAGGGTCTCGGTCTCGCGCGCCTCATAGGCGACCGCCGTTGCGCCGTCCGAGAAGAACCCCGTGGCCTGCCCGCCCTGCAGCACGGTCAGTTCCTGCGGCAGGCGCTTGCGCAGATAGCCGGTGGAACTGATCTGGCGCAGCACTTCCAGCGAGCGGCTGGTTGCCTCGTCCGAGGGTTCTGCGACATTGCGCACGCCTTCCAGCTCGCCCGCCCCGAGGTCGTCAAAGGCCGTGCCCGAAGGCTTTACATGCGCAAGGTCGGTCCGGTCGAGATAGCTGACCGCCAGTTCGCGGAAGATGTAGTCGAGGATCGAGGTTGCATTCTTGATCGAATCGTTGCCCTGCACCATCCCTGCCGGTTCGAACCGGGTGAAGGTGAAGGCATCGACGAATTCCTCCAGCGGCACGCCGTATTGCAGGCCCACCGAGACCGCGATGGCGAAGTTGTTCATCATCGCGCGGAACCCAGCCCCTTCCTTGTGCATGTCGATGAAGATCTCGCCCAGCTTGCCGTCGCCATATTCGCCGGTGCGCAGATAGACCTTGTGGCCGCCGACGATGGCTTTCTGCGTATAGCCCTTGCGCCGCTCGGGCAGTTTCTCGCGGTGGCGGCGGATTACTTCCTTGACGATCACCTTCTCGATGATCTTCTCGGCCAATACCTGCGCTTTCTGCTGGGGCGTGCCGGATTCCAGCACCTCTTCGGCCTCTTCATCATCCTCGATCAGGGCCGCTGCCAGCGGCTGGCTGAGTTTCGAGCCGTCGCGATAGAGCGCGTTGGCCTTGATCCCGAGGCTCCAGGACAGTTCGTAAGCCGCCAATGTCTCCTCGATCGTGGCCGAGTTCGGCATGTTGATCGTCTTGGAAATCGCCCCCGAGATGAAGCTCTGCGCGGCGGCCATCATGTGGATATGGCTGTCCACCGACAGGTAGCGCGTGCCCTTCTTGCCGCAGGGATTGGCGCAGTCGAAGACCGATATGTGCTCGGGCTTCAGGTGCGGGGCGTCCTCCAGCGTCATGGTGCCGCAGACATGGTCATTGGCCGCCTCTATCTGAGCTCTGGTGAACCCCAGATGGCGCAGCATGTCGAAAGTCGGGCTGTTGAGTTCGGGTGCCGGGATGCCCAGCGTCTCGCGGCAGAATTCCTCGCCCAGCGTCCACTGGTTGAACACGAAGCGGATGTCGAAGGCCTGCGGCAGGGCGGCCTCGATCCTGGCGATTTCCTGCGCGCCGAAGCCATGCCCGATCAGGCTGGTATGGTTGATGCCCGGAGCCTGGCCAAGCGAGCCGTGACCCACCGCATAGGCGATGATCTCGCCGATCTCGCTCTCGCGATAGCCCAGTTTGCGTAGCGCCGCTGGAACCGACTGGTTGATGATCTTGAAATAGCCACCCCCCGCCAGTTTCTTGAATTTCACCAGTGCGAAATCGGGCTCGATCCCGGTGGTGTCGCAATCCATCACCAAGCCGATCGTGCCGGTGGGCGCGATCACGGTGGCCTGCGCGTTGCGATAGCCATGGGTCTCGCCCAGGCTGAGCGCCTCATCCCAGGCCGCGCGGGCCAGATCGACCAGCCGTGCATCCGGGCAGTTGGCCGCGTCCAGCGCCACCGGCGTCACGTTGACGCTCTCGTAATCTTCCTGCGCATATGCGGCGCGGCGGTGGTTGCGGATCACCCGCAGCATCTGTTCGGCGTTCTTGCCATAGCCCGGGAAGGCGCCGAGTTCGGCTGCCATCTCGGCCGAAGTGGCATAGCTTACCCCGGTCATGATCGCGGTCAGCGCCCCGCAGAGCGCACGGCCCTCGGCGGAGTCATATCCCAGCCCCATGTTCATCAGCAACCCGCCGATATTGGCATATCCCAGCCCCAGCGTGCGGAATTCATACGAACGCTGCGCGATTTCCTTCGAGGGGAATTGTGCCATCATCACGCTGATTTCGAGCGTGATTGTCCACAGCCGCGTCGCGTGCATGTAGGCAGGTGCGTCAAAGCGCTTGCCATCGTAGAATTTCAGCAGGTTCATCGAGGCCAGGTTGCAGGCCGTGTCATCGAGGAACATGTATTCCGAGCACGGGTTCGAGCCGCGGATGGGGCCGTCTGCCGGGCAGGTGTGCCAGGAATTCACCGTGTCGTGGAACTGGATGCCCGGGTCAGCGCAGGCCCAGGCGGCGTGACCCACCTGTTCCCAAAGCTCACGCGCCTTGACGGTCCTGGACACCTTGCCATCGGTGCGGCGCAGAAGTTCCCAGTCCGCGTCCTCCTTGACGGCTTGCAGGAAGGCATCCGTCACGCGCACCGAGTTGTTCGAGTTCTGCCCCGAGACGGTGACATAGGCTTCCGAATCCCAGTCGGTGTCATAGGTCGGGAATTCGATGCTGTCATAGCCCTGGCGCGCATATTGCAGCACCCGGCCGACATAGGTTTCCGGAATCATGGCCTTCTTCGCGGTCTTGATCGCGGCTTTCAGCGCGGGGTTCCTGCCGGGGTCGACGGCATCCTCCGTGCTGCCGTCCCAAGCCCGGATTGCGCTGAATATGTCGTTCAGACGCGCCTCGTGCAGTTTGGAACCGGCAACAAGAGAGGCGACCTTCTGTTCTTCGATCACCTTCCAGTTGATGAATTCCTCGATATCGGGATGATCCATGTCGCATATGACCATCTTGGCCGCGCGGCGCGTGGTCCCGCCCGACTTGATCGCGCCAGCGGCACGATCACCGATTTTCAGGAAACCCATCAACCCGGAGGATTTACCGCCGCCCGACAGTTTCTCGCCTTCTCCACGCAGCGAGCTGAAATTGGTCCCGGTTCCGGAACCATACTTGAACAGGCGCGCCTCGCGCACCCACAGATCCATGATGCCGCCATCATTGACCAGATCATCGCTGACAGACTGGATGAAACAGGCATGCGGCTGGGGGTGTTCATAGCTGGATTTCGACTTCACCAGCTTGTGGGTGAAGGGATCGACATAGAAATGGCCCTGGCTTGGCCCGTCGATGCCATAAGCCCAGTGCAGGCCTGTGTTGAACCATTGCGGGCTGTTGGGCGCCGCCATCTGCGCGGCCAGCATGAAGCGCATCTCGTCGAAATAGGCGCGGGCATCGGTTTCGGTGGCGAAATAGCCGCCCTTCCAGCCCCAGTAGCACCACGCGCCCGCCAGACGGTCGAAAACCTGTTTCGCCGATGTTTCGCCGATATAGCGGTCCTCTTCGCGCAAGTCCTGCAGCGCGTCCTCGTCAGGAACCGAGCGCCACAGGAATTCGGGCACGCCGTCTTCTGCCACGGGCTTGAGTCGCGCGGGCACACCCGCCTTGCGGAAGTATTTCTGCGCGATCACGTCCGAGGCGACCTGGCTCCAGCCGGTCGGCACCTCGACCTTGTCGTTGCGAAAAACGACGGTTCCATCCGGGTTGCGGATTTCGGAAACCGTCGTGGTGAAGTCCAGCGCCGCGTAGGCGTCTTTTCTCTCGGTGGTGAAGTGCCGCTCGATGATCATGTGCCTATTGCCCCTATTCGTTCTGCACCTTGCCTGCCCGGTTGCCCGCGCAATCTGTCCCGCAACGCCGGACACAGGGCATGAAGCGCAGCCGCAAGACCACACACACCTGACGCCATGCCAGGTGATCCAAATTTCGAGGCTTCAAAATCCCTGTCCCGATCCCCACAGCCGCGCTTTGCGTCTTTTACCAGATATAGTGGGTGTCCCGATGACAAGCCACAATCTGGCGTATAATTCGGGGCGGCGTCAACGGGTTTTTTGCACCTCGGGTGAAGAAAAATCGCTTGACCGGATACAGATTTCGACAAGTGCCTGAAACGACTCGAAAGTTAATCATCCCAGGGTGGCGCAAAGCAAAAAGACCGTTGCCCGAAGGCAACGGTCTTTTTGACTGGAGCGGGCGATGAGATTCGAACTCACGACCCTTACCTTGGCAAGGTAATGCTCTACCCCTGAGCTACGCCCGCACCGGATGGTGGCGATTTACAAACTATCCCGCGGCCCTGCAAGAGGGAAATCCGCCCGCGCGGCGTTTTGCGCAGGATTTTTCCCCGCGCCACCGGGCGTCGTAACGCTTTGCTAATGCCTGTGCCGCAGACTGGCAGCCACGCGGGGGCATGGCTGCCAGGACCCCGCGCGAGCGGAGATGCGAACAAGGGGGCTTGCGATGCCATTGCACCAGAGCGACAGGCAACTCCTTGATGACCTGCGGGCGCTGCGCAGGCTGGAAGGGGTGATTGACCGGATCGACCGTTTGCAGGAGGGGCCGGCGCGCGCGCCGCTGTCGCTGGCCGCGCGACTGTCACGGGCATTCGGCGCTCAGCGCGGCGACCCCTCTGCGGCCGACCCGCCCTGACCCTTGCCGGGCCGAGTGCCCGGCAAGGGTCAGGGCCGTTGTGGCGCGGGGCAGGGGCGGACGGCACGGGTCGGGAACCCTTTGGCGGTGCCGGGCCCATGGGGCGCTCCGGCAGGCCAATCCGCAAGCGCGGTCGGCTGGCCAGTCCGGCGGTGCGGCCCTTCAGGGCAATGCGGCAGGGAACCCGGCATCCCCACGGCCGCAAGGCAAACCGGCTACGCGCAATCGGCAGGGCGACCCTCCCGCGCGAATTGGGCAAGGCGCGACATCCGCAGGGTGGGCGGTGGAACGTGACGGGCTGCGCCGTAATGTGCCGGGCTCTCAGGAGCGGCGCGCGTTCCTCAGGCCAATCCGGCAAGGCGGGCGCAAAGACACGTTGCCCGCCGGTCCGTTTTCCCGCGGGCCTTCGGCGCCCCCGGTGGTGGCCCGGTCCGGTTCGGTCAGTCGCGGAAGTTCCGGCTGTCCTTGATCTGGTCCCAGGCCCAGACCACCTCCTGCAGCCTTTCCTCATCCGCGCGCGCGCCCGCGTTGCGGTCGGGGTGAAGGTCCTTGACGAGGCTCTTGTACTGCTTGCGGATCTCGCCGCGCGACCAGGTGTCGCGCGCATCCAGGATCTCGAGGGCCTTGCGCTCGGTCGGGGGCAGCTTGCGCGAGCCGCCCCCGACCGAGGCGCGACGGCCGGGGTTCTGGGTGGCCTTGTCGCCCAGAACCTGATGCGGGTCCTCGATCCCCAGCCGCTGCCATGCCAGCCGCTCGTCATTGTTGCCGATGGGCCGGGTGGCACGGCCCCAGATGCGGTCGCGTTCCATCGAATCGAGCATCTCGGCCTCGCTCTGACCCTCGAAATAGTTCCATTTCAGATTGTATTCGCGGGCGTGGTCCTTGCAGAACCAGAAATACTCGTTCAGCAATTCGGGTGATTTCGGGCAGCGATACTTGCCGTCCTGAGCGCAGCCGGGATGCTCGCAATGCCGCACCGAGGTTTCCCAGGCACCCGACATGCCCCGTCGCCCGCGCGCGCGCTTCTTCTTGTCGGTCGACGCGCGGATGTCGAAATCGAAAGGGGGTTTGCGATCCATCTGTTGCCGTATCCTGCCTGCCCGTATCCTGCCTGTCCTTGCGGGCCATGCGCCGCGCCCCGGGCCGCCATGCGCCACCAGGGGCTTTCCGACTCGGAGGCAGAAGTCTAGATATCTTTCGGACGGGATTGAAGAGGCAAGGGAACGCCATGCGTATTTGTGATGAAATCGAAACCCGGTTGCGTGCGGCCTTCGACCCGCAGGTGCTGCATGTGGAAGACGACAGCGAAAGCCATCGCGGCCATGGCGGCTGGCGCGAGGGGGGCGAGACGCATTTCAACGTCACCCTGCGCGCACCGCAATTCGCGGGCATGAGCCGTCTGGCGCGTCACCGCGCCGTGCATGCTGCCATCGGTGCCGATCTGGTCGGGCGCATCCATGCGCTGGCACTGGATGTCGATGCCTGAGCGGCGCTGCGTCTATTCTGATCCGGAGGTGTTCTGACGGCGCAGCAGCAGCGCGGGTTCGCGCCGCGTGCCATGGATCCGTGCCTCGCCCATGGGGCGCGAGAGGCTGGGTTCCTCGGGTGCAGGCTCATGCGCGGCCTGCGCGCGTGGGGCCGGGGTGTCGTGCTGGGCGATCTGCTCGGCCAGCGTCTCGGCGCTGGCACGGCGGAAGATGAGCAGATGATTCTGCACCGTCACGGTCCCGGTCAGGCCCTTGCGCTCTTCGCTGGGCAGGCATTCGGCGCGCCAGAACTCCCAGCCCTCGGCGGCCAGCTCGTTGAGCAGCACCGTGACCTGATGCGCATAGCGCTCGGCGGGTGTCTTCAGCCCCTTGACCTTCGGGCTTCGGCTGGGCGCGGGCAGGGCGAGATACTCGTAGCTTTGCATCGGCTCTCCTGTTGGGGCGTCATGCACGGGTGGCCCCGCGCCAGTTCGGCAATGGATTACGTCAGAACGCCCCTGCGCGCAACTGCGACCGTGACCCGCCCACGCTGCGCGCGCCGTCTGGTTGCCGGACGAGCACTGCGCGGCGCCCCCGCCGGTCAGGCGAAGGCCGTGTTGCCCCGGCCGTGATGCGCGATTGCTCGAATCCGTGGCTATCTGCACAAAAATCGTGTATGCGTGCCGGGTTATTCCCGCAACACCCTTCAATCCCTTGATTTCCTGACCGCCACGAGCATTGCTGCGGTTTTGACCACCGCGCCTGACGCCTGTTCCTTCGAAGTATTGCCGGGCCGGGCACTGTCGCAGAGGAATCTTTCGAGAGGAACTTCAGTGGCAGAGCAACTCAATCGATCCGGTTTCAGGGTGCAGCGATGCGTTGTCTGCGGGCACCGCAATCGTTACGCGCGGCGCAATTGCAGCGTTTGCAACACCCGCCTGCCATGGAGCAACCGACCCAGTTTCGTGCTGGTCTGGGCCATCGTTCTGCTGTTCGTGCTCGGTGCCCTGTGGATGGTCTAGCTCCCGCAGGCGCATCGCCGCGCCTGCCGGTGCCGCCCCGTTGAACGGAGCGTTGCCGAGCCAGCGCGCCGGGACCGTGCCGGTCCCGGCTGGCCGTCTACAGGTTCCCGCGCAGCGCCTCGGGATGTTCGGCCAGAAACTGCTTGAGCGCCTTGTAGAGCCCGCGCGCCTTGGACAGGTCGTCCAGATGAAGCGCCTCCGCGATATCCTCGCAGATCATCTGCTGAACTCTCTGCGGCCCGTGATGGACATGCATCAGATACTCTCCCATCTCGGCTGCGGATACCTCGTCGATATGCTCGTGCTCGGCAATGGCCGCGATCTGCTCGCGGTTCAGGCAGGTCATGTCCAGAATGTCGTTCTCGTTGATCATCTCGCGTCCTCCTCCAATGGGACAGGATAGCATGGTGTCAGCAGACGCGATTTGTGCTGGATCAATCCGTCGCCGAACGAGGCGGAAACTCGCAAAGCAACGCGCATGTCGACGCAAAGGCAAAACTGGTATAACAATCTCAAGCAAGGTCTTTTCACATTCTCATGTTCCGCGAGTAGTCTGATGAATTACATTGTCGCACTCTTTGCCATGTTTTTCCTTGCCCTGCCTGTCTCTGCCGCCGCGCAAACGTCTGAGGGCAATCTGCGCTTCAATCTGTTCGACCTGGAAGGGTTGAGCCTGTCGGATATCCTGACATTCGACGCCGAAATGGCCGCGCGCAACGGGATCGACCTGAAAGCCCCGTTCCGCATTGCAGTGCCGCGCGATCCGCGTATCGAGCGCAATATTTTTGCCAACCCGGATGGCGGCGCGCTGGTGGGCATCATGTTCACATTCGCGGATCAGACCAGCGAAGAAACCGCATTTCTGGAACATCTGCAGATCACGACGGCGCGGGTTCCAATGCAGGACAATCACGCCGAAGCGGCACCGTCACGGCAGCAGATCGCGGGACTGATGGCGCGTGACATTGTCTTTCCCCGTATGGTCGAGGGCAAACAGGCCCCCGAAATCCTGAGTGTCACCGCCCTGCCGCTCGGGAGTATCAATGCCAGTCAGGTCATCGGGCAGCATATCGAGCCGGGCATCGGCCCGATGCTGGTGCGGGTCGTGGTGCTGCCTCATCCGGATCAGGAAGAGAGCCTGATGATGATCGCCAAGATCAATCTCGGACTTGTCCCTGTGCGCGACCGCGAGACGCTCGAAAAATCCCTGACCGGGCGCATCATTTCAAGCTGGCAATATCAGTGAAAGGCGCGCTCAGCAGGACTCCTGAAACCCGTCGATGATCGCGACGGCGTCCTCGGCTGTCTCGGCGAAATGGAACAGATCCAGATCGGTGCGATTGATTGTGCCGGCCTCGGCCAGCGCCTCCCAGTTGATGATTTTCGTCCAGAAATCGTGTCCGAACAGGATGAAGGGCATTTTGCGCATCCGCTGCGTCTGGATCAGCGTCAGCGTCTCGAACAACTCGTCGAGCGTGCCGAAACCGCCCGGAAACACCGTGATCGCCTTCGCACGCATCAGGAAATGCATCTTGCGGATGGCGAAATAGTGAAAGTTGAAGCACAGTTCCGGCGTGACATGTTCATTGGGCGCCTGCTCATGCGGCAGCACGATATTCAGCCCGATGGAAATGCCACCCGCCTCCTTCGCTCCCAGATTGCCGGCTTCCATCACGCCGGGGCCGCCACCTGTGACGATCACATCCTCGCGCCCGTAGCTCTGCACCGAGCGAAGCGTCATCGCATGGGCGAACTCGCGCGCCACCTGATAGAAGCGCGACAGATCGGCGGCCATTGGTGTGGCGGCCGTGTCGGCGTCCTGCGGGCGGCGGATGCGCGCGCCGCCGAACATCACGATCGTGGACTGGATCCCGCGCTCGTTCATCAGCAGGTCAGGCTTGAGCAGTTCCAGCTGCAGCCGCACCGGTCGCAACTCGTCGCGCAGCATGAAACCGGCATCGGCAAAGGCCAGCCGATAGGCCGGGTGGCGGGTCTGGGCAGTGTCCGGGGTCTCGTCCCAATGACGGATATCTTCCTGCGCATCGGGGAAGGGCCGGGACTTGGTCTGGTCTTTCATCTGATGCTCCCTCGCGCGAATTGCAGTCCGTGGCGCCCGAGGCTATAGCGATGCACAGCAGATGACCAGAGCCATGGAGCACGCCAATGACCGACAGAGCCGCACTGGAAGCCGCCATTGAGGCCGCCTGGGAGGCGCGCGACACCATCACCCCCGCGACGAGGGGCGAGACGCGCGAGGCCGTCGAGGCCACGCTCGATGCGCTCGACGGTGGCACGCTGCGCGTGGCCGAGCGGCAGGCGGACGGGCAATGGCATGTCAACCAATGGGCCAAGAAGGCCGTGCTGCTGGGCTTCCGGCTCAAGGACATGGAGCGCCACGAGGGCGGCCCGCAGGGCGGCGGCTGGTGGGACAAGGTGGACAGCAAGTTCGCCGGCTGGAAGAAGAAGGACTGGAAAGCCGCCGGTTTTCGCGCCGTCCCCAACTGCGTGGTACGCAAGTCCGCCTATATCGCGCCCGGCGTGGTGCTGATGCCGTCCTTCGTGAATCTCGGCGCCCATGTGGACAGCGGCACCATGGTCGATACCTGGGCCACTGTCGGCAGTTGCGCGCAGATCGGCAGGAATGTGCACCTGTCTGGCGGCGTGGGCATCGGCGGGGTGCTGGAACCGATGCAGGCCGGCCCCACCATCATCGAGGACAACTGCTTCATCGGCGCACGCTCCGAAGTGGTCGAGGGCTGCATCATCCGTGAAGGCTCGGTGCTGGGCATGGGAGTCTTCATCGGCAAATCCACCAAGATCGTTGACCGCGAGACCGGCGAGGTCAGCTATGGCGAGGTGCCGCCCTATTCGGTCGTGGTCGCTGGCTCCATGCCCTCGAAGAACGGCATCAACCTCTATTGTGCGGTCATCGTAAAGCGCGTGGATGCGCAAACCCGCTCCAAGACCGGCATCAACGAGCTTCTGCGCGACTGAGGCGCGTCCATGGCGCGATCCCACTTGCCAGACTGGGAAACGGCGCGCATTCTCCCCCTGTCATCTTCCTGACAAGGACAGGGACCGGAACCGATGCGCGCCGTCAGCTTGCTTGTGCCCGTCTGCCTGGCCGTCACCCTGCCTGCCCGCGCCGAAATGACCGATGACGAGGCGCGTGCGCAGTTCGTGGCCTCGAACATGATCGCGACCTTCTATCACGAATTCGGCCATGCGCTGGTCGATCTGCTCGATATTCCCGTTCTGGGGCGCGAGGAAGACGCGGTCGATGCCCTCTCCACGTTGCTGGTCGACCTGCTCTGGGAGCCCGGGGACGCAGAGATCCTGATTGCCGAAGTGGCCTATGGCTATGCCCTGCGAATCGCCCATGAGGATGCGCTTGACGACAGCGTCTGGTGGGCCGAACACGCGCTGGATGAACAGCGTCTGGCAGCCATGGTCTGTCAGTTCTTTGGCGCCGACCCGGAGGCGCGTCTGGAACTGGCCGTCGATCTGGGCATGCCCGGGGACATGACCGAGAGCTGCATCCATGTCTCTGGGCAGCTTGCCGACAGTTGGGCGGTGTTTCTCGACGACCTGATCGACACGCGGCAGGCGCACGGGCTGGACCTGCTCGAGCCCGCTGCGGACGCGGCGCTCGCTGATCTGCTGCGCGAGGAAATCGCGCTGATCAATGCGCTGTTCGGCCTGCCCGTCCCGGTGGACGTGTCGGTAGAGTCCTGTGGCGAGGCGAATGCCTTCTATGACCCCGCGCTGACCCTTATCATCATGTGCACCGAGCTTGCGCAATGGTATGGCGATGCCTGGGATGCCGATGACCCGTAGTTCCTGGCGCCTTCTGCCCCCCATGGCGCGCTGAGGCGGGTCAGGGGCGCGGCGCTGCTCCGGCAGCTGGTGTCACCCCGCACGGGGGGCAGCACCGCAACCGCATGTGCCGCACCCTGCTGCTGTTACCGTTGTCCAGATATCCAAGAGGTTTTTCAAGGGGGCGTGCCCCCTTGAGGCGGGGAGTTTGAGGGGCGGCAGGCCCTCAAGCCTCCTGCGCAGGCGGGCGCGGCGCGGCAGCCCGGCGCAACCTGTCATTGATCGCGACCCCCAGCCCGACCTCCGGCACCGGGGCCACCGCAATCGCCCGACCGGTCGCATCCGCTTCGTGCAGCACCAAAAACAGCCGCGCCGCGGCCTCTGCCAGATCGCCGCGCTCCGACAGGCTCAGCGCCGCCCCGTCACATCCCGGCCCGAACCCGATCCAGACCTCATCCTGCGCCGGCGCGCGCACGTCCAGACGGACGGGCGCGCGCGGGGCATAATGCGAGGCAAGCTGGCCCGGCGCCGTGACCACCGGACCGCTTGCGCGCAAGGCGTCGGGCGGCGCGCCCAGCACGCGCGCCAGTGCCTCCGCGCTCAGCCCGCCCGCGCGCAGCAGCACCGCGCGCCCGTCCTCGAAGCCCAGGATCGTCGATTCCACGCCCACCGGGCACGCGCCGCCATCGAGCACGGCCGCAATCCGCCCGTCGAGCCCCGCCATGACATGCGCCGCACAGGTCGGGCTGATCCGCCCCGAGGGGTTGGCCGAGGGGGCCGCCAGCGGCCCGCCGAACCCGGCCAGCACCCGTTGCGCCAGCGGATGCGCGGGCACGCGCAGCGCGACATCCGGCAGCCCGGCGGTCACTGACGCGGCCAGCCCGTGCCCCGGGCGCAGGGGCGCGACCAGTGTCAGCGGCCCGGGCCAGAAAGTGCGGGCGCAAGTTCGCGCCGCCGCGCAGAGCACGGCCAGTTCCTCTGCTGCCGCCAGTGACCCGACATGCACGATCAGGGGGTTGCGCGCGGGACGTCCCTTGGCTGCATAGATGGCGGTCACGGCCTGCGGGTTTCGGGCGTCGCCCGCCAGCCCGTAGACGGTCTCGGTGGGCAGCGCCACCACCGCGCCCGCACGCAGCAGCGCGCAGGCGCGCGCGACACCGGCGGCATCAGGGGGCAGGAGTTCGGTCATCTGTCGCGGTGCAGGCATCGGGTGACGTGGCGTTTCGGTTCAGATATGCGGCCCGACCCGGTAAGACAGGGTCAGGGTCCTGCCATAGGTGCTGACCGCGCCGTTGCCAAGCCCTGCCCGATTCAGTGTCTTCAGTGTCACGGAGCCCCGCCCATGCCTTACCGCGCGCCCCTCAAGGATTTCGGCTTCCTGCTCGACCAGATCGTGGAATTCGATCAGGTCCGCCAGACCGACCGTTTCGCCGAAGCCTCGCCCGAGACGGTCGAGGCCATTCTCGCCGAGGCGGGCAGGCTCTGCGAAGAGGTCATGGCACCGCTGAACCGCGCGGGCGACCTGCACCCCGCAAGGCTGGAAAACGGTGTCGTGCGCTGCTCGCCCGGTTTTGCCGAGGCCCATCGCGCCATTGCCGAGGGCGGCTGGCTGGGCATTGCCGCCGACCCCGCGTATGGCGGCATGGGTCTGCCGCAGACGCTGGCCAGCATTGTCAATGACATGATGTCCGCGGCCTGCCTTGCGCTGCAGGTCAACCCGCTGCTGAGCCTTGGCCAGATCGAGGCGCTGGAGCATCACGCCAGCGACGAGATCAGGGCGCTCTACCTGCCGAAACTCATCTCGGGCGAATGGACCGGCACGATGAACCTGACCGAGCCACAGGCCGGGACCGATGTCGGCGCGCTGCGCACGCGCGCCGAACCGCTGGACGACGGCAGCTATGCGATCACCGGGCAGAAGATATACATCTCCTGGGGCGATCATGATTTCGGCGGCAATGTCTGCCATCTGGTGCTGGCCCGCTTGCCCGACGGGGCGCCCGGCACCAGGGGAATCAGCCTGTTCATGGTGCCCAAGTTCCTGCCCGAGCCCGATGGCAGGCCGGGCGCGCGCAACAGGCTGCGCGTGGTCTCGCTCGAGCACAAGATGGGCCTGCACGGCTCGCCCACCGCTGTGATGGAATATGACGGCGCAAAGGGCTGGCTTGTCGGTGCACCTCATCAGGGGATGGCGGCGATGTTCACCATGATGAACAATGCCCGCGTGGGTGTGGGCATCCAGGGCATCGGCGTGGCGGAAGGCGCGTATCAGCATGCGCTGCATTATGCGCGCGAGCGCCAGCAGGGCCGCACGCCGCTCTCGGCCTCGGGGCCGATCATCGAACATGCCGATGTGCGCCGGATGCTGGCCGTGATGAAGGCCGAGATCTTCGCCATCCGTGCGATCGCGCTGGCCAATACGGTCGCGATCGACATGGCCAGTGCCACCGGGGCCGCGGAATGGGCCGCCCGCGCGGCCTTCCTCACACCGATCACCAAGGCGCATGGGGCCGATATCGGGGTCGAGGTGTCCAGCATGGGCCTGCAGGTGCATGGCGGCATGGGCTTTGTCGAGGAGACAGGCGCCGCGCAATACCTTCGCGATGTCCGCGTGACCACGATCTATGAGGGCACCAACGGGATCCAGGCGATGGATCTGGTCGCCCGAAAGATGAGTGATGGCGGCGAGACCGCCTTTCGCCTGCTGCAGGAGGTCGAGGATTGTGCCGAGGCAGCGCGCGGCCCGCTGCCGGATCTGGCCGAGGAGGTCTGGCAGGCCGCCGAATCGCTGCGCGAGGCGACCGAATGGCTCCTGACGCAGGAACTCGAGGTGCGCTTCGCGGGAGCCACGGCCTATCTGCGCGCCTTCGCGCGGGTGCTGGGGGCACAATATCACCTCAGGGCCGCACTGGCCGATGATGGCGCGCGCCGGGCCCTTGCGCGCATCTTCATAACCCGTATCTTGCCCGAACATATCGGATTGCTGGCGCAAGCACGGGCCGGGGCCGACAGTCTTTATGCCCTAACGGATGATGATCTGGCAGCATGATGGACGGATCGGAGGCAGAAGGCATTCGCCACCCGTTTGCAGAGCCCCCGGACGAGGGCTGCATGACGAGCGTAGCCGAAGGCGTGTTCTGGGCACGCCTGCCGCTGCCGATGACGCTCGATCACGTCAATGTCTATATCCTTGACGATGGCGACAGCTGGACCGTCTTCGATGCCGGGCTGGACACCGCGCGCGCGCGGGGGGCCTGGGTCAAGCTGCTGGCTGGACCGCTGCGCGGCAAGCAGGTCGGGCGCGTGATCGCAAGCCACCACCATCCCGACCATATCGGGCTTGCCGGCTGGTTCCAGTCCGGCGGATCGGCGCTCTGGACCACGCGCACGGCCTGGCTGTTCGCACGGATGCTCACGCTTGACGCGCAGGCCACCCCCCCGCCCGAGATGCTGGCTTTCTGGCGGCGCGCGGCCATGCCGGCAGCAATGATCGAGGCACGCGCAACCGAACGCCCTTTCAACTTCTGCGACACGGTCGCGCCGCTTCCGCTGGGCTTTCACGCCCTGCGCGAGGGTGATGTGCTGCGCGCGGGTGGCCGTGACTGGGATGTGCGGCTGGGGCAGGGCCATGCGCCCGACCAGATCACGCTGTGGAGCCGCGACTGCAATCTGGTGCTGGGAGCCGATCAGCTGCTGCCGGGAATCTCGCCTGTTCTGGGGGTCTATGCCACCGAACCCGAGGCCGACCCGGTCGCCGACTGGCTGGACAGCTGCGCGCGGCTGCAACAGCACGCCCTCCCCGACCAGCTGGTGCTTCCGGGCCATAAGCTGCCCTTCACCGGCCTGCCCACGCGACTGACGCAGAAGATCGAGAATCATCTTGGCGCGCTGCGGCGGCTGGAAGCGCATCTCGCCACGCCGCGCGTTGCGACCGAGTGTTTCGAGATGCTGTTCAGGCGCCGCGTGACCGAGGCGAGCTTCGGCCTGGCACTGGCCGAGACAGTGGCGCATCTCAACCACCTTCATGCGCGGAGCAGGGTCCGGCGCTGGCTGCGCGAGGACGGGGCTTGGCTGTGGCAAAGGCTCTGAACGGGGGCCGCAGCCTTGCTGCGGCGCTGTTGATGGTGGTATCGGTCACGCTCTCGGGCTGTGCCGCGCTGGTCTATGGTGGCTTCGGCACCGAAGGCCCCGGCTATTCCGGGCCGGGCCCGTCGAAACTGCGCATCGCGATCTACGAGCCGCGCCGCGCCCTTCTGGTGCCGCATGCGGCCCTGGTCATCCATTCTCCCGACGAGCACCTGATCTACGACCCCGCCGGCTGGACGCCCGACCCGCGCCGCCACCGGCGCGCGGATGTGACTTATTCGGTCACCCCCGATGTCGAGCAGGCCTTCATCTTCCGTACGCCGCAGCATGGCGGCAGCCATGGCACCGGGTCGCGGGCACAGGTGGAGTCCTGGGAATTGTTCCTGTTCGAGATCGAGGTCAGTGACGCCATTGCGCGTGAGGCCGCACGCATCGTGCGCGACCGCCCGGCGCTGCCGATGACGGGCTGCGCCTTCGGGGTTTCGACCGTGCTGCGCCAGTTGCCGGGCTTCGAGAATACGCCGTCCTGCTGGATGCCGGTCAATCTGCGAAAGGCGCTGGAAGCACGCGGTGATCTGTCGCTGCGCCGATACCTTGTGCCACCCGCGCAAGGGGGGTGACAGGGCTTTTGTGATCGGCTATCGACAGGACAACAGACGGCTTCAGGAGCGCATCATGGCAGAGCACAAACACGGCAGCATGGACACCACCGAGCAGGAAAAGACCTTCGAAGGCTTTGTCCGCTATGTGGTCTGGGGCGCGGCGATCAGCATCGGCGTGCTGATCTTCCTCGCTCTGGTCAACGCCTGAACCGCGCACGCCTGCGCCCCTGAATCGGAGCCCTGACATGATCCGAGCCCTTCGGCGCCCGCTGGTGGCGCTGGTGCTGCTGCTGTCGCTGGCGCTGACATCGCTGGCCGCCTGCGGCGGGTCCACCCGGTCAGGCTGGGCAAGTGACGAGGCCATCCAGGCCGCCCGCCATGTCCATGGCGGCGCACCGGAACTCACGCTGGTCACCATCATGCACCGCGAGACCGGGCGGGGCGACCATACCGGGCTGTTCATCAATGGCCGCGAGCGCGTCATCTTCGACCCGGCGGGCAGCTGGCACCTGCCCGAAATCCCCCAGCGGGGCGATGTGCATTTCGGCATGACCACGGCGGCGGGCGCGTCCTACTATCTCAGCCATGTGCGCGAGACGCATTACGCTGTGGTGCAGCGGGTCGCGGTCAGTTCCGAGGTCGCCGAACAGGCCATGACGCTGGCGTTGTCCTATGGTGCCGTCGCGCCTGCGCGCTGCGCCTCCACAACTGCGGCGTTGCTGCGGCAACTCCCCGGCTTCGAATCGATCGGAAGCACCTTTTTTCCGCAGGTGCTGATGCGCAATTTCGCCGCCCTTCCCGGTGTGCAGGAATATGAGCTGCGCCATGACGACCCCGATGTGCAGATCAAGGCGCGGCGCGTGCAGGAGCCGCTTGGCCGCGCGGTATTCTGAGCCGCGCGGCTTGCCTTTGCGCGCGTCATGGCGCAGGGGCAGGGGATGAGCGATTTCGTCTATGCCCCCCCGGCCGAGCCCGTGCAGATCCTGCATGAGGATCATGAACTGGTTTTCGTGAACAAGCCCGCCGGGCTGCTGTCGGTGCCAGGCAAGGGGCCGCATCTGACCGATTGCATGATCGCGCGCCTGCGCGCGGTCTTTCCCGAGATCCTGCTGGTGCACCGGCTGGATCTGGATACCTCGGGCGTGATGGTCTTTGCCCGCACCCCCCACGCGCAACGCCATCTGGGCCTGCAATTCGAGAAACGCCAGAGCCGCAAGATCTATGTCGCCCGCGTCCATGGCTGCCCTGCGGAGCCTTCGGGCGTGGTGGATCTGCCGCTGGCCGTGGACTGGCCCAACCGCCCGCGCCAGATGGTCTGCCATGCGACGGGGCGACCGGCGCAGACCGGCTGGCAGGTGATCCGCGCAGAGGATACCGGCGCGCGGATGCGGCTTATGCCCGTGACCGGGCGCAGTCACCAGTTGCGCGTTCACATGCTGGCACTCGGGCACCCGATCCTGGGCGATCCGCTCTATGCCACCGGGGCCGCGCGGGCGCATCCGCGGCTGATGCTGCACGCCCAGTCGCTGAGGCTGCGCCACCCTGATGGCGGGCGGGGGCTGACAGTGACGGCGCCGGTCCCGTTCTGACTGCGCGCAGGGGAGCGAGTGCCCCGGCATCCCTGCGTCAGAGCCGGTCAATCCGATTGGAAAAACCTATCGTATGACGGTATATTGATATTGATTGCGCGTTGATCCTCTGGCAGCACGTGCGCAGGTCGGACGGAGGAGAGCGCATGGCGCTGGATCAGAAGAACGGGGCAGGGGTCTGGAAATCCGGGCGCGGCAAGGGCCGCGCTGTCCCCAAGGGGCGGCAACTGGACGAAGGCGCGCTTGCCGAGCTTCGGGCGCTGCTGGGCGAGCGTCCGCGCCGGCGGGACCTGCTGATCGAGCATCTGCATCTGGTGCAGGATCATTTCGGGCATCTTTCGGCGCGGCATTTGCGCGCACTGGCCGAAGAGATGCGCCTGTCCATGGCCGAGATATGGGAAGTGGCGTCCTTCTACGCGCATTTTGACCTCGTGAAGGAAGGCGAGACCCCGCCGCCCGCGCTGACCATCCGGGTCTGCGATTCGCTGTCATGCGAACTGGCAGGATCCGAGGCGCTGTTCGAGGCGCTGGCGCAGGGCATGGACCCCGCACAGGTGCGCGTGCTGCGCGCGCCGTGCATGGGGCGCTGCGACACCGCACCAGTTCTGGAACTGGGCCATAACCATATCGACCATGCCACGCCCGAGAAGGTTTCCGCCGCGATTGCTGCAGGCGATACCCATGCGCATCTGCCCGAATACGAGGCGCTTTCGGCCTATCGCGCCGCAGGCGGCTATGCCGCACTCGCGCAGCTGCGCGAGTGCGGCAACTGGGAAGAGGTGCAGGCGCAGGTCGCGGCCTCGGGGTTGCGCGGCCTCGGGGGCGCGGGCTTTCCTTCGGGGCGCAAATGGGGCTTCGTGCGGGCCAATCCGGGCCCGCGCTATCTGGCCGTGAATGGCGACGAGGGCGAGCCGGGCACCTTCAAGGACCGCTATTATCTGGAACGCACCCCGCATCTGATGCTCGAGGGGATGTTGATCGCGGCCTGGGCGGTGGAGGCCGCACGCTGCTATATCTACATGCGCGACGAATACCCCGCAGTGCTGGAGATCCTGCGCCGCGAGATTGCCGCGCTTGAGCAGGCGGGGCTGGTCGAGCCGGGCCATATCGAGCTGCGCCGCGGTGCGGGTGCCTATATCTGCGGCGAGGAATCGGCCATGATCGAGTCGATCGAGGGCAAGCGCGGCCTGCCGCGCCACCGCCCGCCCTATGTCGCGCAAACGGGAATCTTCGACCGGCCGACCCTGGTTCATAATGTAGAAACCCTGCATTGGATCGCGCGAATCTGCCGGGAAGGGCCGGAAATCCTGTCAGATATCGAACATAATGGGCGCAAGGGGCTGCGCTCCTATTCGGTTTCGGGGCGGGTCGCGGCGCCGGGGGTCTATCTGCTGCCGGCGGGCGCGACGATCCGCGATGTGATCGCTGCGGCCGGTGGCATGGCCGAAGGGCATGTGTTCAAGGCCTATCAGCCCGGCGGGCCTTCCTCGGGGCTGCTGCCGGCCGCGCTGGACGATGTGCCGCTCGATTTCGACACGTTGCAGCCGCATGGCACGTTCATCGGCTCGGCGGCGGTGGTGGTGCTGTCGGAGCTGGATTCGGCGCGCGATGCGGCGCTGAACATGCTGCGATTTTTCGAGGATGAATCCTGCGGGCAGTGCACGCCCTGCCGCGCGGGTTGCGAGAAGGCCGTGAAGCTGATGCAGGCGCCGCGATGGGACCGCCCGCTGCTGGAGGAATTGTGCCAGGTGATGCAGGATGCCTCGATCTGCGGGCTGGGGCAGGCCGCGCCCAACCCGATCCGGCTGGTGATGCAGCATTTCCCGGAGGAAGTCTGATGACTGTCGCCCCCTGCCCGCACAGCCGGGAGGAT
>SKYA01000212.1 GCA_007128135.1 Paracoccaceae bacterium | reverse complement strand
CAGGAGAGACCCATGAAACCTGAAATCACCGCCTTTTTTGACCAAGACACCTTCACCATCACCTATGTCGTGCGCGATCCGAACGGCTCGTCCTGCGCCATCATCGATTCGGTGCTGGACTTCGACTATGCCTCTGGCCGCACCTCGACCAAATCCGCGGACGAGGTCATCGCCTTCGTGCAGGAGAAAGGCTACCGCGTCGAATGGCTGCTCGAGACCCATGTCCATGCCGACCACCTTTCAGCCGCGCCCTATCTGCAGGAAAAGCTCGGCGGCAAGATCGGCATCGGCCACAACATCACCATCGTTCAGGATACATTCGGCAAGGTCTTCAATGAAGGGACCGAGTTCCAGCGCGACGGCAGCCAGTTCGACAAGCTGTTCGTCGAAGGTGACCAGGTGCATATCGGCCAGCTTCGCGTCGATGTGCTGCACACGCCGGGCCACACGCCGGCCTGCCTGACCTATGTGATCGGCGACGCCGCCTTTGTCGGCGACACGCTGTTCATGCCCGATTTCGGCACCGCGCGCTGCGACTTCCCCGGCGGTTCTGCCGAAACCATGTGGGATTCGGTGCAGAAGATCCTCGCCCTGCCGGACGAGACCCGCATCTTCGTGGGCCATGACTACAAGGCCGAAGGCCGCGACCATTACGCATGGGAAACGACCGTGGGCGAACAGAAGGCCGCCAACAAGCATGTCGGTGCCGGAGCCACCAAGGAAGCCTTCGTCAAGGCACGCACCGAGCGCGATTCGCAACTTGGCATGCCGCGGCTGATCGTGCCCTCGCTGCAGGTCAACATGCGCGCAGGCCAGATGCCCGAGGCCGAAGACAATGGCACCGTCTATCTGAAAGTGCCGGTCAACACACTCTGAGCACACTGGACACTGGACACATAACACAGACGAGATGACAGGGGGGCCACGGGCTTCCCCTGTCATCTTCCTGAAAAGGACAGAAATCATGATTCCAACAGACTGGATCTGGGGCCTTGTCGGCGGCCTGATGATCGGCACGGCCGCTGCCATCTTCCTTCTCGGCAATGGCCGGATCATGGGCGCAAGCGGACTGATCGGCGGGCTGGTGGACCGCACCGGCCTGAACAACTGGCAGGAGCGCGTGGCCTTCCTTGCCGCGCTCGTCGTGGTGCCCGCGCTCATGATCCCGCTCTACTCGGTCGAGGTCAGCACCAACATCACGTCCAATCTCGGCATCGTCATCGCGGGCGGGCTCCTGGTGGGCATCGGCACGCGGCTGGCAAATGGCTGCACTTCGGGCCATGGCGTCTGCGGCATCTCGCGGTTTTCGCTGCGCGGCATGGTCGCGACCGTGTTCTATCTGCTCGCGGGCGGCATCGCGATGGTGCTCTTCCGCCACATTCTGGGAGTGATCTGATGCAACGTACCATCATCGCGGCCATCTCGGGCGGGCTGTTCGGCGCGGGGCTGCTGGTCTCGGGCATGACCGACACGACCAAGGTGCAGGGCTGGCTCGACATCTTCGGCGCCTGGGACCCGACGCTCGCCTTCGTACTGGGCGGGGCCATCCTGCCCATGCTTCTGGCCTGGAACATGACCACGCGGCGCGCGCAATCGCTGGTCGGCACCCCCTTTCCGGCGAAGCCAGATCCGCGCCTTGGCCATAATCTCGTGATCGGCTCGGTGCTGTTCGGGGCGGGCTGGGGGCTGGTCGGGCTGTGCCCGGGACCGGCCATCGCCTCGCTCAGCTGGGGCGGCACGGGCGGCATCACCTTTATTCTGGCCATGATCGCGGGTATGCTCGTGGCGCAGCCCATCCGCGTGCAGATCGACCGCATCGCCACCATCTGATCGGAGCCCGTCCATGGAGATTCGTCCCCTCACCGACAGCTATGCTGTCTCGCCCCAGATCACGCCCGAGGATGTGGCCGAGATCGTGCAGGCAGGCTATGCCACGCTGGTCTGCAACCGCCCCGACGGCGAAATCCCGCCCGAGCTGCAGGCCAGCGCGATCCGGAGCGCCGCCGAGGCGGCGGGCCTGCGCTTTGTCGAAAACCCCGTCGTGGGCGGTGCGATCACGCTCGACAATGTCTCCGAGCAGGGCCGCGCCATGCGCGAGAGCACTGGCCCCGTGCTGGCCTATTGCGCCTCGGGAAACCGCTCGTCGATCGTCTGGGCGCTGGCGCAGGCCGGCGCACGGCCGACCGACGAACTGATCGCCATCCCTGCCCGGCATGGCTATGCGCTGGAGCCTTTCCGCCAGACGATCGAGCAACTGGCGCAGGGTTGAGTGCTGGGCAATCCGCCCCATGAACCGCAGGCCACGGCCCTGCTGCCCCCGGCAGCAGGGCCGTGTTTCGCATCGGATCGTTCAGGACATGGGGTGCTCTGCCCCGAACGCTCCCTGCCCCTCCGAACCCCGGCAGGCCGGTCCAGCGCCCGCACCAACCGCCCTGCCCCTCTCCGTCGCATCCCGTGCAGCGGCATTCGGCACGAAAGCCGGTTGCGCAGGACAGTGCAGGGGGAGCGCTGACGCCGCCTTCCGGCCCAGTCCCGCAAGGTCAGTTCATTCCTCCATACCCAGCCGAGACCGCGCCACGGCGCCGTCGCCATCCGCCCCCCCGGTCTTCGGCCTCTCCTACCCCCCGGCCCCCGCCTCGTCCTGTGCGTTGGCATTCGGCACGAAAGCCGGTTGCGGCGGGCGCGCGTGCAGGACCGTGGCGGGCAGCGCAAGGGGCGGAACCGAGACGCCCATCGCATCGGTCAGCGTGCCCGGTTCGGCGGTCAGGCGTACGGCACGCTGGCCGCGCGCCTGACCCAGCCGACCGATGCCCATCGGCTGATGCGTGATGGTTTCCAGCGCCAGCGATTCAAGCGCCGATTCAGGCAGGCGAAGCACATCGCCCGGACGCAGCCGCAACGCCTCGGTCAATGAAATCCGAACCCGGCACAATACCGCATCCATCTGCACCGGGCTGCTGCTGACCGCCGCTTCCAGCCGCGCGCGCCAGTCGCGCGCCACCTCGTCAGACTCGGCCTTCGGGGCCGCGCAGGCGTCGGATGGGTCGGCAAGTGGCAGCACCACGGTCCAGACGCCTTCCTTGGCACCGAACCCGAGCGAGACCTGCATCCTGATCATGCTGTAGCGCCCGTCATCGAGCATCAGCCCCAACGGACGCGGATCATCCAGGAACGACCCGTAGACATAGCCGCTGACCAGTCCGGCCTGCGGCAGCTCGGCGCAACGCGACTCCATCAGCCGCAGGAAAGCATCGATCATGGGCGCGAGCAGCGCGGCATCGGTACGGGTGGGCCTGCGCGGTCGGGGCAGGCACTGGTCCACGCGCCCGGTCGCGCGTGCCTCGACCATCGCGGCCAGCACCGCAGGGCAGGCCATGATCAGCCCCATCCGCTCGCCCTGCCCCTCCAGCAGCGACAGGAACATGCCCGGCTCGGCCTGTTCGATCACCTCGCCCAGGCCCGCCTGCTCGATGCTGACCTCACGCACCACCCCTTCAAGCCCGGGGCACTCTGCCGCCATGCGCCCGAAGGCCACGCGCAGCGTTGCCGCAAATGCCGCGCGTTCCTGTGCGGCGGCCGCCCGGTGGCGCACGGCCATCTGGCCAAGGGCTGACACCCTGGGCGCGGTGTCCGCGCCTGTCTGCGTTCCGGCCTGTTCCATCATCGCCCTGACCACCCGTCCTACGCTCCAGACTGGCGCAAAAGGGTTAGCAAAGACTGAACAGTCTGCGGTTTATCGACCCGGGCTCAGCCCTGACAGACTGGCAGGGCGCGCGTAAAGCCTGCAATATCATTGCGTTTGCGTGCATTGCGCAACGGCGGCCAGTCGCGGGCAACACCACCCCAGTTCCCAGGCCCACCGGCCACGACCTGATCGCGCGCAACTGCCTGTGCAGCAATGCGCGCGGCGCAGCGCAGATTGGTCGGCCCGTCATACAGCCCGCGCGGATGCGACAGGTCGCAGCCATAGAAGCGCGCCGATGTGGGCCAGATCTGCAACAGCCCGCGATAACGTCCGCCCGCCCCTGCGGCTTCGGGGCGCCAGGTGCTCTCATACCCTGCCAGCCCCGAGAAGAACGCCGTCCAGAACGCCTTGCGCCCCTCTTCACCGGCACTTGCATAGCCCGGGCAGAAGGTCTCGATATCGCGTGGCACCGTGGCCACCAGCGCCTGACCTTCATTTTCGAGCGCATCGAACTTGGCCGCGTTCCAGAGCTGCGCTTCGGGGCGGTGGTCCCAGCGGGTGACGATTTCCGGGCCAGCCTTGCGCCCAGCGAGTTCGGGGGCCGAGAGGGTGCAGCCGGGGGCAAGCAGGATCAGTCCAGACACAAGCGCAGCGCGCAGGGGCGTAAACAGGGGCATGAGATGTCCGAAGGGCTACGCAGCACGACAATTATGCTGCGCCGCGGCAAATGCGCCGAATCGCCGGCAGGCGCAATGACACGACCCTGTGATCTCCCGATTTGCGCGGGGTTTCGCCGACCGGCCCTTGCTGGACGCTGGCGGCAGGGCTAAAGACAGCACAGGATGACGACCCGCCACAGGAGGCACCGGCCCATGCTGGATCTGAGCTTTGAGACCCCTACCCCCAAACGCATTGAAGGGGCCACAGGCGCGTGGGAACTGGTGATCGGCATGGAAATCCACGCCCAGGTCTCGAGCCGGGCCAAGCTGTTCTCGGGCGCCTCGACCGAATTCGGGGCCGAACCGAACAGCAATGTCAGCTACATCGATGCAGGCATGCCGGGCATGCTGCCGGTGGTCAACGCGTTCTGCATCGAGCAGGCCGTGCGCACAGGGCTGGGGCTGAAGGCGCGGATCAACCTTGTCTCGGCCTTCGACCGCAAGAACTATTTCTACCCCGACCTGCCGCAGGGCTACCAGATCAGCCAGCTTTACCATCCGCTGGTGGGCGAAGGCGAGGTGCTGGTCGAGATTGGCCCCGGCGTGGCGCGGCTGGTACGCATCGAGCGCATCCATGTCGAACAGGACGCCGGCAAGTCGATCCACGACATGGACCCGAACATGAGCTTCGTGGACCTCAACCGCACCGGTGTTGCCCTGATGGAGATCGTCAGCCGCCCGGATATCCGCGGCCCCGAGGAGGCCGCCGCCTATGTCACCAAGCTGCGCCAGATCCTGCGCTACCTGGGCACCTGCGACGGCAACATGCAGAACGGCAACCTGCGCGCGGATGTGAACGTGTCGGTCTGCCGCCCCGGCCAGTACGAGAAGTATCAGGAAACACAGGATTTCAGCCATCTGGGCACGCGCTGCGAGATCAAGAACATGAACTCCATGCGCTTCATCCAGGCGGCCATCGAGTATGAGGCCCGCCGCCAGATCGCGATTCTGGAAGATGGCGGCCATGTGCCGCAGGAGACGCGCCTGTTCGATCCGGACAAGGGCGAGACCCGCTCGATGCGCTCGAAGGAAGAGGCGCATGACTACCGCTACTTCCCCTGCCCCGACCTGCTGCCGCTGGAAATCGAGCAGGCCTGGGTGGATGACATCGCCGCGTCCCTTCCCGAATTGCCGGATGCGAAAAAGGCTCGCTTCAAGGCGGATTTCGGCCTCAGCGATTATGACGCAAGCGTGCTGACCGCCGATGTCGCCAATGCCGCCTATTTCGAGGACGTGGCAGCCGAGGCAGGCGACGGCAAGCTGGCCGCGAACTGGGTCATCAACGAGCTGTTCGGGCGGCTGAAGAAGGATGCGCGCGAGATCACCGAAAGCCCGGTTTCAAGCGCGCAGCTTGCCGGCATCATCCGGCTGATCACGGCAGGCGACATCTCGGGCAAGATCGCCAAGGACCTGTTCGAGATCGTCTATACCGAAGGCGGCGACCCGGCGCAGATCGTCGCGGCACGCGGCATGAAGCAGGTCACCGACACCGGCGCGCTTGAGGCGGCAGTGGACGAGATCATCGCCGCCAACCCCGCGCAGGTGGAAAAGGCCAAGCAGAACCCCAAGCTGGCAGGATGGTTCGTGGGGCAAGTGATGAAAGCCACCGGCGGCAAGGCCAATCCGGCAGCGGTCAATGAGATCGTGAGCGCAAAACTGGGGCTGTAAGCTGCGTTGACCACCCCGCCGCGCGCCTCTAGGCTCGCGTCTGTCGAGTAAAGGGTGCGCGCCGGGATGGACAGGGTATTGCACACGGCCAATGCGTTGGTCAGCCTTGCGGCGCTGGT
>SKYA01000070.1 GCA_007128135.1 Paracoccaceae bacterium | reverse complement strand
GGGGGCTGGGCGCTGCGCGCCCAGCCCCCTGCCCAAACATCGGAGCCGCCCATGTTCGAAACCCCCTGGATCGCTGCCCTTGCCGCGCTCTTCCTGTGGTGGTTTGCAACCGGCATCCTGCTGTGGCGCGTGCATGTCGCGGACCGGGGCGGACCCGATCAGCATGCCTGGTCGGTCATCCTGTCGCTGCCGCTGTTCGCGCTCGGGATGCTGGGCGTCAGCGCCACGCTGCCGGACCCCAGCCCGCAGGGCGTGTGGCTGGCATTTCTCTCGGCGCTGGCGCTCTGGGGCTGGGTGGAACTGGCCTTCCTGTCGGGCATCATCACCGGGCCCAACACGCGCATCTGCGCGCCGGGTCTGGGCCCGCAGGCGCGATTCCTCGCCGCCTTCGGCACCATCGCCTATCACGAGGTCCTGCTTGCGGGTATCCTCGTGGCGCTCGTTACCTCGGCCTGGGGGGCAGAGAACCTCTTTGCACTCTGGACCTTTCTCGTGCTGTTCCTGGCCCGCATCTCGGCCAAGCTGAACCTCTATTTCGGCGTGCCGCGCATCAATACGGACTTCCTGCCCTCGCCGCTCGCGCATCTGGCCAGCTACTTCCGGCAAGGCCCTGTCAGCGGCTTCTTCCCGCTCTCGGTCACACTCATCGCGCTGGCCGTGGGCTGCTTTCTCGAACGGCTCTGGCGCGCGACACAGGCGGGCGACCAGGGTGCCATCATCGGCTTCACGCTGTTGTCGATGCTCACGGCTCTCGCACTGCTGGAACATTGGTTCATGGTCTGGCGCGTGCGTGATGACAAGCTCTGGCGCTGGATGCTTCCGGCGCCGGCAAACCGCAAATCAAAGACACATCCCAGGGGGACGCCATGAATTTCGATGCTCACTTCACCGCCGAACTGGACCGCCTGAAGTCCGACGGCAATTACCGCGTCTTCGCCGAAGTCGAGCGTCAATGCGGGGCCTTCCCCAAGGTAAAGCATTTCAATGGCCCAGAGGTTCAGGAAGTGACGGTCTGGTGCTCGAACGATTACCTCGGGATGGGTCATCAACCCCAGGTGATCGAAACCATGGTCGAGGCGGTGACCAAATGCGGCACCGGCGCAGGCGGGACACGCAATATCTCGGGCAACAACCACCTGCACCGCATTCTGGAAGAGGAACTGGCCGACCTGCACGCCAAGGAAGCCGCCTTGCTGTTCACCTCGGGCTATGTGTCGAACTGGGCCGCGCTCTCGACACTGGGCGCGCGCATCCCCAATGCCGTGATCCTCTCGGACGAGAAGAACCATGCCTCCATGATCGAGGGCATCCGCCACTCGCGCGCCGACAAGGTGCTGTGGAAGCACAATGACTGGCGCGACCTGGACCGCAAGCTCAAGGCCGTGGGCGACCGGCCCAAGATCGTTGCCTTCGAATCGGTCTATTCCATGGATGGCGACATCTGCCCGATGCGCGAGATCGTCGAGGTGGCCGAAGCGCATGGCGCGCTGACCTATCTGGACGAGGTCCACGCAGTGGGCATGTATGGCCCGCGCGGTGGCGGCATCTCGGAAGAGCGCGGGCTGGCGGACCGGATCTCGCTGATCGAGGGCACGCTGGGCAAGGCTTTCGGGGTCATGGGCGGCTACATCACAGGCTCGACCGCGCTGTGCGACTTCATCCGATCCTTCGCCAGCGGGTTCATCTTCACCACCGCGCTACCGCCGGCCATCGCCGCTGCGGCAACAACCTCGATCCGGCATCTCAAGACCTCGCAGGCCGAGCGCAATGCGCAGCGCGACCGCGTGGCGCGGCTGCGGGCACGGCTGGATGCGAAGGGCATTCCGCATATGGCGAATGAAAGTCATATCATCCCGGTCATGATCGGCGATCCGGTCAAGTGCCGGATGCTCTCGGATATCCTGATGCACGACTGGGGCATCTATGTGCAGCCGATCAATTACCCGACCGTGCCGAAAGGCACCGAGCGGCTGCGCATCACCCCCGGACCGCTCCATTCGGACGCCGACATCGATCACCTGGTCGAGGCGCTCAGCTCTCTCTGGCAGCAATGCGCCATCGCTCATGCCGTAGCCTGAAAATGTGTCTTGACTTGACCGTTGCGCACGCCACTTTTCCACGACCCACATACGGGAGGAACACTGAATGAAAAAACTGACCCTCACTGCCCTGAGCGCCATGGCGTTTTCGCTGACATCCCTCGCAGCCCAGGCTGGCGATCCGGAAGCCGGCGCGTCCGCTTTTCAGAGCCAGTGCCAGAACTGCCACAACGTGACCAATGAGGCGGGCGACGTGCTCGCCGGACGGCCGAATGTCCGCACCGGGCCGAACCTCTATGCCGTCCTCGGTCGTCAGGCCGGTATCGTGGAGGGGTTCCGCTACGGTGCTTCGCTCGTTTCGGCCGGAGAGGCTGGTCTGGTCTGGGATGACGAGCCGATGACGGCGTATCTGCAGGACCCGCAGGGTTTCCTGCGCGAGACGCTCGGGGACAACCGCGCCCGCAGCCAGATGTCCTTCCGCGTGCGGGATGAAGAGACCGCCGTGAACATCATCGCCTTTCTCGACAGCCTCGCGCCTCGCGACGAGGAAGAGGCGAACGGAGATGACGAAGAGGAAGCCGCCGCCGATTGAGGCGGACCCCCAGGCAAAGGCAAGCCCCGGTGACCCATGGTCACCGGGGCTTTTCAGATCGGGCAAGCAGGCGGAGCCGCAACTGGCCGGCGTCAACCCCGGATGATGGCCATCGCGCGCGCCGGGTAATCGGTAATTATCCCGTCCACGCCCATCTCGACCATGGCGGCAATGCGCGCAGGCGCGTTGACGGTCCAGGCCATCACGGCCAGCCCGAGGTTACGCGCCGTGGCCACGCGCGCGCCGTCCAGATCACCCTCGAAGGCACACCAGCACGCGGCCCCCTGCGCTGCGATCAGCTCCGACAGCGAGCCGCCGTGGTCGGCCAGGGACAGACCGTCCATCCAGGGCGAGCCCTGATGGATGGTGCAATCCGGGCCAGGCTGCTCGTAGCTGAGATACCCGCGCGCGAGATCAGGGGCGTTCTGGCGCAACACCCGCAACACACGCCAGTCGAACGAGGAAATGACGCAGTGCGCGGAGATATCATGCGGTGCAAGCGCCTCGAGCAGCGACGCGACCAGCCGCTCGGGCGCATCACCCAGATCGGCGCGATGGGCGAAGGACTTGACCTCGATATTGATGCGCAGCGCCGGACCCGTCGCGGCCCAGTCCAGAAACTCTGCCAGTGTCGGGATGCGCGCGCCATCGACGGGCTGCTGTCCGGGGTAGCGGGCGGCGTAGGCGTCATCGGGGTTCAGCCGACCGACATCATAGCGGCCGAGCGCGTCAGGTCCGAGGCTGCGCACCAGCGGCCCCGGCGCGCGCAGCCATGCCCCGCTTTCGTCGCGCGCGATCTGCATCGGAACATGCGGGTCGTGAATGATGACCGGCACGCACTGGGCCGCGTTCTGGATGTCGAGTTCCACCCCGTCTGCCCCGACCTCGCGCAGATGCTCAAAACCGGCCATCGTGTTCTCGGGCAGCACACCGCGCGCGCCGCGATGACCATAGACCAGGGGGCGGGCGCCCTGGCGGCGAAACGGGTTTGTCATGGCTCGGCCTTTCAACGCGTGAAATGATCGCGATAGCGCGCGCGCAGCCCGGCCTTCTGCACCTTGCCCATCGTGTTTCGCGGCAACTCCGGCAGCAGCACATAGCCCTTGGGCTGCTTGTAGCGCGCGAGTCGCTCGCGCATCGCAGACCCGATTGCCGCCAGATCCGGCCCTGCGCCCGTGGGTGCCAGCACTGCCAGAACCGCCTCGCCGAAATCGGGATGCGGCACGCCGATCACGGCGCTTTCCAGCACGCCCGGCATCTCGTCCAGCACCAGCTCGACCTCCTTGGGATAGACGTTGAACCCGCCTGAGATGATCAGATCCTTCGCCCGACCGACGATCTGCACATACCCTTCGGCATCGATCCGCCCCAGATCGCCGGTGATGAAGAACCCGTCCTCCCGGAACTCGGCAGCGGTCTTTTCCGGCATCTGCCAGTAGCCCTGAAACACGTTCGGCCCGCGCACCTCGATCATCCCGGTCTGGCCCTCAGGCAGCGGGGCGCCGCTCTCGGGATCAGTGATGCGCAACGCGACATCGGGCAGGGGCGGGCCGACCGTGCCGGGCCTGCGCGGCCCGTCACAAGGGTTCGAGGTGAGCATGTTCGTTTCGGTCATGCCATAGCGTTCCAGAATGGCCTGCCCGGTGCGCGCCTGCCATGCCATATGCGTTTCGGACAGAAGCGGCGCCGAGCCCGAGATGAACAGCCGCATATGCCCGACCAGCTCGCGGCTCAGGCGGGGGTCGGCCAGCAGACGCGTGTAGAAGGTCGGCACGCCCATCATGGCCGTGGCGCGCGGCAAGGCCGCGATCACCGCGTCCAGATCGAATCGCGGCTGGAAGATCATCTGCGCACCTGACAGGAACACGACATTGCAGGCAACGAACAGCCCGTGCGTGTGAAAGATCGGCAGCGCGTGAAGCAGCACATCCTGCGAGGTAAAACGCCACAATTCCACCAGCGTGCGTGCGTTCGAGAGCAGGTTGTCATGGCTCATCATCGCGCCCTTGGAACGCCCCGTGGTGCCCGAGGTATAGAGCAGCGCCGCAAGGTCGTCCGGCGCGCGCGTAGCGGGCGCAAAACCGGGCGCGCAGTCGCTGGCCAGTGCGTCCAGACTGCCGCCCTCGCCCAATGTCTCCAGCCGGATGCCCAGCCGCGCGGCCAATGGTGCCATCACCTCGCGCCTTTCCGGGTCCACCAGCAGCAGGCAGGCATCGGAATCTGCAAGGAAATAGGCGACCTCCTCGGCGGTGTAGCCGGTGTTCAGCGGCAGGAATACGGCCCCGCTTGCAACACTCGCACCATAGAGCGCAAGCATCTGCGGGGTTTTCGCCGCCTGCACCACGACCCGCGCCCCGGTCGCGACCCCGACCGCCCGCAAGGCATTGGCAAGGCGCGCGGTCATGGCATGAAACTCGGCCGCGCTCAGCACCGTGCCATCGGGCAGGTGCATCAGTGGGCGCGCCTGCCCTTCCATCGGGGCAAACAGCGCATCGAACAGCGGATTGGGCATCGGCGTCCTCCTTGCACCCCCTGCTTACAAGATTCCCTCGCGCGCGCAATCCGGCCCGCTCAGCGTTGCAACAGGTCGCGGTGGAATTGCCGCATCAGCATCAGCCCCAGCACCATGGGCAGCACCGTACAAAGCCCGACATAGGCCAGCGAGACATAGCTCGGTGCATAACCCGGATAGAACCCGTCGCGCATGAGTCCGGTGACATGCAGCACCGGGTTGAACCACAACACCTGCTGCGCCAGAAGCGGCATGTCCTCATAAAGAAAGATCACCCCCGAGATGAGAAACAGCGGCGTCGTGATCATGCCCCAGATATTCTGCCAGACCGGAAAACGCTGGAACAGGAAGCAGTTCAGACAGCCGAAACCGAGGCCCAGCGCCGTTGCCAGACACATCGCCAGCGCAATGCGGTCCCAGCCAAGAACGGGTGTGATGCCGTCATGGACGATGATCCCGCCCAGAATCAGCGCCGTAACCACCCAGACCACCAGTGCATTCAGCGCGAATCGCGCGATGACGGCGTCTATCCAGCTGACACGCGGATAGAACAGTAGCGCGCGCGAATAGATCATCGACTGCCCGACCGTGTGGCTGAGCGTGGTTGCGACCTGCACCACCAGCAACCCGGTGGCCTTGAACAGAAGAAAGCTGGTGCCCAGTGCGGGGCTGCGTGCCAGCAGCGAAAAGGCAAAGGCCAGCACCACGATCACCCCCAGCGGCTGCAACAGCGCCCAGACATACCCGCCGGGCCGCCGGCCATAGCGGGTGCCCATCTCGCGCAGCGCCAGCGCCGCAATCGAGCGCAGCGCCGCCAGCGCCACCGACCCGGGCCGCGCGGCCCGCTGCCAGCCGCCTGTTTCCATCCTCTGGGCCATCGCTGTCTGCCTCCTGACAATCCGTGTTCACGATTCGTTATCAAAGAGAAGGTAAAAACTGCTTAAGCTTGAGAAGGATTTTCCCGTGGCACAGCAGAAGCCGGACCCCAAGATCACGCGCCTTCCCCCGATCGAGTCCCGCCTGCCCGAACGCAGCGCCCGCAGAGCGCGGATGCGGCGCAGGCACTGGGGGTTGCTGGCGGGGCTGTTCGTCATGGTCGGTCTGCCGGTTCTGGTCGTGGCGGGCTATCTGACCCAGGTCGCAAGGCCGCAATACGCCTCGGAAACCGGCTTCGTCATCCGGCAGGAAGAGGCGGGCTCGGCCAGCCAGATGCTGGGCGGGCTGTCGCAGATGCTGGGGCAGTCGGTCTCGGGCAATTCCGACCTTCTGTTCGAATTCCTGCAAAGCCAGGAAATCGTGCAGCTCGTGCAGGGCGAAATCGACCTTGTCGCGCATTATTCGGCCGGATGGCCGGATGACCCGCTCTTTTCCATCCCTCCCGATGTGCTGATCGAGGATCTCGCTGCCTTCTGGAAACGGATGGTGCGACTCACCTATGACCGCGCGACAGGGGTCATCACGCTGCAGGTCCGCGCCCGGGACCCGCAGACCGCGCGTGCGATAACCGCCGCCATGGTGCAGCACAGCGAAAACGTCATCAACGACCTGAATGCCACCGCGCGGCGCGACAGTATGGCCAATGCACAGGCCGATCTGGACGAGGCCGTGGCGCAGCTGCGCGCCGCACGCGAAGCGATGCTGGCGTTTCAGGCGCGCACCATGATCCTGGACCCGATTGCCGACATCAAGGGGCGCATGGGCGTGCTGGACAATCTGCAACAGCAACTCGCCCAGGCTTTCGTGGATTTCGACCTGCTGACGCAGACCGCCGCCGAGACTGACCCGCGCGTGCGCCAGCTTGACCGGCGCATTCTCGCGATCGAGGAAAGGATCGCGCAGGAGCGCACCAGTTTCTCGGCGCAGAACGTGACCGTGGACAACACCGACTACCCGACGCTGCTGGCCGAATACGAGGGCCTGCGCGCGGACATGGATTTCGCTGCCGAGACCTATCGCGCGGCCCTTGCCGCACACGGGCTTGCGCGCACAAGGGCCGCGCGCCAGCAGCTTTACCTTGCAACCTTCCTGCGCCCCACCCTGCCGCAACAGGCGCTCTATCCGCAGACCGGGCTGCTCATCGCGCTGACGGGCTTTTTCGCCTTCATGCTCTGGGCCGTGCTGGCGCTGGTCTATTACTCGCTGCGCGACCGGGGTTAACAGGCGATGATCCGGCTGGAGAATCTGGGCAAGCATTTCGCCATGGAAGACGGCACGCACAGGGTATTCGAGGGGCTCTCGATGACCCTGCCCCCGGGCCGGTCGCTCGGGCTTCTGGGCCGCAACGGGGCGGGAAAATCGACGCTGATGCAGATCATTGCCGGCACGATGCGGCCCAGCACGGGACGGGTCGTGCGGCACAGCCGGATTTCATGGCCGATCGGCCATGCAAACAGCTTTCACCCCGACATGACCGGCCTGCAGAACACCCGCTTCCTCGCGCGGGTCTATGGTGTGGACAGCGAATCGCTGGCCGATTTCGTCGAGGAATTCGCCGATATCGGCGCGCATTTCTACATGCCGCTGCGCACCTATTCCAACGGGATGCGCGCGCGGCTCTCTTTCGGGGTGGCGATGGGCATTCCCTTCGACACCTATCTGATCGACGAGGTGACAGCCGCGGGCGACAAGGCATTCCGCACGCGCAGCAGGCGCGTGTTCCGCGCCCGCCTGGCACAGGCCGACGCCATCATGATCTCGCATTCCATGTCCGATCTGCGCAAGTTCTGCGACAGCGGGCTCGTGCTGCATCAGGGTCGGCTGGAACTCTACCACGATATCGAGGAGGCCATCGCCCGCCACGAGGCCCTTCTGGACGCAGCCTGAGCGGCATCTCCCGGCGCCCGGTCTGCGGACCGGGCAAGCTATTTCCCCGAAAACCCGGGCGCGCGGCGGTCGCGAAAGGCCACGAGCCCTTCGGCGAAATCGGCAGAACCGAACAGAAGCGGCTGGCCATCGCGCTCCATCGCGAGCACCGATTCGAGCGAATCCGTCCCACGCGCGAGCGCGGCCTTGATCTGCGCCTGCGCAAGCGGTGCGCCCTGCGCCAGTGCCCCGGCCCGCTCGATCGCAAGCGCAACCAGCGCGTCGGGCGGGCATGTCTCATCGACCAGCCCGAGTTCCAGGGCCTCGGCGCTGCTGACCTCGCGCCCGCTGAGCATCAGCGCCCGCGCACGCGCTGCGCCCACGCGCTGCGGCAGCGACCACAGGAGCCCGGCATCGGGCATCAGCCCCAGCCGGACGAACGAGGCCGAGAACCGCGCCTGCGGTGACGCGATGACATGATCGCTGGCCGCCGCCAGCGCCATGCCCGCACCAAAGGCCGCCCCGTCAACCGCAGTCACGACCGGGCAGGGGCCTGCCGCCACGGCACGGATGATGTCCTGCACGATCCCCAGCCGCATGCGCGCACCCGCAGGATCATCACCGCGCATGGCACCCAGATCCCCGCCCGCGCAGAAATATCCGCCGCTGCCGGTCAGGACAATCGCGCGGCAGTCGGTTTGCTCGCCCAGCGCCTGCAGGCGCGCGCGCAGGGCAAGGCGCAGATCCATGCTCAACGCATTGCGCCGCGCCGGGTCGTTCAGCGTCAGGACCGCGACCGGCCCCGCGCGGCTCTCCAGAAGGATTTCATCGACTGTAGTTCCTGTGTACATGACCTCTCCCGGCGCAATCTGCTGGCGCGACTATAGAGGCGGGCAAACCTGCGCGAAAGGGCGGCCGGCCCGCGAACCTATGTCAGTTCGACCTTCTGCGCGTCATGCAGGCCCTGCGCCGGGGGCGTGACTGGTGCATAATCCGCCTGGCGCAGGTCCACGGCCTGTCCCGTCAGCGCGGAGTGCTGCGCCGCCATGCCCATGGCGACGGCCCACCAGCCGTCAAGCGCGCCCACCTCGACCGGACCGGCGCCGCGCACGGCCGCGGCGAAAAGCTGATGCTGATAGAAGGTCGATCCATTGTGATCTCCGGCCTCCAGCAATTCGGGATCAACGGGAATATCCACTGCACGCGGCCCTTTTGGCGCGCGCGGGCTGACGGTCAGCCGGGCGACGGGCGGCGCTCCCAGATGCGCGGGCCAGAACCGCCCCGGCCCCGGCACGAGGCATTCGATCTTGCCAAGCGGGCCGACGGCGCTGATCTCTTCCTGATATTGCGACCCTTCGGCGAACATGCACAATTCCAGCATCGCCCGCGCCCCGCGCGCGAAATCGACAATGACATAGGCGTGGTCCCAGATATCGGGGGTCTCGCCACCGTAACGCTCGTCGAGATGGTTGACCGCCTGCCCGCCCGATGCCATGACCCGCACCGGGTCATCGCGCAAGATCAGGCGCATCAGGTCAAAGAAATGGCAGCATTTCTCGACCAGCGTGCCGCCACTGTTGCGGTTGAATCGGTTCCAGTCACCAACCTTGGGCAGGAAGGGAAAGCGATGCTCGCGGATGGTCAGCATCCGCACCCCGCCGGTCACCGCGTCGGCCTCGCGGATCAGGGCCGCGACCGGGGGCATGTAGCGGTATTCCATCGCCACCCAGAACGGTGCGGGCCAATCCGCCACCAGCGCGCCCAGCGCCCCGGCACTGGCCGGGTCCGTGAACAGGGGTTTTTCCACCAGCACCGGCAGCGGCCGCTGTGCCCGGATCGCCTCAAGCTGGGCCAGATGCAGGTGGTTGGGGCTGGCGATCAGGAATGCCGTCACCTCGGGGTCGGCAAGCAGCGCCTCGAGGGTCGGATGAAACCGCGCCTCCGGCACGAGCGCCATTGCTGCCGTGCGCATGGCGGCATCGGGCTCGAACACCGCGACCACCTGCGCCTGCGCGCCCAGAAGCGCGATGTTGCGCAGATGCTCCTGTCCCATCATCCCGCAACCGATGAGTCCGTAGCGAAGGGCTGTCGTCATGGAGTCTCTCTCATTTACAGTCGGGCGACATAATGCACGCGCGCCGGGTCATACCAGCTGCGCGAGACTTCCGCGCTGCTGTTGTCCTGTGCCCAGGAAATCCGCGTGATGCGTGGCAGGACCGTGCGCGGGGCAATGCCGAAAGCAGGCGGCGTCCAGTCCGGCAGGGCACCCTGGTCGATGCGGTCTTCGGCACGCTGGATCCAGAGAGCCAGACGGTCACGATAGAACAGATAGAGCGATTCCGACAGATCCTCGATGCGCAGCGCGGCGCAATAGCCGGCGTCGAGAAATATCTCCTCAACCGCCGCAGGCACGCCCGAGAGGCGACGCAGGCGACGGATGCGCCAGGCCTCGGCATCGGCACCGAAAGCGGGCAGATCGGCAGGCTTGGACACACGCGCAAGCTCCAGAACCTCGGCCGTGGGCAGGCCGCCACCCTCGACCAGTTCCAGCCGGAACAGCGCATAGACACTGTTTGGCGCGGGCTGGTGGCGGACATAATTGCCCGAGCCCTGAATCCGCTCCAGCAATCCCTTCTCGGTCAGATCGGCCAGCGCCCGGCGCAGGGTGCCCACGGCGATGCCAAGCTGCGCGGCCATCTCGCGCTCCGGCGGCAGCCGGACCCCGTCAGCAAGCCGCCCGGCAGCAATATCGCGGATCAGCATCTCGCTGATCTGCAGATAGAGCGGAAGTGCGCCGGGGGCGAGGGTCTCGGCCTCTCGAGTCACGTCCGGGTATCGCCTTCCAGTTCGCCCAGCCGCAGGCGCGGCAGCGCAGTGCCATCCTTGCGGAACACATGCGCAAATTCGGGCCGGATGGCGAGGAAGGCGCGCCCGCCGCGCGCAAGGCCGGTCTGGCCCGACAGATGCGCCGTCAACGCCACGCCGGTCTCGGTCCTGACATAGAGATAGCTTTCTCCGCCCAGTTGCTCGACATTTTCCACCTGCACCGGGTAGCCTTCGGGGTCGGGGTGCATGTGTTCGGGGCGGATGCCCAGCTCGACCGTATCCCCCTCGCCGACTGTGCGCCCGTCCACTGCCGCGCGCAGGGGGCGGCCCTGCGCATCCTGCAAGGTGAGTCCGTCAGCGTCGTGACCGGTAACCTTGCAGGGAAGGAAATTCATGCGCGGCGAGCCGATGAAACCGGCGACAAAGGTATTCACCGGGCGGTTGTAGAGGTCGATCGGCGCACCGGCCTGCTCGATTCGTCCGTCGCGCAGGACCACGATCTTGTCGGCCATGGTCATCGCTTCGACCTGGTCATGGGTGACATAGATCATCGTGTTGCCCACACGCCGATGCAGCGCGGCAATCTCGCCCCGCATCGAGACGCGCAACTCGGCATCAAGGTTCGAGAGAGGCTCGTCGAACAGGAACACCTTGGGCTCGCGCACAACGGCGCGACCGATCGCCACGCGCTGGCGCTGCCCGCCCGAGAGCGCGCGCGGCTTGCGGTCCAGATAGGGCTCGAGCTTGAGCATCCGCGCCGCCTCGTCCACGCGCGCGGCAATCTCGGATTTCGGCATGCGGATATTCTCCAGCCCGAAGGCCAGGTTCTGGCGCACCGACATATGCGGATAAAGCGCATAGGTCTGGAACACCATCGCCAGCCCCCGCTCGGCGGCGCGCTGGTCATTCACCCGCTCTCCGCCGATCAGCAGATCCCCGCCCGAGATGTCCTCCAGCCCCGCGATCATCCGCAGCAGCGTCGATTTTCCGCAGCCCGAAGGGCCGACAAAGACGCAGAAGGTGCCGTCCTCGATGGTCAGATCCACCCCGTGGACGACCCGCACCGCGCCATATTCCTTTACAATGCCGCGCAGTTCGACCTCAGCCATCGACCAGCCCTTTCATCTTGCTCCAAATACTCCCCCCGGAGGGGACCAGCCTCATTTCACACCCGATTGGGCAATGCCCTGGGTGATGAATTTCTGCAAAAAGGCAAAGACCAGCGTGATCGGCAGCAGGGTCAGCACGGTCATCGCCAGCAGGCTCGACCATGCGGTCTGCAATTCGCCCTGAAACGAGTTCAGCGCCAGTTGCAGTGTAAAGACTTCCGACCGGTTCAGCACGATCAGCGGCCAGAGAAATTCGTTCCAGCGCCACATGACAGAGAAGATGATCAGCACCGCGAGCGCTGGCGCCGAGAGCGGCAGCACGATCTTCCAGTAGACGCGCCATTCGCTGGCATTGTCCATCCGCGCGGCATCGAGCAGGTCATCGGGAATGGTCAGCATGTACTGGCGCAGCAGGAACACCCCTGTCGGTGTGGCGATGGCGGGCCAGATCACGGCCCATGGCGAGTTGATCAGCCCCATCTGGCTGACCACCAGAAACAGCGGCACCAGCGTGACCGTGGGCGGGATCATCAGTGTCGCGATGATCAGCAGAAAGACGGCCGTGCGCCCGGTGAAACGGTATTTTGCCAGCGCAAAGGCCGCCATCGAGTTGAACAGCACCGTCAGGATCGTGGCAGCCACCGTGATGAAGGTCGAATTCCAGAAATAGAGCAGGAAATTGAACCGCGTGAACAGGCCCGTATAGTTTTCCGAAGCGATCCGGACCGCGCGGACCGGCTCGCGGTCGTTGATATGCACGTTCAGCCGTTCATCCGGGTTGGCCGGGTCGATCATCTGCGCGTTCAGCCCGACACGGCGCACCTGCGCCAGCTCGCGCCCGGCATGTTCGCCCGCGACGACGCGGAATCGCTGAAGGGCCGTCTCGAACCCCTCGACCTCGACGAATTGCGGCGCCAGCGGCAGCAGCTTGGGCGGGTATTCCTGCAGCGCGGCTTCGGTCTTGAAGCTGGACAGTGCCAGCCACAGGACGGGGCCGAGCATCAGCACCACGCCGAAACCGAGAAAGCCGAAGGCAATCCAGTCGGTCATGTCCAGCCGGTCGCGGCCCCGGCGCAGGGTCAGAAATCCGAACATCACCCGTCCTCCGCACGCTTGCGGGTCGCGGCAAGCTGCAACAGCGTCAGCACCAGCAGAACCCCCGCCATCAGAAGTGACGCCGCCGCCGCCAGCCCGAACTGCCGGGGCCGCGTGGCAAAGCCCACGTCATAGATATACTGGATCAGCAGCGTCGTGGCCGAACCCGGCCCGCCGCCGGTCAGCACATAGATCTCGTCGAAGGCCTGCACGGCGCGGATCAGGCTCAGCACCATCACCACCAGAAGTGTGGGCGTCAGCAGCGGCAGCGTGATGCGCAGCAGCGACCGCCATGCCGGCGTACCGTCCATCTCGGCGGCCTCATAGACATCCGACGGGATCGATTGCAGCCCCGCCAGCAGGATCAGGACATAAAAGCCCATATTGGCCCAGATCGAGACAAAGACGATCCAGAAGAAGGCCCAGGACGGGTCCAGCAGCCAGTTGACCGTGGGCATCCCGGCCCAGTCCAGCCCGGCATTGAGCACACCGTTGCGTTGCAGGATCCATTTCCAGATCAGTGCCACGACCACCGGCGAGAGCAGCACCGGATAGAAGAACACGGCACGGAAGAAGCCCTTGAGCGGGATGTTGCGGTTCAGGATCAGCGCCGCGATCAGCGACAGCAGGATCATGAACCCCACCTGCAGCACCACGAACCAGCCGGTATTGTGGACAGCACGCCAGAACAGGTCGCGCCGGCAGGTATTGGGGTCCAGATACGAGCCACAATCGAGCAGCGTGGCGAAATTCGCAGCCCCCGTCCAGTCGCGCTCGCCCAGCAGGATGCGGTCGCCGCTGGTTCCGGCATACCAGACATTGAGCAGGATCGGCAGATAGGTGAACAGGCCGAAGATCAGCAGATTGGGCAGCAGGAACACCCAGGCCATGCGATGCGCGCCGAGGCTGTATTGCAGCATCTGCATGGGTTTTTCAAAGAGGTTGAAGGCCCCCTCGTAGAGGGCGCGGACAATCGCTGCCATGATGTGCGTTCCTGACTGTCGTCGGTGGCGCCCGGCCCCTTGCGGGCCGGGCGATCGGGCGTCAGCGGGCCTCGGCGATGGCGTCAGCCACGTCCTGCTCCAGCCGCGCAAGCGCGTCATCCAGCGAAAGTTCGCCGACAATGGCCTGGGTCAGGCGCGCGGGGATGTTGGTATAGACCGCGCGGTTGAACTGATAGCCCTGCAACGCATAGGCCGTGTCCGAGAAATCCGGAACCGAAGCTGCAAAGGCCGTCAGCGCCGCCGCGACCTCGGGGGTAACGTCCTGATAGGCGATGCCATTGGCCTGCAATTCGGCATTCGCGGGCAGGTTGCGGGTCTGGGCCAGAACCTGTGCCTGAATGTCGTCGCGCGCGACGAATTCCATCAGCTTTGCCACCGCCTCGGGGTGTTCGGTGCGGTTGAGACCCACAATCCCGGCGCCGCCCGGCATCCCGGTGCAGGCGGCCGGACCGCAGACCGCGCCGGTGGCGACCCAGTCGAAGGCGTCGCCGATATCACGGCCAAAGCGGCCGATCTGCCAGCTGCCCGAATAATACATCACCAGATTGGCGTTGATGAATTCGCCGGCTGCATCCTGATAGGTGCCGCCCCCCGCACCGGCCCAGACATCGCGTGCAAGCGTGCCATCCTCGTGCCATGCCACGAACTGCTCGGAAAAGCTGCGGAACCCGTCATCGATGACCAGCGCCTCGCCCTCGTCATTGAAAAGTGCGGCACCAAAGGACATGGCCGGGGCCGCAAATCGGTGGCCGGTGCGGTCGATCGCCATTGCGAAATCGACGCCGGTCGCATCGCGCACCGCGCGCGAGGCTTCAGCCCAGTCTGCCCAGCTTGCGCCCGGTCCGGGCATCTCGACCCCGGCCTGCTCGAACAGCGTGGCATTGGCAAAGCCGCCAGTGGCCGTCAGCTGATCGACGATGTTGTAGATCCCGTCAGGCGCATTGTCGCCCACGCGCGCCCATGCCAGAGAGGGACCATAGCGCGCCTCGATCAGGTCAGGGTCCGAGACCATCGGGCGCACATCCAGCAGGAAACGCGCCAGCCCGCCATAATCGGTAATGCGGGCCAGGTCCGGGCCTTCGCCGACTTCCAGCTGGATCGGGAGCGACTCGATGATCGCCTGATAGGGCACCACGTCCACCACAACCGTGGTGCCGGGATTCTCGGCCTCGAAACTCTGGAAGGCTTCGGCCCAGGCGTCGCATTCCGCGCCATCCTGATAGCACATGAAGCGCAATTCCTGCGCTTGCGTGGCCCCGGCGGCCATCAGCGCAAGGGCTGATACGGCTAGTGTCTTTCTCATGGTCTTCCTCCCGTTTGATGTTGTCACCGCAGCCTCCCCGGGCTTGCGGATCGTCTCAAGGAACCTCCTGCCCGGCGGCAGCAGTCCAAAGCTCGAACCAGTCCTCACGCGTGAGCGCCGGTGTCAGTGCGTCATTCAGCCTCGCAATGCGGGCCGGCGAATTGGTGCCCATAACGGGTAATATCCGGGCCGGATGCGCCAGCAGCCAGGCCACGGCAATCGCATCCGCGCCGACACCTGCCGCCTGCGCCATCCGCTCCATGACCGGACGCAGGCGCGCGGCCTCGGCCCCCTGCCCGAACAGCGCACCGCCGCCCAGTGGTGACCATGCCATCGGCGCAACCTTCAGCCGTTGCAGATGCGCCAGGTCTCCGTCGGTGAACGGCGCGCGGTGCAACAGGCTGATCTCGATCTGGTTCGTGGCAAGCCGCGTGGACATGGCCGATTGCAGCAGATCGAAGTCCCAGGGCCGGAAATTCGACACACCCACCGCGCGGGTCTTGCCCTCGGCCACCAGCGCATCGAGACAGGCGCCCGTCGCCTTGGCATCCATCATCGGGTCGGGGCGGTGAATCAGCAGCAGGTCCAGATTGTCGGTTGCCATGTCGCGCAGGCTGGTCTCGACCGAGGCGCGGATATGCGCGGGCGAGGTGTCGTAATGCTTCACGCGCGCCCCGGAATGGCGACCCGCAGGGGCCACGATGTCGCATTTGCTGACCAGCTCCACCTTGTCGCGCAGACCGGGGCTGGCGCGCAGCGCAGCACCCAGGATCGCCTCGGCCGTGTAGCCGCCATAGATGTCGGCCTGGTCCAGCGTGGTGATGCCCTGCGCCAGACAGGCCTCGATCTTGGCCTGAACATGCCCGGGCGAGGTGTCGCTGTCATCGCCAAGGCGCCACATGCCATAGACAATGCGGCTGAAGCTCACGCCCGCCGATATCTCGACCCGCTCCATCATCTGCGCTCTCCCACGCCAAGCGGCGTCGCCGGAGTTGCGGCGGGCACGCGGCCATATTCATGCGGCAGCGAGCAGGTTTTCAGATGCGGCATGACCAGCCGTCCGAAATGCGCGCATTCCTCCAGATGCGGATAGCCCGAGAAGATGAAGGCACGGATGCCCATCTTCCGATAGGCCTCGATTTCCGAGAGCACCTGATCGGCACTGCCCACGAGTGCCGCCCCGCAGCCCGAGCGCGCGCGCCCCACACCTGTCCACAGATGCGGCTCGACATAGCCATACTTGTCGGCCAGTTCGCGGTTCCTTGCCTGATGCGCCACACCCAGGCTGATGCTGTCATGCGCGCGCTCGCGGATCATGCGGCCATAGTCGTCATCCAGCTTGCTTACGATATGCTCAGCATGGTCGCGCGCCTCGGCCTCGGTATCGCGCACGATGACATGCACGCGCAGCCCGTAATCCAGCACCCGGCCATGCGCCTCTGCCCGTTCGGCGATGGCCTTCATCCGGCCTGCAATCGCCTCTTTCGGCTCGGGCCACATCAGATAGACATCGCAATGCGCTGCGCAGAGTTCCAGCGCGTCGGGGCTGTAGCCTCCGAAATAGAGCAGCGGCCCACCATTCTGCTGATAGGGTTTTGCGGGCGCCGTGGGAATGCCCGAGAACTGATAGATTTCACCCTCGTGATTGATCTCGTCGCGCTCCCAGGCCTGGCGCAGGATCTGCACCACTTCATGGCTGCGCTTGTAGCGATAGGCGCTGTCGGCCACCTCGCCCGGGAAATCGGACGAGATGACATTCAGCGTCAGCCGCCCCTGCAGCATGTGGTCAAGCGTTGCGACCGTGCGCGCCAGCATGATCGGCTGCATCTCGCCGCAGCGGATGGCGGCGAGCAGGTTGATGCGCTCGGTCACCTGGCTGGCGGCGGCCACGAAGGACAACGTATCCTGACCGACCTGATAGGACGAGGGGCACAGGATGTTGCGAAACCCGTTCGCCTCGGCAGCCTTCACGATCGAGGAACAATGCGCCCAGCTGGAGCGCAGATCCCCCTCGGGAACGCCCAGAAATCGGTAATCATCCGAACAGAGCGCCGCAAACCACGACACTTCTGCCGCCGCAAGATCCGCAGAACGGACCGGCACAATCGTCATCTGTAAGCTTCCTCCTCCCAGGTGTCGCACGGACTGCGATCCTGATTTTGGAAAAAGCGTAGCAGCAGATAAATATTAAATCAATAGAGTATCAATCTGGACGAAATGATTCCAGCGTGCCTGCGGATTCAAATTTTTTTGCTATATATATCTTTGTCTTGCGCGGCAAAGCACGCTTGTGACGGCACGGCAGGGACACCCGGTCTAAATGCCCGCTCCCTGCCGCTCTACTGCGTGGAGCCGACTCAGAACCAGCGCCCGGTGGCGGTCAGCTGAACCTCGATCGTCGCGTCGGCCAGCGCCGCGCGGTGGCGCGTGCGCCATTCGCCCGCCGCGGCCCAGGCAGAGCCGCCATTCTGTCCCCAGGCCTCCAGTGCGGCGGCCGAATTGCCGACAACGGCAAAGCTCGCGACCGGGGCAGAGGCGAAGCCCATCGGATAGGCCCAAGCCTGCGCGTCGAGGTCGGACAGATCATGCGCCACGGTCCGGGTGCAGATCTGCGTGCCGTCGGCAAGGCGCATGTAGTCGCCATTGGCGTTGCTGCCGCTCTCGACCAGCGCGCCGGTCGGAACCCCGCCCGCCTGCGCGACCGTTCCGACCACGTTATGGGTGTTGTAGAAGACCTGCCATGCGCCATCCGTGCCATCGTTGCGAAACACCCGAATGGCAAGCCCCGCATCCGACCCCGAAGTCTCGCCCCCCAGCCCGTGCAGAACCTGCACGCCGCGATTGCCCGAGGCCGCGCGCAGCACCGCAAGCGCCGCTGCATTTCCCGCAAAGCCAGTCGGGTAGCCGCCATTGGCATCGCTGACCGTCTGCAGCCCGAAGGAGGTGACATTGCGGAAATCCGTGTCGAGATCGGCCACGGCGGAGAACACGGACGCAGTTCGGCCAATCCCGAAATCCCCTACCTTCAGCAGTCGCCCGGCAGTCGTGTCAGCGGCGGCCTGCGTCACCGCCGTGCCGGTCACGCTGCCTGAAATCTGCGCGCCATTGGGCAGGCTGACAGTGCCGCTGGTCGCCGCCACGCGCAGCCCGTCACGCCAGATGCCGCCATCAGTCGAAACCTTGACCGAGAAATCGTCATCGCCCGCCGTGCCCATCTCGGCCCGCCCGGAAAAGCCGGTCTGAAAGAGCAGGCTTGCCGTCTGCGTGCTGGCCTGCTTGTTGACCTTCAGCTGATGGCCGGCCCCGGCATGGTTGAACAGGCTCCCCTCCGAGGCCACGGCCAATCGGTTGGTCATGTCGAAACTGGTGTTCACACCCAGCCCGGTGATGTTGTCGAGCGCGCTGATCGATTGCACCACCCATTCGCTGCCATCCCAGATGCGCAGCTCCGTCCCCAGCGTCGCGCGCCAGCCAGTGCGCGGAGCGAGGAAATGCCAGCCATTGTCCGCCCATGCCGCCAGCGCGTTCGGCTGCCCGATCCAGGCTCCGGACGGTGCCAGACCCGTTGCCCAGATCTGCCCTTCCTGCGGCAGACTCGGCGGCGTGTTCACGTCCACCCCCTGAAGAACAAGCTGCACCAGCAGGTCCAGCCGCTCGATGGCCTCGTTATGGGTAACGTGTTTCTGCGCCTGCGCGGGCTGGATGAAGGGCAGACTCAGACGTGCGGAAAGGTCGGGCATGGCGGACTCCGGGAACATGTCGTTTGGCCGCACCCTAAGCTCTCTGCCTCTACGAAACGTGACGCGAGCGCGCGCTGCCGCCATGCAGCGTCGCCTGCGCCCGTGGGGAGTGAAAAACTCCGGGAAAGACTCGTCAATCGCTCTGGACGCGCGCGCGCACCCTTGCTAAAGGAGGGGCGTGTTCCGGCGTAGCTCAGCGGTAGAGCAGTTGACTGTTAATCAATTGGTCGTAGGTTCGATCCCTACCGCCGGAGCCAATATTCTCAGACCCCTTGCATGTTGACCAGCACGCTTCCCGGCGCCCGGGTTTTCGAGCATCGAGCATGCCTGTGGCACAGACAGAAACAGCCTGCCGAAAGAATCACACTCCGCGCAGGGGCCGCTATCGCGCTGCGCGCAATTCCACCTGCACCCGTGCTGCCAGTCCCCGGGCGTCAACCACCGAGAGCGTGACGAAGCCCGGCCCCTCCAGCGCCAGCCGCGCCTCGCGCTCATGGCTGCGGAGCAGGACCGGGGCACCATTGGCGAACCATGTGAAGGGCGCCTGCCCCCGTTCCACCCGCGCCAGCACCTGTCCGTCCAGCGGGACAAGTGCCGCGCCATCGGGCGGGAAGGCGACTTCCGGTGCCTCGGTCAATGCGGCATCGCGGTTGCCGAATCGGCGCAGGGGCGCTGGCAGGTCGGAATGTGCCATCACCAGCGTTGCCGGCGGGGCCGGTGGGGACGCCTTGGGGACAAAGTCAAGTGCACGAGGCGGCCCGCATCGCCGCCTTGTTCGAAGAACACTGGAAAACCTGCGGGTTCTATCGCATCCAACTCACCCCGTCGGGCACGCCGGACTCCAACCGCATCGAACCCGTCTTCGAGCTGCAAAGCCGGAAGGGAGCCG
>SKYA01000015.1 GCA_007128135.1 Paracoccaceae bacterium | reverse complement strand
GCAGCCCGGGGGGGCATATCCGGCCTCGCCGAAAATGCGCCGCAGCATTGACAGGCACGCTGCGCCATGACCGATACCGAACCCCTTCCCGACCAGATCGAGGGCGCGCCGCACCCGCGCGAAACCCGACACCTCTTCGGTCAGGAAGAGGCCGAATCCGTCTTGCTGCAGGCATATGTTTCCGACCGCCTGCATCATGGCTGGCTTCTCTGCGGCCCGCGCGGCGTTGGCAAGGCGACACTTGCCTGGCGGCTTGCCCGCTTCCTGCTTGCCACCCCGCCCCCGGATGGCGGCATGTTCGCCTCCCCACCTCCCGCCTCACTCGATATCCCCGAAGACCATCCCGTCGCCCGGCGGCTGCGCGCAGGTGCCGATGGGGGGCTGCTGGTCATTCGGCGCGGGCATGATGACAAGGGCAGGTTGCGCCGGGTCATCACGGTGGACGAGATGCGCAGGCTGCACGGGTTCTTCGGCCTCTCGGCCGCAGGCGACGGGCGGCGCGTGGTGATTGTCGATGCAGCCGACGAGATGAACCCAAATGCGGCCAACGCCCTTCTGAAGGCGCTGGAAGAACCTCCTGCCCGGGCCACGCTGCTTCTTGTTGCGCACCAGCCCTCGCGGCTCTTGCCCACCATCCGCTCGCGCTGCCGCGAATTGCGCCTCGTGCCCCTCGCGGGCCAGGATTTCACCAGCGCCCTTGCGCAGGCCGGCGTGAGCGAACCCTCCGTCGCGCTGGCCGAGCTTTCGGGTGGGTCCGTGGGGGCAGCCATCGCGCTTGCACAAGGCGGCGGGGCCGAAATATATGCGCAGCTTGTCCAGATATTTCAGGGCCTGCCCAGAGTGGACCGCCCCCGCACGCTCGCCCTGGCCGAGTCTGCTGCGGGAAAGGGCAATGAGGCGCGCTTCGACCTGATCCTGACACTCCTTGACCTGTTTCTCGCCCGGCTTGCCCGCGCAGGCATCCTTGGCCCCGGCCCCGAGGCCGTACCCGGAGAGGCGGCACTGCTCGCGCGCATGGCCCCTGACCATGGCGCGGCGCGGGCCTATGCGGCACTTGCCCAGCGTCTGGGCGCGCGGGCGCGCCACGGGCGCGCGGTCAATCTTGACCCGGCCGCGCTGGTGCTTGATATGGTCCTTCAGACCGAAGCAGAGGCGCGTGCGTTCCTCTGATCCGCCCCAAGCCGGAGACTCCATGCCGCCCGAGATCGTTGACAGTCATTGCCATCTGGATTTCCCGCAGCTTGCCGGGGATCTGGACGATGTGATCGCCCGGGCACGTGCGGCAGGCGTGAGCCGCATGGTCACGATCTGCACGCGACTGCGCCTGCTGCCGCAGGTCCAGGCCATTGCCGAAGCGCATGAGGGCATCTTCTTCGCCGCAGGCACCCACCCGATGAACGTGGCCGATGAACCCATGGTCACGGTGGAGGAACTGGTTGCGCTTGCCGATCATCCCGCGATGGTGGGCATCGGCGAAAGCGGGCTAGACTACCATTATACCGCCGAGAGCAAGGCCGCCCAGCAGGAAAGCCTGCGGCTGCATATCGAGGCCGCGCGACGCACGCGCCTGCCACTCATCATCCATGCCCGCGACGCCGACGAGGACATGGCAAGAATCCTGACCGAGGAATATCGCGCAGGCCGCTATACCTGTGTCATGCACTGCTTTTCTTCCGGCGCCGGGCTGGCCGAGGCCGCGCTGGACCTGGGCTTCTACCTGTCCATGTCCGGCATCGCGGCATTCCCCAGAAGCGACGCGCTGCGCGCCATCTTCCGGGCCGCGCCGATCGAACGTATCCTGCTGGAAACCGACGCTCCCTATCTCGCCCCGCCGCCCCATCGCGGCAAACGCAACGAACCGGCCCATACGGTTCATACGGCGCAGGCCGGCGCTGATCTCTTCGGGCTCGACTATGCCGAATTCGCCGCCGCGACCTCAGCGAATTTCGACCGCCTGTTCTGGAAAGCCGCCGCATGAGCCTGTTGCGCGCCACGATCCTGGGCTGCGGCTCCTCGGGCGGGGTGCCGCGCCTGGGCGGGCATTGGGGCGATTGCGACCCGACCGAGCCGCGCAATATCCGCCGGCGCTGCTCGCTGCTGCTCGAGCGCATTTCGGACACGGGCCGAACGCAGGTGCTGATCGACACCTCTCCCGACATGCGCGCGCAGCTTCTCGATGCCGGAATCGGACGGCTTGATGCCGTGGTCTATACCCATTCCCATGCCGATCATGTCCACGGCATCGATGATCTGCGCCAACTGGTCTTCAATACGCGCGAAAGGCTGCCGGTCTGGGCCGACGGTGCGACACAGGATGCACTGATGTCGCGCTTCGGCTATGCCTTCATGCAGCCCAGAGACTCGCCCTATCCGCCCATCCTCGACATGAACACAATTGACGGTCCGGTCACTGTCGAGGGCGCAGGCGGGGCGCTGACGCTGCATCCGCTGCGGCTGAATCACGGCTCGATAGATGCGCTGGGGTTTCGCATCGGCGGGCTTGCCTACTGCCCCGATGTGGTTTCAATCTACGAGGAAAGCTGGCCCTGGCTGGAAGGGCTCGACGTCTGGATCATCGACGCGCTGCGCCGCAAGCCGCACCCCACCCATGCCCATCTCGAGATGACGCTGGGCTGGATCGCCCGCGCTGCCCCGAAACGCGCGATCCTGACCAACATGCATGTCGATCTCGACTATGCCACGCTTTGCCACGAGACCCCTGACCATATCACCCCGGCCCATGACGGCATGGTGATCGAATTGGCGCTCTAGGGTCATGCAGGCGCTCGCGGATGTCATCCTGCCGGTCTTTCTGGTCATCGGGTTCGGCTACGTCGCGCGCTGGCGCAATCTCATCAATGATGCGCAGGTCGATGGCGTGGTCTGGTTCACGCAGACCTTCGCCATTCCCTGCCTGCTTTTCGTGGCCATCGCGCGGCTCGATCTGGGCCAGCAATTCGAGTTGCGCCTGCTGGTCGCCTACTACACCGGAGCGATTGCCAGCTTCGCGCTGGGGTTCGCGGGCGCGCGGATACTGTTTGGACGTGACTGGGAGGATTGCACCGCGATCGGCTTTGTCGCGCTTTTCTCCAACTCGGTGCTGCTTGGTCTGCCGCTGACCGAACGCGCCTATGGCAGCGATGCACTGGCCGCGAATTATGCCATCATCGCCGTCCATTCGCCCATCTGCTATGCCATCGGCATCACCACGATGGAGCTGATCCGCAACCGCAGCGGACGGCTGCGCGACTCGATGCGCAAGGTGTTCTCGGCCATGTTCCGAAATGCCCTGGTCATCGGTATCGGACTCGGCTTCATCGTCAATCTGACGGGGCTGCCGTTGCCCGGGGTGATGGACCAGGCCCTCGACATGATGGTACGGGCGGCCTTGCCGGCAGCGCTCTTCTCGCTCGGAGGCGTGCTCTACCGCTACCGCCCCGAGGGCGATCTGCGCACCATCGGCTTCGTCGTTGCCCTATCGCTGATCGTGCACCCGGCAATCACCTACGGGCTCGCCCGCGCCTTCGACCTTGGCACCGAGGCGCTGCGCTCGGCCACGCTCACTGCCGCGATGGCACCGGGCGTCAATGCCTATGTCTTTGCCAATCTCTATGGGCGGGCCAGGCGCGTCGCCGCCTCGTCGGTGCTGATCGGCACAGCAGGGGTCATGCTGACCGGCTGGATCTGGCTCCAGATCCTGCCCTGAATCCTGGTCCAAGGTACTCGCCAAAACTCTGATCTGACTTGTGCGGGCCAGGACCCTGCCCTGTGCTTCATCTTGCCAGAAATACTCGATTCAACCTGACACACCCGGCGCGCGATAACCAAGGATGCGCAACGCAAGAAGCGGGGGCGCGAAACGCCCCCGCCCTGCCGAAGCCATTCCTATTGCGGGCTCAGCCCCCGCAGCCGCTCGCCCCGGCGGCGCAGCAGTTCCACCACGGTCAGCAGCGCGATCGAAATCATCACGAGGATAGTCGCCACGGCCAGAATTGTCGGGCTGATATCCTCGCGGATACCCGACCACATCTCGCGCGGGATGGTGCGCTGCTCGACTCCGGCGACGAACAGCACGACCACGATCTCGTCAAACGAGGTGATGAAGGCAAACAGCGCGCCCGAGATGACACCGGGCAGGATGAGCGGCATCGTGATCTTGAAGAAACTCCGCGTCGGCGAGGCACCAAGATTGGCCGCCGCCCGCGTAAGCGACTGGTCGAATCCCACCAGAGTGGCCGTCACGGTGATGACCACGAATGGCGTGCCAAGTGCGGCATGGGCGAGGACAACGCCGAGATAGGTCTGCGCGATGTTGATCGACGAGAAGAAGAAGAACATCCCCGCCGCCGAAATGATCAGCGGCACGATCATGGGCGAGATCAGGATGCCCATGATCAGCCCCTTGTAAGGCATTTCGGACCGCGAGAGCCCGAGTGCTGCCAGTGTGCCCAGCGTGGTCGAGACCACCGTCGCCGCGATCCCGATGATGAAGGAGTTCTGGATCGACCTGCGCCAGCTCGAGGAGCCGAGAAAATCCTGATACCAGCGCAGCGAATAGCCCTCGGGGTTGAGCGTCAGCATCTCGCGCGTGAAGGTGAAGAAAGGTTGCGCGTTGAAGCTGAGCGGGATCATGATCAGGATCGGCGCCAGCAGGAAGAAGAAGATCGCGAAACAGATCACGCGGAAGGCGTAATACCAGATCTTGTCCTTCAGGGTGAAGTAGGCGGGCATGGACATGGTTTCTCTCCCTTACCCGAATTTCAGGCTGTCAGTGCCGACGAGCCGGTTATAGAGCCAGTAGAGCACCAGAACACCCACCAGCAGCATCGAGCCCAAAGCGGCCGCAAGCCCCCAGTTCAGCGATTGCTGGATGTGGCGCGCGATCTCGTTCGAGATCATCCGGCCGGACTGGCCACCAACCAGCGCGGGGGTGATGTAATAGCCGATGGAGATGATGAAGACGAGCACGCCACCGGCGCCGATCCCCGGCAGGGTCTGCGGGAAATAGACCCGCCGGAACGCTGTCCAGGGTGTCGCGCCGAGGCTTTTCGCCGCCCGCATGTAGCTAGGCGGGATGGTTCGCATCACCGAATAGAGCGGCAACACCATGAAGGGCAGCAGGATATGCGTCATCGCGATGATCGTGCCGGTCTGGTTGTAGATCAGGCTGAAGCGGCCATCATCCCCGATGACGCCCAGCGCGACCAGTGTGTTGTTGATGACCCCTTGCTGCTGCAACAGCACGATCCAGGCCGATGTGCGCACCAGAAGCGAGGTCCAGAACGGCAACAGCACCGCAATCATCAGCAGGTTCGCCCGGCGCATGGGGAGGATCGACAGGTAATAGGCAATCGGAAAGCCCAGCAGGAATGTCATCGCGGTGATCGCGACACTCAAGGCAAGCGTCCGACCGAACAGGGAGACATAGATTCGCCGGTTCTCGTCGCGCCTTACGACGTTTCCGAACTCGTCATACTCGCGGTCAAGTGCCGCGACGTAATAGGAAAGTGTCAGCGGCCTGCCTTCGCGCTGGATGATGCGCCACAAGTCGGGTTGCCCCCACAACCTGTGGGCATCTACGAAAGCGTCCCTGAAGGGGGCCTCGAAATTCGGGACATCCCGTGCCGTGCGCGAAATCGCGCTGCGGGCCGCGCTGAGTTCATAGTTCAGGCGTATCCCGAGCGGCCCGATCTTCTGATCCCGGCGCTCGCGGTCAAGGTCTTCGAGCATGTCTGCATGGAGCGCAGCAAAGACCCGCTCGTCCGGCAGACCCGTACGGTCCCAGTCTTGCAACGCATCGAGGGTGCGCGGCAGGGCGTTCACGATCTGCGGGTTATCGACCGAGCGCCACATCATCTGCGCAATCGGAAAGGCAAAGAAGATCAGGATGAACGCCAGCAGCGGTGAGACCAGCAGGAAAGCGGAGATCTTGCGGCGCCGGTTCGCCCGTTCAAGCGCGCGGCGCAAGGGTGTGCCGTCAGACGTGACCAACCGGCCCCGCTTGTCGGTTTCGGTCCCGATCTGGTCTGTCGCATCCGCCATCGCCATGCGCGCACTCCCTGCACTGTGTGGTTCAGCCATGTTTCGCAAAGGCAGTCAGGGCGCGATTTCTCGCGCCCTGACCGGGGAAATGCTTATTGCAGCATCCAGTTTGCAAACCGCTCGCGCAGTTCGTCGCCATAGTCGATCCAGAAATCGTTATCCAGAACGATGGGCGCGAAGTAGTTGTCCGGGTTG
>SKYA01000096.1 GCA_007128135.1 Paracoccaceae bacterium | reverse complement strand
CTTCTGGCCGAGGCAGAGGCCCTGCTGCAAGGCGCCGAGAGAAGGGAGATGCATGCCGGGCTGCGCCGCGAGGCTGTGGCGCGCCGGGCTGCGCTCGCACAGGCCGAGGCCGCCCGCGCGGCCTGGAGCGCGGCGCTGGAGGCGGCCTGCGCCGAATGCTGGATCGGCACGCCGCCGCCCGCACCCGCGCATCTGCGTGCGATCCTGACGACGCTGGCCCGGCTCGACACGCTGGCGCCACAGGCCGAGGCGCTGGCGCGGCGCATAGCGCGCATCGAGGAGGACACCGCGCAGTTTCACGCAAGGATCGTGCCGATGGCCGGGGCGCTGGGCATCGACATCGTGCCCGACCCGCTGCGCCTCTGGCCTGTGCTGCGCGACCGCCTGCGCGCAGCGCAGGCGGCTGTCGGGGAACGTGCGCGGTTGCAGACGGCGCGCAGCAAGGCACAGGCGCAGATCCAGGCACTGGCGCAGCGCAGCGCGCTTCTGGACGACGCGCTTGCGCCGCTGCGGGCGCATTTCGGCGCACCGTCGCTGGCCACGATCGCGCAGCAGATCGCGGAGATTTCGCAGGCCCGCGCGCTTGCGATCGAGTGCGCGGTGCTCGGCGCGGAACTGGAGGCGCATCTGGGTGTCTCGGCCCTTGCCCCGGAACGCGACCGGCTGGAGCAGCTCGACGAGGCCGGGGCAAGGGCCGAGGCCGAGGGTCTGGCCGCCAGCCTGCGCGCGCAGGATCAGGCGCTCCAGCGCGCCTATGCCGATCTCGCCGCCGCCGAGAAGGCGCTGGCGGCAGGCGGGCAGGACAGCACAGCGGCCCGGCTCGAGGCCGAGCGCCAGGCCATGCTGGAGGAGATCGGCACCGAGGCGCGGCGCTATCTGGCGCGACAGGCGGGGATCCTGGCGCTCGAGCAGGGTCTGCGGCGCTATCGCGACACGCATCGCTCAGGCATGATGACCCGCGCCGCCGCGGCCTTTGCGCAACTGACCGGCGGGCGCTATTCGGGGCTCTCGACCCGGCCCGAGGGCAAGGGCGAGATGCTGATCGCGCAGATGGCCGGAGGCGGCTCCAAGGAGGTCCGGAAACTGTCCAAGGGCACCCGCTTCCAGCTCTATCTGGCGCTGCGCATTGCGGCCTATCTGGACCTGGCCGAGCGGCAGGCGGTGGTGCCCTTCATCGCCGATGACATCATGGAAACCTTCGACGACACGCGCGCCGGGGCCGCCTTCGACCTGCTCGCGCAGATGGCACGGCAGGGGCAGGTGATCTACCTCACCCATCACGCGCATCTGTGCGACATCGCGCGGCGCGTCTGTCCCGGGGTGCAGGTGCATGATCTGGGCGCCTCTGGCGGGCAGGCAGGATGACGCCCGCGCCAGACGCCCGCGGGCACCACTCCGGCCGTGCCGGACGGTTCCCTGTCCCGCGGCGGCGGGGATCGCGGATGCACGGGGCCAGAGTGAGCTTGCAGGGCGTGGCATCCGCACCCATCCCGGCCCCGCGCACGGGGCTGGCGCCGGCGGCGTTCGACGGCGCGCAGGACGGCCCGGTATAAGGCTGACGCCGCTCCTCGCGCAGGCATCTCGCGTGCGCCCCGGCGTCTCGCCCATGTCGAGCCCGGGAAACACCGTGCCCGCGATGTCGGAGGCGCGCAGGCCGAACATGTCGCGCAGCGCCCAGCCCGCATAGGCGCGGATGTCGCGCAGCGGCATCAGGTCGCGCCCGGCATAGAGCGCGCTTTCGCCAAGTCCGGGCCAGTCGCCGATGATCCGCCGGCCCCGGATCGCTCCACCTGCCAGCAGCAGCGCGCCCCCGGTGCCGTGATCCGTCCCGCCGGTCCCGTTCTCGCGCACGGTGCGGCCGAATTCGGTCATCGCCATCACGGTCGTGCGCCCCCAGAGCGGGCCAAGCCCCTCGCGCAGGCCCAGCAGCGCCGCCTGGAGCTGCGCCAGCGCCGGCGGCAGGGTGCGCGCCTGGGCCTGATGCGTGTCCCATCCGGTGAGCGAGAAGCTTGCGATCCGGGTCGCGCCCTGCAACTGCTCGGCAACGAAGCGGGCCAGCCCCTGCGCATCCTGCGCCACGGCGCCGCTCTCGGAGGGCCCCGACATTTCAAGTGCGGTGCGCCCGGCTTCGGCAAAGAGCGGATCGGCCTCGAACAGATAGCCCAGCAGAAGGCGGCTCTGCGGGGTCAGCGCCAGTTCGGTGCCCGGGGTCCATTGCGTGATCGGGGCCTGCCCTTCGAGGATCAGCATGCGGGTGCGCCCGACGGCAAAGGCGGTGCGCGCCTCGACCCCCGGCAGGAGCGTGAGCAGCCGGTTGAGCCAGCCGTCGCGGGCCAGTGCGGGCGGGAGTGCGCCCGCGGTTCCGGCCTCGAGATGGTCCTGCCCGTCGAAATGGCTGCGCCGGTCGCGATAGGGGGTGGAGGTGGCGGGCACGAAGGCAAGCTCACCGGCCTGCCAGAGCGGCACGAGCCCCTCGAGCGCGGGATGCAGCACGAAATAATTGTCAAGCGCCGGGCCCGCGCCCGAAAGCGTGGGGCGCAGCCCGGGCAGCAGCGGGTCGCCAAGCGGGCGCAACAGGTCGAGCCCGTCCATCGCGCCGCGCAGGATGATGACCACCAGCCGGTTCTCGCCCGGCGCACCGGCCAGCGCGATCGGGGTGACCAGCGGGCTTGCGGCGAGCGAACAGCCCAGCGCCAGTGACTGGCCAAGAAAGCCGCGCCGCGAGAGCGCGCCTGCGCCATGCCCGGAATTCGTCATGCGTCTACTCCTTTGGGTCGCGGCGGGCAGACGCGGCTGCCCGGTCCTGTCCCCTGCGATGGGTCGCACCCGGCCGCGCCGACCGGCCTGCCCGGCACCGCCCAGGCGCCTCGGGCCCGCCCCGGGCAGAGGAGACCCGTGACGGGGCCGGACTGCGCGGCAAGGGGGCGTGCGGGGTGTCGGCCTGGGACGGGTCGGGATGGCGGCGGACGGCGGAGCCAGCCTGTCGGCGACGGCACCTGCCGCGCGCGTCGGGTCGCAGGAGGGGCCGGGGCGCGTGGGGATAGTCCTGCCCGGGAGGCCGGGCCGCTGGCGCGGCCCGGTCAGCACGCGGGCGCTGCAGTCCGGTGCGTGGACGCGGAGCGGGGCATGGGCGCCGAAGAACCGGGAGGCGTCGGGCTCGCTCAGGGGAGGCCGGGCCGCTGGCGCGGCCCGGTCAGGGCATGAAGTCCCGCCGGGGTCTGCGGTCCGACGAACGGGCATGGACGCGGCAGAGGCGCAGGCAGGGGGCAGGCTCGGCACCTGTCGCGCAGTTTCGGGGATCCCGCGCGACAGGGCGCGGCGCGCGCTCTGCAGCAGGGCCCTGCGCCGCGGGCCATGCTGCACCGGGGCCGTGCATCCGTGCCGTGATACGCCCTGTCGCAGGCAGGCGCTGGCCGGGGCAGGAGCGTCGCGGGCGGCATGCAGCATTGTCGGCGCCTTGCCCTTGCCCGGTAGCGGACACTCCGCTGCCCTGCCCTGCCCTGCCCTGACCTGACCTGTCCTGTCCTGTCCTGTCCTGTTCTGTCCTGTCCTGTTCTGATCGCATGCAGCTGTGGTCATCTGCGGCTGAACTCCGGCGAGGCGAGGATCAGCCCGATACCCTCGGCGCGGGTCTCGGCCCCCGCAGCGGCGAAGCGCAATGTCTCGCTGGCCTGTCTGCCAAGGGCTGTCTCGACGAAGTCGCGCGGGTCGGGCATCTCGGCAAGGCGTATCGGCAGGCCCATGGCCCAGAGCGTGCGCGCGGCCAGCGCCTGCGGCGTGACCCAATAGGCGGACAGATCGCCATGACCGGCGGGGCTGGGCACCTCTTCATGTGGCTCGCCCATCGCGGCAAGGGGCATGAGCAGCCAGCGGTTGGTCACCCGCGGGCTGAGATCGGTGGCCTGTTCTGGCGGCACGGCCAGCGCGCGCAGGCTGGCGGCCATGAGTTCCATCGGCGCGCGGGTCTTGGCATGGCCCTCGGTCCAGGCCGCCGGATGCTCGAGCAGCGCGCGATACAGCGCCATCAGTTCTCCGCCTGCGCCAAGATAGCTGGCCGCCATATGCGCGACAAGCTGTTCGTCCGGCGCATCGCTGACGAAATGGCGGGCGAGCTTGCGCGCCAGATGCGTGGCGGTGTCGGGATGGACCGCCAGATCGTCGAGGAAGGCGAGAATATGCTCGAGGAACATCGGCCGGCCGCCATAGCGCTTGCCGAAGATCTCGATGATGCCGGGCTCGGCGATGCGCGGCTCGAAGCGAAACCCGTCCACAAGGTCGAAGGTCAGCCCGGTCAGCAGGCGGGCAAGCTGGGTCACGTCACTCTGGGTGTAGCTGCCAGTCGGGCCAAGCGTGTGCAGTTCGAGCAGTTCACGGGCCAGGTTCTCGTTCAGCCCGCGCCCGCGCCTGCGACCGACCATCGAGAACGGCCCGACCGAGCGGCTCTGGTCGAGATAGGCCAGCATCAGCGGATGCAGCGTCACCGCGCGCAGCATGTCGCGGAACGGGCCGGTGACATGAGGCTGGATGGCATCGTCGATGAAGCTCGCGCGGGCGCTGCGCAGGATGCCACCCTGCGCCATGGCGCTGAAATGGTTGGCCCAGAACCGGGTAAGGCGCGCGTGAAGGCCCACCGGTGGCGTGGTCAGTCGCGCAAGGCTCGCGCGCAGATCGACCAGCGCGTTCTCGCGGTCGGCCTGGTTGAGCGCCTGCAGGGCCGAGCGCAGGTCGCCATCCTCGGGGGTATCGCGCAGTGCGCGGCGGATGTCCCAGCGCTGGCGCGCGGTCTCGCGGCGCGTCTCCCAGGGGGTGACGGCAAGGGCCGGGTCGGCCTCGGTGCGCAGGCTCTCCCAGAGCACGGCGGCGTCGCCGGGCAGCGGGTGGCGCGGGTCGATCCCGGTGCCGAAGCGGATGGCGGCCTTGACAGGAGTGAAGCTCATGGGCGGAGTATCGCAATCTGATGCGGGACAGGCAAATCACAATCCGGGAAAGACGCTGCGCGGGCCGGATCGGCGGTCGCCTGCCGCTGGCGGCGGAATCGGGGCACGAGGCAAGGGACGGCCCGCCCGGGATGCCGCATCTGCAGACGGACGCAGCCAGCTGCGTTGCGCACGCTCGGGCCGCGCGCCGCATGTATCGGGCCGTCGGCACGAAGGGCGGGGATCTGCCTGTGAATATGCGGCATTGCAACCGCCGTATCTTGCGAAAGCCGCCCGTCTTTTTGATGTGTCAGGCACGCAGGAACGCACGTGTCATATTTTTTCCACAGGCGTTGCCCAGACTGCCGCAAGCTGATGCTCCCAATGCTGTGCCGCTGATCACCCGCGACGCCCTTTTGGAGCGATCCCATCCGGAAGCCCGTGTTTGAGGCGACAATCCCTTCTTTGAATGCCCAGTGCCATGACGTGACGGAGGATCCGGTTATCGATTTCGGGACGTTGAATGACGCACAACAAGGTTGATCGGCAGGCTGATCGTGACATCTCCCTCGCTTGTTTCATGCGCAAGCCTGCGCAACAGGAGCGCGGCTGCTTCTGTCCCTATGCTCGCGGCCGGAATGTCCACCGTCGTCAACGATGGCGACAGATGTGCGGAAAAATCAACGTTGTCGATCCCTGCGAATGACATGGTGTCCGGGACGCGAATGCCGCGCCCCTGCGCCTCGATCATGGCGCCAATCGCCAGCAGGTCGGCCGTGCCGATAATTGCAGTTGGTCGGGGAACCATTTCAAGCAGCGTCGTGCAGCCGGATCGTCCGGCGCCAAGTGTCAGCGGTTGCTCGCTCACCTGCGTACGGGCCAAGGCCAGGCCGCGTGCTTCCAATGCGGCGCGGATGCCTGCGACGCGTGCCTTTTGCCGGTCATTGTTGCGAAGATCGCCGCAGATGACCCCGAACCGGTCGTGACCGAAATCCAGAAGGTGGTTTGCGATCAGTTGGCCGGCAAGATGGTTGTCAACTGTCACCCTGTCCATGCCATCCCGGCCTTCCCACATCTGGACCAGAGGGATTTCAGATGCGCCAAGCATGGTCCATGTCGATTGCGGACGTTCGCCGCCCACCACCATCAGGCCATCAACGCCGTGCGACACGAGTTGCGACAGCGCTGCGGCTTCATTGGCGGCATCGTATTCATGAGATGCGATCAGCAACTGATAGCCATGCGACGCAAACAGACGCTGCATTTCCTGCAGGCTTGAGGAGAAGATCGGTGAATTCAATGTCGGCATCACCACGCCGATCGTGTCCGTATGCCCGGACGCCAGAGCACGTGCCTTGCGGTTTGGCACATAGCCCAGTCGTGCAGCAACCTGACGGATGCGCTCCAGAGTGGCGGATTGCACCAGGGCCGGTTGCGACAAGGCCCGCGATACGGTTGCGATCGAGCACCCCGATTCTCGGGCGATATCGGTAAGTCTTGGCTTGCGGGATGATGACATCTTTCAGCCTGAATATGAAAATTTACATACCATCAAATACCAATAAAAAATTATAAAAACAACACATTTGAAATAATTCTTGACACTTGATGAAGAAATATGAAAGCGTTTACATAACGCTGGGGGGGATGAAGGTGCAGCGCAAGGTTTCCATAGGGCTGGCGACGATCTTTATCGTTTGCATGATCTGGTTCGCACTCACGACCGGTTTCGGCATTGTCCCGTCCGGTCGCTTTCCGTCACCGTCAGAGACATGGTCTGCGCTGATCCATGTGTCTGGGCGCGGATATGGCGGAGGCGATCTGTCCATGCATGTCTACAATTCGCTGCGCCTGGTGGTGATGGGCTTTCTCTTCGCCATTGCGACCGGCGTACCGCTTGGATTGCTCATGGGCTGGAGCCGCAAGGCCGAGGCATTCATCAACCCGATATTCCTGATTATCCGCCCGATCCCGCCACTGGCATGGATCCCGTTGGCGATCTTGTGGCTTGGGTTGGGGGACTCGGCCAAGATCATGGTGATCTGGTTCTCGGCATTCGTTCCGTCGGTGATCAACACCTATGCAGGCGTGCGCAATATCGACCGCCCTGTGCTGGAGGCGGCCTACATGCTTGGGATGCCGAAGGTGCGCTTTGTGGCCGAAGTACTGATCCCAGGTGCCAGCCCGATGATCTTTACCGGGCTGCGGCTATCGCTACAGGCCTCGTGGACGACACTCGTCGCGGCAGAGCTGGTGGGGGCATTTTACGGGCTTGGGCGCGTTTTGAATGTGGCGCAGCAAGACCTGTATCCGGGGATGATTTTGGTCGGAATGATCGCTGTCGCGATTCTGGGCTGGGGGACAACCCGCGTGCTGGGCATGGTCGAGACCTGGGCGTTGCGCTGGAATACTGCGGCTTTGGCGGCGAAAGGGTAATGTGATGGGCAAGCAGATTTCGCTGAGACAATCCATCATTCTGGGCCTGCTGGGGCTGACAAGCTTTGTCGGGTTGTGGCATGGCCTTGCGGTCAGCGGTATGATCCCCTCGGTCTTTCTGCCGTCGCCGATCGAAGTTTATGACCGCTTCACAACCTTGCTCGAGCGCCGCTTTGCCGGTGCCACGCTGCCCGGCCATCTTGCCGCCAGCTTTCAGCGCTTTGCCTATGGCTTTCTTCTCGCCGCGCTGATCGGCATCCCTCTTGGGCTGCTGATGGGATGGTATCAGATTCTTGACGAGATTGTCTCGCCGCTGTTTGACGCGCTGCGCTTTATCGCGCCAATCGCATGGGTTCCCTTCGCCGCGCTGTGGTTCGGAACCGGCATTGGCGGCCCGATCATGATCATTTTTGCAGGGGCCTTTCCACCCTGTGTCATCAACGCCTATCGCGGCGCAAAATTCGTCGACCCGCGACTGATCGAGGCGGCAAACATGCTTGGCACGCCATCGCATCGGGTCATCCGTGAAATCCTGCTGCCCGCGTCTGTGCCATCCATCGTCTCGGGGCTGCGCGTCTCGGCCGGCTTGGGCTGGCAGTCACTGGTGGGTGCCGAACTGATCGTGGCCTCTGCCGGGGTCGGTTACATGATGGTGCAGGGGCAGGCGAATGTCTCAACGACAACAGTGATGGCCGGAATGGTTGCCATAGGGCTTGTGGGGCTGGCGCTGGACAGCGCGCTGCGGCTGGCGGAGCGCATCATCCAGCGTCGTCGCGGGCTGGAAAACTGAGTGGGAGCTGAGGAACACAATGGGCGTGATCGAGTTCAAGAGTGTCGACAAGATTTTCGGGCCGCGCGCGACCGGATTCAGGGCGCTGGAAGATATCAATCTCGAAATCCGTGACCGGGAATTCGTGGCCATCGTCGGGCCGTCGGGCTGCGGCAAAACCACCTGTCTGCGCATGGTCGCAGGGTTTGAGGATGCGACGGCTGGTGTCGTGTCGGTGGATGGAACGCCGATCAAGCGGCCCGGACCTGACCGCGCTGTGGTGTTCCAGCAATTCGCTTTGTTTCCATGGAAGTCAGTCTATGACAACATCGATCTGGGCCTGCGCAACCTCAATGTCAGCCGCTCTGAGCGGGAAACGCGCATTGCCGCCATCCTTGATTTGATGAACCTCACGCAATACGCCAAGCACTTCCCGCATCAATTGTCAGGCGGCATGCAGCAGCGCGTTGCCATTGCGCGCGCCTATGTGCTCGACCCTGATGTGCTGCTGATGGACGAGCCATTCGGCGCACTCGATGCCCAGACCCGTGTCGTGATGCAGGAAGAACTGGTGCGCCTGGCGCGCAAGAATCCGCGCACGGTGCTGTTCATCACCCATGCCGTTGAAGAGGCGGTCTATCTGGCCGACCGCGTCGCGATCATGACCCGCGCGCCCGGGCGGATCAAGGAAGTGCTGGATATCGCCAGTATCCGCAATGCCGAGAACTGGGACAGCTACGAGAAGATCGAGGATGTGATGGATCTGGAAAGCTTCGTCCATCTTCGCACGCATATCTGGCGCAGCTTGCGCGAGGAGAAGGCCGCCCAGCACGTCTGAGCGATTGAAGAAACCAACACAGGAGGAAACGACCCATGAAACTGACTTTCAAGGCTGTGGCCCTGGCCACAGTGGCAGGTTTTGGCACTCTTGCGCCTGCACAGGCACAGGATCTGACACCGATCAACCTTAGCTATCAGCCTGCGCTGTATTGGGCGCTACCCTTCTATCTGGCCACTGAATTCGGCTGGTGGGCCGAGGTCGGGCTGAACCCCAGCTTCACGACCTTCCCGGCCGGCGCGCCTCAGATCGCAGCCGCACAGGCCAATGACTGGGATGTGGGTGGCACTGGCTCGGTTCCTGCTGTCCTGGGTGCTGCGCGCTTCGGATTGCAGACCATTGGCCTGACCAATGACGAAAGCGCTGGCAACGCACTGATGGCCACCAATGCCGCGATCGACGGGTTCCGCGCCGATCCCGAAACCATCCGTGGCGAGCGTATCCTCCTGACGACCAACTCCACGGTCGATTTCGCGACCCAGTCCTGCCTGCAGCAATGGGGCCTCAGCCAGACCGATGTCGAATACATCAACCTTGGCCAGGCACAGGTCATAACCGGGATCATCGCTGGCGAGGCGAAACTCGCCGGGGTCTGGGCGCCCAATACCTACACCCTGCAGGAACGCGCTGACAGCGACTATCTGTGCTCGGGTGCAGATGCAGGGGCAATCGTGCCAGGCGCGTTGGTGGTTCGCCCCGGCTTTGCCGAAGAGCACCCAGACCGCGTTGCGCGTGTTCTGGCAACATTCCTGCGCGGTGTCGTCTGGGCCAAGGAAAACCCCGAAGAGGCGCGCCGTCATCTGGTTGATTTCTACTCGGATGGCGGGGTCGAGATTTCGGATGCTGCCGTGAATGCCGAATTTGATCTGCGCCCGACCTTCCCGCTGGAAGAACAGGTCGCGCTGATGGACCGCTCGGGCGGCGACAGTCAGGTTGATCAGTGGCTGACGGCCATCGGCGATTTCATGACCTCGGTCGGCACGACAGAAACCACGCCTGTCGCGGCGGATTACATCAACCCGAGCTTCATGCAGATGGTCATGGATGACCCGGAACTGCGCGCGTTTGCCAATAACGAATAATCACATGACACGGCCCGTCGCCTATCGTGGCGGCGGGCCACAACCCAAAGGGAATGACGAGAGCGACATGGCGATCACCTATCTGAAAAAAGCGGATAAAACCCCCGAAACCGAATCTGCGCAGGCGCAAAAGGTTGTTGCCGAAATGCTGTCCAGGATCGAGGCCGAGGGTGAGGATGCCGTGCGCGCCTATGCACTGTCACTGGACAAATGGGATGGCCCGATTCTTGTTTCCCGCGACGAGATGGATGCCCGTGCCGCCGAAGTTCCCGCGCAGGTTAAGGAGGATATCGCTTTTGCCGTGCAGCAGGTGCGCGCCTTCGCGGTTGCGCAGCGCGAGTCGGTGCAGGATTTTCAGATGACCATGCCTTCGGGGCTGCTCGCGGGTCAGAAATGGGTGCCATGCAATGTGGCGGGCTGCTATGTGCCGACGGGGCGCTATGCGCATATCGCCTCGGCGATCATGTCGGTGGCGACAGCCAAGGCCGCTGGAGTGGGCACGGTGATCGCCTGTTCGACCCCGTTCCGGGGCGGTGCGATGCACCCCTATGTGCTCTATGCGATGCGCGAGGCGGGGGCAGATGTCGTCATGACGCTGGGCGGGGTGCAGGCGATTGCGAGCATGGCTTACGGGTTGTTCACCGGCAGGCCTGCGGATGTGATCGTCGGGCCCGGCAACAAATTCGTTGCCGAAGCCAAGCGCACGCTGTTCGGAAAAGTGGGTATCGATGTCTTCGCGGGCCCCTCGGAAATCGGGATTCTGGCCGACAAGACGGCAGATGCGGAAATCGTCGCGGTCGATCTGGTGGGACAGGCCGAACATGGCCACGAATCCCCTGCATGGCTGTTCACCGATGACCGCGCGCTGGCTGAGGCCGTGATTGACCGCATGCCCGAACTGATCGCCACCCTGCCAGAACCCGCCCGCGAGGCCGCTGATGCGGCATGGCGCGATTATGGCGAGGTGGTGCTGTGCGATACGCGCGAAGAATTGGTGAAAGTGTCGGATGAGTATGCTTCCGAGCATCTGGAAGTGCATTGTGCAGATCTGGATTGGTGGATGGCGAACCTGACCAATTACGGCAGCCTGTTCGTGGGCGAGGAAACGACCGTCGCTTACGGCGACAAATGCTCCGGCCCCAACCATATCCTGCCCACCAAATACGCTGCGCGCTATTCGGCGGGGCTGTCGGTGCACAAGTTCCTCAAGCCGCTGACCTGGCAGCAGGCCGATCGCGAGGCCAGCAAGGAACTGGCCATCCGCACCGCGCGCATCTCGCGTCTGGAAGGCATGGAGGCCCATGCCCGCACTGCCGATGTGCGGCTGGCCAAGTATTTTCCGGGGCATAATTTCGATCTTGGCGCCCCTGTCGAGTCGATCTGAGCCATGACTGCATTGCCCGATCTGGGGCGTCCGCCTGAAATCCCGACCAATGCGGTAACGACAGCCCTGGCGTTGCTGGAATCGGGCCGTCTGCACCGCTATCGCGAAGCTGGTGGCGCTGGCGGAACTGTGGCTGAACTGGAGCGTCGTTTTGCGAGCCTGACGGGACGGCGCTACGCAGTGGGGGTCAATTCCTGCGGGTCTGCGCTTTATCTTGCGCTCAGGGCAGCAGGTGTGCGCCCGGGTGACGCGGTGTTGATGAACGCCTTTACCCTTGGCCCTGTGCCCGGCGCGCTGGATCATGCCGGTGCGCGCCCCGTGCTGGTGGAAATCACCGAAAATCTGGTCATAGACATGGGCGACCTGCGCGCGAAGGCGCAGGCAAGTGGCGCGCGCGTGCTCATGCTGTCACATATGCGCGGCCATCTGTGCGACCTTGGCGCGCTTCAGGCGCTTTGCTGCGACTTGGGCGTAACCCTGATCGAGGATTGCGCGCATACCCTGGGGGCTTTCTGGGATGGCCGCCCTGCCGGCGGTTTCGGTCTGGCGGGCTGTTTCAGCTTCCAGTCGGGCAAGCATGTGAATACCGGAGAAGGTGGAGTGCTGGTCACCGACGACGATGACATCGCCGCGCAGGCGATTCTCCATTCCGGCAGTTACATGCTTTTTGCGCAAAACGGCACTGTGCCGCCGCCCGGGGTGATGGCGCGCTGGCAGGCCCAATGCGGCAATTACTCGATGCGGATGGGCGAGCTGGTGGCCGCGCTGGCCTTGCCGCAACTGGACCTTCTCGCCGCACGCGTCGCGGACTGGAACGCCAGCCACGACCGGATTGCAGCACGTCTCGGGCAGGCGGAAGGATTTGTCCTGCCGAACCGTCCTGCGACAGAAGCCTATGCGCAAAGCTCACTGCAATTCCGCCTCCCCGGTTTTCCGGCACACCGGATGCGCGCTTATGTCGGCGCTGTGCGCGACGCTGGCGTATGGTTGAAATGGTTCGGAATTTCTGCTCCCGAGGGCTATAGCTCCAACCCTGCCCACTGGCCCGGTGCGGTCGCCAGCGAGGTGCCCCGCGCCCATGCGATCCAGGCCACACTCTGCGACCTGAGGCTGCCGTTGGGCATGACGCAAGCAGAGTGTGACGCGATAGCGGATGTGCTGATTGCTGCGGCAAGAGAGGGGGGGGGGCATGCCTCGGCTTGATGCCCTGTTTGACCTGTCGGGGCGCAGCGCGCTGGTGACGGGGGGCAATTCCGGCATCGGTCTGGCAATGGCGCGCGCTTTGGGTCTGCAAGGCGCGCAAGTGCATCTGGCCGCGCGCGACAGCGACAAACTGGTGGCGGCCTGTGACGAACTGGCGCAAGATCAGATCAGTGCCACGCCCCACCGCACCGACCTGACCGACCCTGCCGGTTTGCAAGCCCTGGCGCAGGCGACGGGGGGCGTGGACATCTTGATCAATGCCGCCGGTGTCAATCTGCGTCAGCCTTACGGCAAGGTCACGCCAGAGGCGTTTGATCTGCATATGGCGCTGCATCTGCGCGCGCCATTCTTTCTGGTGCAACATCTGGCCCCGCAGATGGCAGCACGTAACTGGGGCCGCGTGGTGAACCTTGCATCGCTGCAATCTCAACGGGCTTTCGCCAATTCCGCCCCCTATGGTGCGGGCAAAGGCGGCATCGTGCAACTGACCCGCGCGATGGCACAGGAATTTTCAGGGCAAGGCGTGACATGCAACGCCATCGCGCCGGGGTTTTTCCCCACTCCGCTGACAGCACCTGTATTCGATGACCCTGATCTGGCCGCCGCCAATGCGGCGCGCACGGCCATCGGGCGCAATGGGCGGCTGGAGGATTTGCATGGCGCGACTGTTTTTCTGTGCTCTGACGCGTCAGGCTATGTCACTGGCCAGACGCTCTATGTCGATGGGGGGTTTACCGCAAAATGACTGATATGATGCAGGCGCTGGTCTATACCGGCCCAAATCAGATGCATCTGGAGATGCAGCCCGTGCCCGCCCCGCAGGCGGGAGAGGCGCTGGTCAAGGTGCATGCGGTGGGCATTTGCGGATCGGACATGCACGCATATCACGGCCATGACGACCGCCGCCCACCGCCCTTGGTGCTGGGCCATGAAGCGGCAGGCGTTGTTGCATCCGGCCCGCGCGGAGGCGAGCGGGTTGCGATCAACCCGCTGGTGGTGGACCCTGATTGCCCCGTAGCGCGCGCAGGCCGCCCGCATCTGTCGCCCACGCGCGCGATCATTTCCATGCCGCCGCGCCCCGGTGCATTCGCGGAATATGTCACCATCCCCGAACGCAATCTGCTGCACGTCCCTGACGGTCTGTCGATGCGCGTCGCGGCCCTCGCCGAGCCTGTCGCGGTGTCATGGCATGCGGTGCGCCTTGGGCTGGAACGGCTGGGCCAGCCCAAGGCGCGCGTGCTGGTGCAGGGAGGTGGCGCGATTGGTGTGGGCGCGGCGCTGGTTGCGCGGCACTTGGGGGCGGCGTGCATCGAGGTGGCCGAACCCCATTCAGGACGGCGCGCGCTGTTGGATACCGAGCCGGACATCACGGGCTGTGACCCGCTCGCAACTGACCCGGGTGCAGATGCCTATGACCTGATCATTGACGCTGTGGGGGCGATCGCCACACGCCAGGCCGCATCAAGGCTTGTGCGGCCCGGCGGCGTGATCGTGCATGTGGGGCTTTTGCCGGGCATCGAGGGCTACGACATCCGCCGCCTGACCTTGCAGGAAATCACCATCACCGGGAGCTATTGCTACACCCCTGACGATTTTGCCGCAGCACTGGACGCGCTGGCGCATGGGCATCTGGGGGCATTGAACTGGGTCGCAGGTCGGCCCTTTGCCGATGGCGTTGAAGCCTTTGTCGATCTGGACGCAGGACAGGTTGATGCAGCAAAGATCGTGTTGGAAATGGATCAGACAACCGCTTCATAGTGCAGGCTTTGGGTATTCACCCAGGACAGCCGCAACTCGATCGGTGCGCCGCTGTAATCTTGCGCGATACGGCGAATGTGCAACACGGGCGTCATTTCAGGCACACCCAGTTCACGGGCACATTCCCCCGTTGCACCGACGGCGCGCAAGGTTTCACGCGCGCGGTGGACTGTTGCGCCATATTCCATCTGGTAAAGCTGATAGAGCGTGTTGGGCAATATCTCGGGCTGACTGTCCAACATGCCGAAGCGTGCGGCATCCAGCACGATATGTTCGTACAAGATTGGCGCGCCGCCTACGTCGCGCAGGCGGGTGATCCGGATGACCTCTGCCCCTTCGGTCAGACCCAAGGCGGCCGCATCCTCTGCGCCGCACATTAGACGCTCGCGCGACAGGACATGGCTTGCAGGACGCAGCGTGCTGCCATCAGCTGCGCGCAGATTGAAGAACCGAAACAACACCGCGTCGCTGTCATGACTGGCGACGACAGTGCCCTTGCCCTGACGGCGCTGCACTACCCCTTCAGCGGCCATATCCAGAAGCGCCTTGCGCAAGGTTCCCACAGCGACGCCGTAATCATCTGCCAGCCGGGTTTCAGGCGGCAGGAAGGTGCCCGGAGACCATTCACCCGCTTCGATGCGCGCCATCATCAGGTCGCGTAACTGACGGTGTAGGGGTTGGGCGATGGGGCGTGCGGTCATGATGCTTCTTGGTACCCTATATCGCTTGCTTAGCGCAATGCGCGCTTGACGCCTCTATATTGTATAAACTATATAGTTTTCAAGACTCAGAGGGTTGCTATTCTCATGACATCTACGCAGATAACGCCAGATGCCGCACGAAAGCTGGTCACGCAAGCTTTCGTGGCCGCTTGCATGCCCGAGAATTTGGCGCGCCCTGCCGCACATGCACTGGTTCTGGCTGAACAAGAGGGCTTACCCTCGCATGGGTTGGCGCGCGCACCGTTTTATGCGGCCCAAATGCGCGCAGGCAAGGTCGTGGCCGATGCGACACCGGTGCTGACGCGCGACGGGGCCGTGATCCGCGTTGACGCGGGCTTCGGGCTGGCTTTCGCCGCCATTGACGCAGGCGCACATGCAGCGCGCGAAGTCGCGCGCGATCTGGGTGTCGCAGTCGTCAGCGTGACGCATTCCCACCATTTCGGGGTGGCTGGTCACGCAGTGGAACCCTTTGCGCGCGCAGGGCTGATTGCTTTGGCGATGGCCAATACCCCCGCGGCGATGGCCCCGTGGGGCGGCAATCGCGCGCTTTATGGCACCAACCCGTTGGCCTTTGCCTGCCCGCGTACCTTGGGTGACCCGCTGGTGATTGACCTGTCTCTGAGCCATGTGGCGCGTGGAAAGGTGATGCTGGCGCAAAAGGCGGGCCAGCCGATCCCCGAGGGCTGGGCGCTCGCGCCCGATGGCAGCCCCACGACGGACGCCGATGCCGCGATGGCAGGCACGATGGTTCCATCTGGCGGGGCCAAGGGTGCGGCGCTGGCGCTGATGGTGGAGTTGCTCACAGCGGGGCTTGCGGGCGCGAATTTCGCCTTTCAGGCCAGTTCGCTGTTTGATGACAAGGGACCCGCCCCCGATCTGGCACATTTCATCCTTGTGCTGGATCCTGCGCGCTTTGCCCCCGGTTTTGCAGAGCGTGCCGAAACCATGTTTGCCGCCATCGCGGCGCAAGACGGCGCGCGCCTGCCGGGATCACGTCGCATGACCCAGCGTGCAGGCCGCGCAGAAAAGATAGACATTTCGCAACAGCTTCACGACACGCTCACGGGTCTTGCCCGTGGATAACACCATTACGAAAGGGAGAGAAAAATGATCGCAAACGCCCACCCGCAACTGCTCGTTCATGACAAGGCCGACAATGTCGGCGTTGTTGTGGTGGAGGGTCTGAGTGCCGGAACCGATATGCTGTGCGTCTGCACCGAAGATAACAGCGATTTCCGCTTGACTGCGAAAGCCGATATTCCGATCGGCCACAAAGTCGCGCTGAGTGATCTGAAAGCGGGCGATACCGTCATCAAATATGGCGAAGATATCGGCAAGATGGTGGGCAACGCCGAGATCGGCGGCCATGTCCACACCCACAACATGAAAACCAAGCGCTGGTAAGGGGAACGATCATGGCATTCGATTTTTCACAAGACACCGTCAAGGCATGGCGCCGCGAGAATGGCCGCGTGGGCGTGCGCAACCACGTTCTGATCCTGCCAGTTGACGACATTTCCAACGCGGCCTGCGAGGCTGTCGCCAATAACGTCAAGGGCACAATGGCGATCCCACACGCCTATGGGCGCCTGCAGTTCGGCGAGGATCTGGAGCTTCATTTCCGCACGATTATCGGCACGGGCGCAAACCCCAACGTCGCGGCTGTCGTGGTGATCGGGATTGAACCGGAATGGACCAAGATCATCGTTGACGGCATTGCCAAGACCGGCAAGCCCGTCGAGGGGTTCTGGATCGAGCAGAACGGCGACTTCGAGACCATCCGCCGCGCAAGCTGGAAGGCCAAGGAATACGTGCAATGGGCATCCGAGTTGCAAAAAGAGGATTGCCCGATCACCGATCTCTGGGTGTCCACCAAATGCGGCGAGAGCGACACCACCACCGGGCTGTCGTCATGCCCGACGGTCGGCAATATGTATGACAAGCTGTTGCCGCATGGTTTGTATGGTGTGTTCGGCGAAACATCAGAGATCACTGGCGCGGAACATATCTGCGAAAAGCGTGCGGCGAACCCTGAAGCGGCGGCCAAGTTCCGCAAGACATGGCAGGCCTATCAGGACGATGTGATCGAGCAGTTCAAGACGTCGGACCTCTCGGACAGCCAACCAACCAAGGGAAATATTCTGGGTGGGCTTTCGACCATCGAGGAAAAGGCGCTGGGTAATCTTGAGAAAATCGGCCGCACCAGTACCTATATCGACGTTCTGGAACCCGCCGAAGCCCCCGCCAAGGGGCCGGGTCTGTATTTCATGGACAGCTCTTCCGCGGCTGCGGAGTGTGTCACACTGATGGCGGCGGGCGGCTACGTCATCCACACTTTCCCTACAGGGCAGGGTAATGTGGTCGGCAACCCTATCGTGCCCGTGATCAAGATTTCCGGCAATCCACGCACGCTGCGCACTATGGCCGAGCATATCGATGTGGATGTGACGGGCGTGTTGCGCCGCGACATGACCATCGATCAGGCGGGTGACGCGTTAATCGAGATGATCAGGCGCACCGCGAATGGTCGCCTGACGGCAGCCGAAGCTCTGGGGCATCGTGAATTCTCGATGACCAAGCTTTACCGTTCCGCTTGATCGCGGCATACGCTAATCAAGGGCGCGCAGTTTCGCGCGCCCTTTTGTTTGCAGAACAGTGACATGCTTCAACTGACCGACCTGTCTACGCGGGCAAAACCCTTTGTGCCTGGGTTGCTGTTAAGCGCGACTATCGCCGCCGCCGCCAGTTTTCTCGGGACACATTACGGCGCGCCGGTGATGCTTTTTGCCTTGCTGCTGGGCATGGCGTTCAATTTCCTGCATGATGATGGCCCATGCCGCGCGGGGGTGGACTGGACATCAAGATTTGTGCTGCGGTTGGGGGTTGGTCTGCTGGGCATCAGGATCGCGCTGGACGACCTTGCGCAGATTGGCCTGACAGGGGCGGCTTTGCTGGTGGGGCTGATCGCGGCAACCATTGCCACTGGTTTCATTGCCGCACCGCTGTTCAAGCGGCAATGGCGCTTTGCGCTGCTGACAGGTGGGGCAGTGGCAATCTGCGGGGCCTCTGCCGCACTGGCAATAGCCGCCGTCATCCCCCCCAATGACAAGACCGAGCGCAACACCTTGTTCACCGTCATGGCCGTGACCGCGCTGTCAACCATTGCCATGGTCGCCTATCCCTTGCTGTTGCAGACGTTAGGGTTCAGCGACCTGCAGCAGGGCTTTCTGATCGGAGCCACGATCCATGATGTCGCACAGGTTGTCGGGGCCGGGTTTTCTGTCTCTGACACGGCCGGAGAGATGGCCACAATCACCAAGCTGTTTCGTGTGGCCATGCTGCCGGTGGTTCTGATCACCATAGTGCAGGTGCTGCGCGCGACGGGAACCGGGACAGGACAGGGAAAAATCCCGCTTCTGCCGTGGTTTATGGTGCTGTTTCTGGCGCTGGTCGTACTTGGCAGCGTGTTTGACCTGCCCCAAGCGCTTGTCGCGCAAATCGATACGATCTCGCGGGCTTGCCTGATCACGGCTATTGCAGCACTGGGAATCAAGACCTCGCTCAGGGCACTGACGGCGGTGGGTGGCGGGCATCTTGCGATTGTTGTCATTGAAACCCTGGTGTTGTTGGGCATTGCGATTGCAGCGATTGCATGGCTCGGCATATTCTGACACTGCCAGCGCATTACGCTACGCGTCGATCCTTTCGGGCGGCGTTCCAGACACCTGCGATGCGTCGTGCCGTATACATGGCCCAGGCAACAGCAATCAGAGAAACAGCGCCAAAGTGGTCGCTGTCATCGTCCTTCAAGGCACTGTAGTCTGACGTCCGGAAATTCGCTTGAGTTTCCGTGTGCAGAATAGGTTGGCCAACAAGAAGTGCCTTGTGTTGGAAAGAGTGATCAAGAGTGCTGACGAGCAAACAAGCTTACGGCGCGTGCAGGAAATCTAGTACTATTGAATTGAACAGGGTGGGTTTTTCAATATGCGCAGCATGGCTTGCACCCGGAATCGTCGCAAGTTCGGCACCGGGGATGCCGTTCCACAATGCATTGACCTGCGGCCAGCGGTAAGATCGGTCCTGATCGCCCCACAGGATGCGGCATGGCATATCAATATGTGCGAGCGCATCGCGCCCGTCCCATTCACGCATGGCCATCAGTGCGCTTTGCGCAGCTTGCGGATGGGCGAGCCGCGCAATGTCGCGCGTCGCTGCATAACCTGACGCGGCCATACCGTCTCGAAACCATGTGGCACTGATCCTGTCTGCGGTCGCCAGAACGCCATCGGCCTCCAGCCGCGCCATCGAGGTCTCGATCGGTTCAAACCGGTCGGGCATAAGCCCCAGCGGCCCTGTGCCATACAGCACCAGCCCGTCCAGCCTGTCCCCATGCCGCGCGGCAATCTGCTGCACGATCATGCCGCCCATGCTGTGGCCCAGCAGTGTGAACCGCCCGATCCCCAACGCATCTATGCAATCCATCACGGCATCGGCGAAATCCGCGATCCGGGCGGGCCCCGGCAGATGTGCGGCCAGCCCGAAGCCGGGCAGGCCGGGGGCGATCACGTCATGGGTTGGGCTCAGGGCGTCGATCTGGCCCTGCCACTGTGCGCTGCCGCCCAGATAGCCATGCACCAGCACCAGCGGTTTGCCGGCCCCGGCGCGCAGATAGGGCAGGTCCATCTTCAGCGCACCTGCTGCGGCAGCCAGAGTGCTGCCTGGGGAAAGACAATCATCACGCCCACTAGGATCACCAGCGCGCCGATGAAGGGCAGCGACCCCACGATGACATCGGGTACGGAAACCTTGCCCCGGCTGATGCCGGATATGACATAGAGGTTCAATCCGACAGGGGGCGTAAGCACCG
>SKYA01000128.1 GCA_007128135.1 Paracoccaceae bacterium | reverse complement strand
TGCGCGCGATCCGGAACCGCCGGAGCGAGCATGCCTTTCCGTTCCACCTGCGCCTCGCGCTCGCCGGGCTCGGACTGCTGCCCTGGCGCTGGCAGCATAGAGTGAACAAGGCGTTCCGCTTTGCCGTGCGTCCGCCAGACCAGGGCCATCAGCGCACGCGCTCCGAAGGATCAGACGCGCCTTGACAGGCGCCTGCGATCTTTGCCGATGATGGTGCCTGCAGGTCGGAGAGTTGCGCGCCGCACCACGAAACCCTGCCGCATGTGATGCGCGACCACCAGCAGGATCACCAGCCCCGGCAACCCCCAGAAGGCCGGCACCGGCGCGAGATGGCCGTGTTTTCCCAGCGTCGTGAGATACTGAGTCAGGAACTGCAACCCATAGCCCGCCGCTGCAAGTTTTATCGCCACGCTCAGTCCCGGTCGCAGGCGCATCATTGCAAAGCAGAGCGTGGCCATCAGCACGCTGATCGCCACCAGCCGGATGAATCCGGCATATCGGCTCTGCAGGATCGCGCGATAGATCTCGGGGCGCAACACCCCTGCTGTCTGCCGGGTAACGGAGATGAGATCGGCATGTGTCCAGAAGCGCGGCTCCAGACCTGTATTGCGCAGCCATACCGGGTTGAGCAGGAACCTGGTCCTGACCTGTGCGCTGTTCTCGGCGTCCAAAGCCCAGAGCGAGGCATCGGTAAGGGTCAGCACCTGCCCCTCGAATCCGGAGGCCGGGGCCATGATTATGGCGCGCAACCGCTTTTCCTGCCCAAGCTTGTAGATGGTGATGTCGCGCAGATCTGGAGGATCGACGCGAAAATCGATGCGGGCGTGAAGGACCGCGTCGGGGAGGGTGATCCAGTGCTCGGTCGGGCCCATCTGCCCAAGTCGCGGCCCGTAAGAGGTGCGGAACCCATGCTGGGCATGGGCCTCGACCGACATCGGGCGCAGCACTGCCATCGAGAAGACCTGCAGCAGCCCGAGCGTCACCCCCACCAGTGCGGCCGGGGCCAGCGACATCAGCCCCGAACGCCCGGTATTGATGATCATCGCGCGCTCGAAGCCGCGTGCCAATGTCAATTCGCTCCAGACGATGCCGATGGCGCAGGACAGCGGTATGATGGCAGGCAGATTGTAGCTGAATCGCAAGAGCAGATAAAACGCGATCCGCAGCGTCGGCTCATCCAGACCGCGCGCACCAGAAGTGGACGTGACAGTGTCGAAATTGACCGAGATATCTATGGCCATGACCATGGCAGAGAGCGCGAACAGCGCAATCAGGGCGCGTTGCAGATAGAGCTTGCCAACATAGCGTGTCTCGAGCCCGAAAAGGGCGAGTTTGATGACACGCATCATAGGCGAATCTGCGCCGGTGTAAGCAGGGCATCGCCCAGCCACAGCAGGACAGCGCCCGCCATGAGCGCCAGCGCCAGCGCTGTGCCGAAGACCAGCGCAAGCCCGGGTCCGAGGGCGAGGAACGAAAGCCAGCCAGAAAGCGGAGCGACCACGAAGCCGCCCGCAAGGATCAGACCAACCCCTGCGGGACCGGCCAGAAGCACCAGACGACCGCGTGTCAGGCCCAATGCACAAGCGGCAATCAACGGTGCGAGCAGGGCCAGCACCCCACCCATCGCGATACGAAGGATTGTCTCGGTCTCGGCCTGCGTCCGATCCGGACCTCGCAGGAGCAATTCCTGCAAGGTCATGGTAGGCGCGTGATGCTGACGCTTTCGAAAGGCCGGGATAACCAGTGTATCGCCACTGACCAGCACCTGCTCGGCGGCCAGAGACAGCTTCAGTTCCGGCCCGTCTGGTCCGGTCGTTGCGAATTCGGAAATCTCGGCAAAGGAAAGGCGCAGTTGTCCTTCTGCGCCGGGCGCGGGGAATGTCACCTGACTGTCCCGCGCCGTTGTGATCTGCTGCTCCCGCGCGCTGCTCTGGCGGTGAATGAACACGCGCGCATCCTCTTGCGACACAAGATCCCGGTGAAAGATGATGGTTGCACCGTCGAAATGCAGTTGCGTCCTGCCCCCGAAATTACCCGTACTCAGCACAGCATAGCGCCCCTCGTGGAGGCTCAGTTCCAGCCTGTGTTCTGCATGTGGCCGGATCCCCCCCCCGATGACAATGGACAGCCCCAGCGCCAGGATACCCAGCAATGCCGTCAGGCCGAGAATCGAGGCGGGCGCGAAGCCCACCTGCGAGAGGATGACGAAATCACCTGCCTCGCGCCGCTGGAGCAGCACGAAATAGACCGCAATCCCCACTGCAAGCGGTATGCCCAGAAACAGGATTTCGGGCAGGGCAAAGAGTGCCGCGCGGAACAGGAAGTCTGTCCCCAGCCCGTGCTCCATTGCAACCAACAACAAGCTCGTCAGCAGCTTGTCAGTGATGAAAAGCGCCTCGATTCCCAGCATGACGATCAGCAGAAACCAGCCCATATCGGCCAGCAGCCTGCGCAGATAAGTCGGCGAAATGCCCCCTCGCTTCATGCGCGCTTGCACCGTCACAAGACAAAATCAGGCGACAGGATCGCGCTGCGCAATCCTGCATCGGCCATCACGCGCTCTGGGCTGCCATTGCCAAGCATCACCCCGTTGAGCAGCACGAAGACCCGGTCCGCGATGCTCAGGATGGCACGGATATTGTGATCGGTGATCAGCACTCCGATTCCCTGCCCCGCCAGTTCCCGCATCTGCGCCGAAAGCGCCTGGATGCTGATTGGATCGAGCTTGGCAAAGGGTTCGTCCAGCAACAGGTAGCGTGGGTCGCCGGCAAGGGTTCGGGCCATCTCGCAGCGGCGCTGCTGACCGCCGGACAGGTTTGCAGGCAGGCTTTCGGCATGTTCGCGCAGCGAAAACCGGTCCAGCAGGGCATCGATCTTTCGAGACCGCAGCACCGGGTCTGTCTCGCGGGTTTCCAGCACAAGGGCAAGGTTATCGCGCACGCTCAGACCGCGCAAGACCGAAGGCTCCTGTGGCAGATAGCTCAGCCCCAGCCTTGCCCGACCGAAACCCGGCAGCCGGGTAATGTCGCGCCCATCAATGCTGATCTGTCCCGAATCCGGATATTCGAGTGCGGCCAGTATGTTGTAGAGTGTCGACTTGCCCGAACCATTGGGACCGATCAGGGCAACGATCTCGCCGGGAGACAGGTTCAAGGACACTTTGTCGAGTGCCTGACGGCCGCGAAAGCGCTTGGAAATGCCCAATGCGCGCACGCCGATCCCATCTTCGCCTGTTGTCTGCTCCATTTCAGAGGTCCCGGTCTGCTCCTTGCTACATCACGCGCGTGACAGGCCAAGCCCGACAAGGGCCATCGCTCCAGAGGACACGAATACCAGCCCATGATGCAGCAAGCCCGTCGCAAGCGCCATATCCCTCGGCACTCCGACCAGAACAAAGGCAGCAAAGACACCTGCCGAATGCGTACCCAGATTGGCCGGGGTTATCGGCACCAGCGTGTTCAGGCTGACCGCCGCCACTACCAGAATCGGGGCTACCGGGTCTGCAGAGATGCCACAGGCAAGCTGCAAAGCGAAAGCTGCCGCGACCTCGAGCCCACGCTTGATGGCGGCCAGCGCCAGCCCCGCCCCCAGCACGCGCCATGAGCCGACACGCGAGAGATCCTCGAGGAATCCCTGAAGACGGGTCACCGCTGTGCGCATGCTGACCGAGCGTGCGGGCGACAGGTGCCCGAGCAGGGCGCGGGCACGGTCGGCAAATACCAGAAAGACCAGCATCCCCGCCCCCGCGACACTCAAACGCAGAACGGCGATGTGCAGCGCCAGAGGCAATGACAGCAGAGGGGGGCTGCTTTGGAAGCCGTAGCTTTTGACGAAAAAAAATACATATTTTCATATACTTACGATACCACCACCAACCCCTCGTGAATAATTCTGGCCAACAGCTTGGAAAAGTCAATAACGTGTATGCCCGTGACTGAACGGACCTGCTTCAAGACCGATGACATCCGCGAGCTTCTGGGCGAGTATCTCGACGAAGGCATCGTGTGGCGGATCGGGACGCGCTTCGCCAAGGCGCTCGGAGGCTTGGGATTCGCGTCGGCAGTCCCGTCGAGCAGATGCCGGGACGGCGCGGCATATGCTCATCACCAAATCCGACCCGGAACAGCAAGCGGGTAGCGATCACGCGAACCTTGAAGTCAGATCGTCGACTCCAGGAATGCCTCGATCCGCTCGACGAACTCACGACGCGCGGCACTGACTTCGCCACGAGGCGCAGGAGAACGTCCTTCCTGTAGCGGCGTTTCGGCGACAGCGTCGGCCCAAAGATCGGGGCGATCGGTCGGCAGTAGCGCTGCTGATCCACCCGCAACCTCTCGATGTGCCGGTATGTCAGACGCGATCACCGGACAGCCCAGCGCCTGCGCCTCGATGATCGGCAGACCAAATCCCTCGGCCAGTGACGGCATGAGCAATGCGCGTGCTCCCAGTATCAAGGTGCCGATGGACGCGGTCGACAGCCCGGAGATGAAATGCACATAGGGCGCGACACGTCTTGACGCTAAAAATTCTTCCATGATCTCGCGCCCACCGGCATGGACCGAACCGGCCAGGACGAGCTGCGGGGTGTTCGCTCCCAGACGCGCTTCAAGCAGTTTCCATGCCTCGAGCAGCAATAGCAGATTTTTCCGTGTCTCGATTGCGCCTACAACAAGAAAATAGGCCACATCCGACAACTCGGGGTCAGGAACTGCAGGATCGTCAAAGCCGCGGTGCAACGGGAGCATGGCCGAAAGCATCGCAATATCCGCACGCCCGTGCTGGGCAAGCTCTGCGGCTACAGAGTCGCGCGCGTGCTGAGTCGAAACGATGACGCCCTTGGCATACTGCGCTGTTGTCCGGACCATCGCGTTGTGAAAATATGTTGAGGCGCGTGGAACAAGATCGGGGAACTCGATCGGGATCACGTCATGCAGCATGAATACAGCATGCACGTCCGGCCGCCTCAGAAGCCAGCGAAACAAGAACGGCAAGGCAAGGCTGATCTGCCCGATGTTCAGGTAGGGCGCTTTGGCAGACAGGGCACGCCGGGCTGACCGGCCCGGGACTATGCCTGTGGCAGTCAGCATGGATCCCATTCGCACCACCTTGTCCAAGGCGGTGAACTTGCCGGATCGTGGCGCGGCGCCAGCCGATTTTCCCAAAAGTCTGTTTTTCACCCAGGCGAAAGCGGGGTCGGCATGAGCGTCAGCATTCTCTTTCCAGATAACCTCGAGCCGATCCAGAGCGCGAATAACTCGCTGGCGTTCGAAGAGCCGCACACCCCAGGGCGTGGGAAGCAAGCCATAAGTGTCCCAGTCCGCACTCTCGAAGAAGTGACGAGCAAGGATCAGGTCCACACGATCGATTCCGCGTGGGGTCGGCATCAGCGGACCGACAAAAAGCCTTGTTATATCATATGCAAGTGGCCGCATTCGGTCGCCCTTCTTTTCTTCCCAAAGCGGTTTTGGCCATAAGTCCCAGCCAGCAGATGCCGCGACCGTGAGTCCCGCCTCGCCGGCAGTTTCTACCGTTGTTCGTATGCAGTTTCGACCCATGACAGCCCCCCGCCGCAGGAAAAAAGTACGGCTGGACAATGAAGTCCCGCGCTGATAGCGCACGACCTATTGCAGATCGAATTGAAACAGATTGAGCCGAGTAGGGTCTGAAGTGTCCGACAAAGAGACTGTCAAGCGCGTGCATGCGAGTTTTTTGTCTCGTCATGAAGCGGCTGTCTTGCGGTTTCTCGTTGTCAGGCTTCCGTCGAGAGTCACACCTGACGGGATGACGGCAGTTGGCCTTGCCGGCGCCTTTTTGGTTTTTCTGGGCTATATTCTCACCAATCTATCCATGGCGTGGCTGTGGCTTGCAAGCATCGGTTTGGTGATTAACTGGTTTGGTGATTCCCTTGACGGAACCCTTGCGCGACATCGGCAAATTGAAAGACCACGTTACGGTTTTTTTGTTGACCACAATGTTGATGTCGTGAGTACCATACTGATTGCCTTGGGAGTAGGTTTCACGGTGTGGCTGCGAATGGATGTTGCGCTGCTGTTGCTGGCTGGCTACCTTGCTCTTGCAGTCATGACATTCGTTCGTAGCGTTGTGCATCGCAGGATGCACGTTGATGCATTCGGATTTGGCCCGACCGAAATGCGTCTTTTAATACTCTGCGCGAACCTGTTTTTCGCCAATATCGAAGTTTCGAAGCACGAATTTCTCGGAGTCAGTGGGACGATCTGGGATCTGATCGGGGTGCTTGTCGCGATATTCCTCTTCGGTCTCTTCGTGGTGTCTTTCTTTATCGAGGCAGCGGCCATGCGGGATATTAACGATTAGCAGCATGCTTCGTCCAGCCGGTCAAGTATTCTCCAAGAGAGTGTCCGATCTTCTGTATAACTGGGGTTTGGTCCATGCTTCGTGAGAGGAGCAAGGGCGAAGACGATTTCCAAGGAACTGCTGGACGAACTTCTGAAGGGCTGCGAGCGGCCTGAGGATTTGGTTGGCGATGCCGGACTATTTAAAGAACTGAAGATCCGGCTGACGGAGCGGATGCTGGGGGCTGAGCTGACCGCGCATCTTGGCTATGAGGATGGCAAGGACGCGCCCGCGGGACAGGGCAACTGTCGCAACGGCGCATCCAGAGGCGCGGCAGGTCCAGATCCAGTGATTGCGCCCGCGCCCGGATATAGGAATCCAGACCGACACCAGCAGGGCGGTTCCAGGAATCAGCACGACCGGACCATAAGGCGCGTAGAAGACCAGCAACCCCAGCGGCACGCATCCATCCGCCACCCTGTCCAGCGAGGAATCGAGCAGCGCCCCGAACCTGCTTGTCTTCCCGGTCATGCGTGCAAGCGCCATCGAGCAGGTCAGCCAGGCCAGACAGCAGCAGAAACGCCGCCGAAAGCAGAAACCACCCCTGTGCTGCAAGCATGCCTGCAACCACCTCAGGGGGAATCGAGGCCAGTGTCACGGTATTCGGCGCAATCCCGCATCCCGACAGGCGCAGCGCAAGCCTGTTGAACAGGGGTTCATGAAGGCGCAAAAAGGGGAACTCCCCTGGCATTGGGCGACACAGCATGTTTTCTGCCCGAGAGCGGAGGGCGGCGCAAGCCTGCCGGACCGAAACACCGCGGCGGCGGCGCACATGCCCTGCCCGCCAGCCGCATCATGCCGACCACCTCTGCCTTGTCAGGGCCCGGGGGCTCGGCGCTGTCGCTAACTGAAAGGCCATGGCAGGCGGTAGAGATCCTGCAACAGCCCGCCCGGAAAGCGCATGTTCAGCGCCGATGCAAGCGTCAGCACAAAGCCGGTGCAGCCTGCTGTCAGCACAAGCGTCATCACCCAGCTTGCCTGCGCGCGGATCTTCAGGAAGGCCACGAAAAAGGTGACCAGCGCGATCACGAAACCCGTCAGCGCCGTTAGCGCGACAAGCGAGGCGATCCAGCCCAGCGCGACCAGGGTGGACCCTGGCGGTGTGGTCTCGGACTGTGCCTCATGTTCGGTATCGCTGGAGGTCGGGTGGTTCGGCTTGCCAAGAACCAGAAAGGCCAGAACCAGCAGCGTGAACAGGGCCCCCGCAACTGCCATGATCAGCGGGAAGACCTGACCGAGGAAGCTCTGTTGCAGTGCGTCGTGGATGCCGACACCGAAAAAGGCAAGTGCCAGAAGGGCAAAGACAATCTGCGGTGCACGCGCACGGATATTCGCAGCCGGGCCAGTATCCGGCGCGCGCGCCTCGACCGCTAGGATCTCGGCCGGGGTTGCCTCGGAAACGCGTGCGCGCAGTCCCAGCCAGACCGAACCTGCGGTGATACCCATGATGATCATGACGCCCGTGCGGGTCAGAAACTCCCAGCCGTAGAACTGCACGGCCTGATAGAGATAGGTCTCTGCCTGCGTGGCCAGGACGAAGCCGATGAGAAGCGCCGGACGGGGCCAGCCGAAACGGCGCATGTAGACCCCCAGCACACCTGTCGCCACCAGCACGAGCAAGTCATCGATGGTGCGCGTGGCCTGAAAGGCGGCAAAGCAGATCACCGCGATCATGAATGGCGCAAGCAGCTTGAACGGAATCAGCGTCAGCCTCGAGATCGGGACTGCCAGCAGGATGCACAACCCCGCTCCCAGCACATTTGCCAGCGCCAGCGACCAGACAATGGTATAGGTCAGGTCCAGCCTGCTGCCGACCATCGATGGCCCTGGCTGAATCCCCAGCAGCACCATGCCCCCAAGAAAGACCGCCATCGCTCCGCCACCCGGAATCCCGAACAGCAGCGTCGGCAACAGCCCGCCGCCCTCTTTGGCGTTATTGGCCGATTCCGGCGCGATCACCCCGCGCACATCGCCCTTTCCGAATTGAGGGTTATCTTTGACCGATTGAACGGCATGGCCATAAGCGATCCAGTCAACCACGGTGCCACCAAGACCCGGAATCGCGCCAATCAGCGCGCCGATTCCCGAGCAGCGCAGGGTCAGCCACCAGTTGCGGATCACGTCCCGGATGCCGTCAAGCCAGCCTGAACCCAGAGTGGTCCCGCTCGAGATCGAGCGGTCGCGGCGCAGCAGGTCCACGATCTCGGGCACGGCAAACAGACCCAGCCCGATGATGATCAGCGGGATACCGTCATAGAGGTAGTCCACCCCGAAGACCATGCGGAATTCGCCCGTCGCCGGTGCGCCGCCCACTGATCCGATGATCAGACCCAGCGCGCAGGCCGCGACTCCCTTGACCAGCGATTTCCCCGCCAGCACGCCGACCATCGACAGGCCGAAGACCGAGAGCATGAACAACTCGGCAGAACTGAAGGCCAGGATCACAGGTCGCGCCACCAGAACGAAGCCCGTCAGCACCACCGCGCCGATCAGCCCACCCACCAGCGACGCGAAGAAGGCTGCCGAGAGCGCCCGCGCCGCCTCGCCACGCTTGGCCATGGGAAAGCCGTCCAGCACCGTGGCCTGCGAGGCTGAAGACCCGGGTATCCCCATCAGAACGCTGGCAAATGTGTCCGATGTCGGGATCACCGCCACCAGTCCGATCAGCATCGCCAGCGCCGAGGTCGTGTCCATCCCGTAAAGAAAGGGGATCATCAGCGACAGGCCCGCGATTCCGCCAAGACCTGGAAAGACGCCGATCATCAGGCCGACCACGACGCCGATCATCATGTAGCCCATGTGTTTCAGGGTCAGAATGTCGCTCAGCGCAGAGAGGAATACATCAAGCATGGCAGTACCCGGGGCATGACACGGGGCAGGCGCAGGCGTCCTGCCTTCGCAATCACGTCATTGAAATGAAGTACGCCCCCGGATGCAGCCCGCATCCGGGGGCGAGGACGATCAGTCGCCCAACCGGACGTTGTATTCGTTGGTCAGCATCTCGACCACCATTGCGCGCACTTCCGGGTTGATGGTGGTGCCGGCCTCGAACAGCGCTTCCGCGGCGCGGTCGGTGACCTGCTCGTAGCTTCCCAGAGCAGCCTCGAAGGTTTCCTGATACTCTGGGTCGGCAAAGACATCACGCCATGCCTGGCGATAGGTCTCGACCAGTTCATCCGATGCGCCTTCGGGCAGGACGACCATCTTCTGCGCGGCAAAGCCGGCCGTGTTGAAAGCCTTGTAGGCTTCGTAGAGCGGGCCCGAAGGTGGTGCTCCATGGACCATCTCGTAGACTTCCTCGAGGATCGGCAGATCGGGGAAGGTCGGATCGCGCTGCGGGTTGCCATCCTCGTCCAGAACGCCCCAGGACATCAGCGGGATGGCCGATCCTTCCTCGACCAGCGGGGTAACGCTGTTGATGAAGGCCGACGAGGTCTGATAGTCGATGTTCACCTCGCCGCGCTCGAAAGCGAGCCGACCGTCACCGCGTCCGCCAAACCCGAAGACATAGTTCACGTCGAGGCCAAGCAACCGGAAGGCCAGCATCGGCACCAGATCGAGCGAGGTTGCGCCCTGGCTGGCATAGACCAGCCGCTGGCCTTGCAGCTTGGCGACATCCTCTATGCCCTCAACCCCGGTCGAAGGCGAGACATAGGCCACCCCGCCCGTGGGGCCGACCATCACAACGGACCAGTCCTGATACTCGTAGCGCACCCGAGGATCACCCAGCAGATAGGGGAATTGCGTTGACCCCGAAGTGCCCAGGATGGTCAGCCCGTCGGCCCGCGCGCGCTGCGCAAAGAGATTGGTACCACGGGTGGAGCCGCCGCCGGGCTCATTGACCACAACCACGGTGGGATTGCCGGGCAGGTGGCGCGACAGGAAAGGGGCATTGAAGCGCGCCCATGTATCCGAACCGCCACCGGTGCCGAAGGGAATGATCCACTCGATCGTCCGGCCGGAGAAATCGACCTGCGCATGTGCCGGGGCACCCATGGTGAGTGTGGCTGCAGCGGCAGCGAAAAGGCCCAGCGCACCGCGCCGGGTCGGTTTTGTGACTGTCATGTTGACCTCCCTAGTCGTTTTCCGCACAGTCAACAGGGAGCCTCCACCCCCTGCCGTGCTGCGTGTATCTACTAACGGAACCTGTCAGCAACCTGTCAGTCAAGGAAATAAAGCAGCGCCAAGCCGGAGAGGACGCATGCGGATCGTGCTGATCGAGGACAATTCCATCTTGGCGCGCGCGCTCATCCAGTCGCTGCAAGAGGCTGGCCATGCCGTGGACCTGCTTGAGGATGGATCGGAAGCCGACAGTTTCCTTGCGCTGAACGGGGCCGATCTGGTGGTGCTTGATGTCAATCTTCCGGGGCTTGACGGTCTGGATGTGCTGCGTCGGTTGCGCGCGCGCGGACAGCGTTTTCCGGTCCTCATGCTGACAGCGCAGGGGCAGGTCTCCGACCGGGTTGCGGGGCTGGATGCAGGGGCTGATGACTATCTGGTCAAACCCTTTGCAATGCGCGAGTTGCACGCGCGCATTCGCGCCCTGTCGCGAAGACCGGCAGAAACACGCACCGGTGCCGAAGCCATCGGCGGCGTGATCTATGACCGCGCGGCGCGCAGCCTGACCACATCCGACGGCCCGATGGCTGTCTCGCGCCGGGAACTTTCGCTGTTCGAGGCTTTTGCCGACAGTCCCGGCCGTGTCCTGTCGAAAGAGCAACTGGCCGAGCGGATATACGGAATCGGGGCGGATATGGACGCCAATGCGGTGGAACTGCTGGTGTCACGGCTGCGGCGCAAGCTTGACGGACACGGTCTAACCATCCGCACGCTGCGCGGACTGGGCTATCTGATGCAGACTGACGGGACATGAAGCGCGCTCTTGTCCTCCGGCGCAGACCCTTCGCCGGCTCGTTGCGGCTGCGGCTGTTCGTTCTCATCCTGCTGCCGCTTGTCGCCGTGGCCATGCTGGCCGGCGCCGTGCGATACTGGCAGGCACAAACCATGTCGCAGGCCCTGTATGACGATGCCCTCAAGGTGGTGGCGCATGTCGTGGCGCGCGAGGTCATCATCACGCAGGGCGATGTCGTGTCGGATGCCTTGCTGAACTCGCTCATCGGCGTTCTGGGCGATCCGATCTTCTACAATGTCTCGGCGGCCGACGGGCGGATCCTTGCCGGATATACGGACATGCCCGAAAACATCGTTCCTGCAGATCTGCGCGGCGGCGAGCCTCATTTCTTCGACTTCGTCTATAATGACCGACCGGTACGCGCTGTCGTGATGCGCGAGTTCATCGCCGATCCGTTCTTTGATGGATGGACGACTGTCGTCGTCTGGCAGACCATCACCCAGCGCCATGCCCTGAGCATGATCATTCTGCGGCAGGCCGTCATGCTTCTGGCACTGGTCGTCGTTACGGCAGCAGCTGCGGTCTGGCTGGGGATCGCGCAGGGCCTGCGCCCGCTGACCGACCTGCGCGAGGCGGTTGCGCTGCGCAGCCCCTCCGAACTCGGGCCGATCCGGCGTGTTGTTCCCGCCGAGGTGCGGCCCCTTGTCGGCACCATGAACTCGCTCTTTGCCCGACTGCAGGACGAGTTGCACCGCCGCAATACCTTCATCGCCAATGCAGCGCATCAGATCCGCAACCCGGTCGCTGCGATCCGCGCACAGGCCGAGGCTGCACTGGCATCGCGGGACGTGGAGCAACGACAGGCACGCTTGCAGGATCTGCATGAAGCCGCCAGCGACCTGTCACGCCTGAGCCAGCAGTTGCTGAGCCTCGAGACCGCAGACCATTCGACCACCGGCCCCATGGAGCAGATCGATTTCACGCAACTCGTGGCCGACATGGCGCGCAAATTCGCGCCCGGGGCGCTCGGGCAGGAGGTCGAGATCAATCTTGATGCCCCCGATGAGCCCGCGATCGTACAGGGCAATGCAATCCTGCTGCGCGAGGCGATCGAGAACCTGCTCGACAATGCGCTGCGCTATGGTGCGCGCAATGGCGGCGAACTGGCGCTGAGGCTGGTGCATGACCCACGGCAGGTGACGCTGCTAGTCGCGGATGAGGGGCCGGGCATTCCCGAGGCGGCCTTCGAGCAGGTTTTCGAGCGTTTCCAGCGCTTGCCGCGGCCGGGCGAGGGCGGGCATCCATCCTCTGGCTGCGGTCTGGGGCTCGCCATCGTGCGATCGATCGCCACGGCGCATGGCGGCACTGCGCAACTGCGGCGGGCAGCAAAGGGCTGCTGCGTCGCGCTTGTCCTGCCTCTGGCTGATGCCGTGAAGTCCGCATCGGCGTGACCTGCCCGTTCGCATCAGCGCCCGGCAAAACCGGGGCGGGGCACTGAAGTCGTTATTGGCCCAGCAATCGTTTCGGCTACCCGTTGAGCCAACCATCGAGATTCTCGACGCTCTGCCGATAGAAATTCTCGAAAGTTTCCTGAACGGCATAACCCAGATGCGGCGTCGCCAGAACATTCGGGAGCAGTCGCTCCGGCGCATCGGGCGGCAGGGGTTCGAGATCGAACACGTCGATCCCGGCACCCGCGATCCGACCGCTTGCAAGTGCCTCGTGCAGGGCCGCCTGGTCCAGAAGCGGGCCGCGGGCCGTGTTGATGAACAGTGCATGCCGCGGCATGCGCGCGATATCCTCGGCAGTGACAATCCCTCTGGTCGAAGGCCCCAGAACCAGATGCAGCGAGACGATATCGGCACTGCCAAAGAGGGTTGCCTTGTCCACGAATTCCGCCCCGGCCGCGTGCGCGCGCTCGGGCGTCAGGTTCGGGCTCCAGGCGATGACCTTCATGCCGAAGGCCTGCGCGACAATGGCCATGCGCGATCCCAGCCTGCCCAGCCCGACCAGCCCGAGCGAGCGCCCGCGAAGCGCCGATCCCAGCCGCGTCTGCCAACCGCCCGCGCGAATCGCCGCGGCCTCTGCCGGGATATGGCGCATCAGCCCGATGATCAGGCCCCAGGCAAGCTCGACAGTAGCGAAGGCGCCATTGCCGCCCCCGTCGGTCGTCATCACCGCAATGCCTAGTTCGGCCGCAGTGGCGGTGTCGAGCGTGCGGTTCTGGCGGCCAGTGGCGGCGATGGCCTTGAGGTTCGGCAAGGCACGCAGGAGCGTGCCCGGAAAATCGGTGCGCTCGCGCAGCAGGCAGAGCGCGTCATAGGGCGCGAGTGCGCGCGCCAGATCCGCAGGCGGGATGGCATGGGTCAGAAAGGTCACATCGGCCCGATCCGCAAGGCAGGACCAGTCCGCAAGCCGATGCGCGACGCCCATATAGTCGTCAAGGACGGCGATCCGTGCCTTGCGGCCCTCGGGCAGGCTACGAAAACCGGTCATGCTTTGCTTCCTCTTGCAGACTGGCACGAAACGCTTCGCGTGCTCGCCATGATCCGAGCGCGGCATTGCTGGCGCTGGGGCCGGAACGCGCCGTTCATGCGCGCTTGCCTGCGGTTGCGGACTTGCCTGCCTCGGCCACCAGCGCGGCCAGCCGGAAGAAACCGTGCACCATCTTGGAAAACGGCATCACCAGGAAGAGGACCATAACCGTTGCAAGGTGAATCGCCAGAAGTGGGCCGACCAGCCCCGATCCCGTCGCCGCATAAAGCGCCAACCCGGTCAGCGCGACCGCCCCCAGCAGCAGCACGAAGGCCATCTCGCCCCCCCAGACCTGCGCGGCGCCCAGTTCCGGGTCGGCGCGCAGTTTCAGCCAGACCAGACCGGTAGCGCCTGCGACCATCATCACCCCGCCGGGCAGGCCAAACAGCTTGGGCGCGGACCAGAGCGGATAGGGCGCTTCCCAACCCAGACCGTAATGCATGATCGTGCCGCTGGCGGTGGAGGCAAAGCACAGCAGAAAGCCATACATCATCAGATGGTGGAACAGTCGGCGGCGATCGGTGAACCGGTCGCCAGACTCGAAATTGCATCCATCGCCATGACCGCCAGAGAGGTTCTTCAGGCGCGCGGCAGACTCAAGCGCGCTCAGGATATGGGCCAGGCGCACCCTGCCCCCTCCGACCTCGCGCCAGTAGTCGCGCAGCGACAGCGCGATCAGGGCCAGCGGCAGCACGAAGGCCGGGATGAAGATCGCGATCATCGTGTTATGCGCAAGATAGGCATAGAAACCTGCACCCTCTTCGGGGCGCAGCGCGGCAAGCGCCCAGAAGAAGAGCGCCAGCACCACGACCAGAAGCCCTGCCATCGCAACTCCGTGCCGCTGGAACAGCCGGGCGAATGCCTGAGGCCGTGCAAGGCGCTCCCAGCCTTCCACACGCAGATCCGCCAGCACGGCAGGGATGTTGAGTGCGAATTCATGCGGGGCGGTATACTGGCAGGCGTAATAGCACCCCCGGCAGTTATGGCACAGATTGGCCAGATGCGTCAGATCGCCATCGGCAAAGGCCTTCTGGCGCGTCATTGCCGGAAAGACCGAACAGTAGCCTTCGCAATAGCGGCAGGCATTGCAGATCTCGATCTGGCGACGGGCCTCGTCCATCAAGGTGGGATCAGGCGACATGGGCGGCGGCCTCCTTGCCTGCGATGCGTCCGAAGACAGTGCCGATGGTCATGCCGAACCCGGCAAGGTAGCCCTCGCCAAGGATCGAGCCTGCCATGATCTCGCCCGCGGCCCAGAGATTGCGGATCGGGCCGTCGGCACCATGCACCCTTGCCTTCGAGTCGACCTTCAGCCCCAGATAGGTAAAGGTCACGCCAGGCCGCAACTGGTAGCCATAGAAGGGCGGGGTATCGAGGGGCCTGGCCCAGTTCGACTTTGGCACGTTCAGCCCCACCGTGCGCAACCCGTCCAGTTCGGTGGGGTGAAACTCTCCGGGGCGGCAGGCGGCGTTGAAACCATCGACAGTGCGGCGCAGGGCCTGCGGATCGAGCCCCATCTGCGCGGCCAGTTCCTCGATCGTGTCGGCCCTTGCGGGCGGAAAAACCGACGGCATGAACAGGTCGATGGATTTCGAGTCGATCAGCGCATACCCGACCTGATCGGGCTGGGCCGCAACCAGTCGGCCCCAGATGGCATAACGCTTGGGCCAGACATCCTCGCCTTCGTCATGAAAACGTTCCGAGTCACGATTCACGACAATTGAGAACGGCACGCAATCCAGCCGCGTAACGATCCCGCCATCATATTTCGGGGCGCGACCATCAATGGCGACCGCATGGCACTGGGTCGGGTCACCAACCGATTCAGCACCCTGTTCGAGCATGTCGCGCAGCACGACACCGCGGTTATAAGGCGTGCCACGGATCAGGAAATTACGCGCCGAAGGCCCCCAGGCACGCGCCAGCCAGTCGATATCGGCCTGGAATCCGCCCGAGGCGAGGATGAAAGCGCGTGCGTTGACGGTGACAGGCTGGCCTGCGATCTCGGCCTCCAGATGGGTGATGCGCGCACCCTCGCGATGGACATGGCGCACCTGCGCTTCATAGGCAATCTTCACGCCGAGGTCGGCGGCGGTATTGTAATAGGCGTTGACCAGCGCCTTGCCACCGCCCAGGAAAAACGCATTGGTGCGCGACAGGCTGAGCGTGCCCGACAATGACGGCTGGAAGCGCACGCCATGCGCCTGCATCCACAGCAGGCACTGCTCGGATAACCGGATGACCAGCCGTGCGAGTTCCTCGTCGGTCTTGCCCTTTGTGACCCGCAGCAAGTCGTCCAGATACTCTTCTTCCTCGTAACGTCCAGTCAGCGGGAACATGGGTTCCCTGTGCATGCAGCGGAAATTTCGGGTATGGCGTGAATTGCCGCCACGATAGGGTTTGGGAGCACCTTCGAGGACCACGACCGAGGCGCCGGCCTCGGCTGCGGTAATAGCCGCGCACAGTGCGGCATTGCCACCCCCGGCAACTGCCAGATCGAATGTTGCGGGCCAATCCCTCATGCGTCGTCCTCCATGGGTATCTCGCTGCCGCGCATCCCGCGGATACGCGCCGACAGGGCGGCTTCGACATGCGCACGCATCGCGGCCTCTGCGGACGCCCCGTCGCGCGCGCGAAGCGCGTCCAGGACGGCCGCATGTTCCGCAATGGCCGCCGCCGCGCGGCCCGGATCGGAAAGTGTGGTGGGACCCAGGATCAGAAGGGTCTTTTGCAGCGCACTCATCGACTTGAGCAGGAAGCGGTTGCGCGCTGAATCAATCAATGTGCGATGAAACTGCCGGTTGACCTCGCGCGATTGCCCACCCGCGGGCGTGATCGCGAGTTCCGCGTTCAGCGCCGCCAGTTCGGAAAGCTCGATATCCGAGGCGGCCCGCGCCGCAAGCCGCGCCGCAGTGCCTTCCAGCACAACCCGCATCTCGTAAAGTTCCACCACCTCGGCATGGTCCAGACGGCGGATCGTGGCGCCCTGGCGGGGCAGATGGACGACAAGCCCATCGGCCTCTAGCTGGCGGATCGCCTCGCGCACGGGGGTGCGGCTGATGCCAAACCATTCGGCCAGTTCCGTCTCGCGCAGCCGCGCACCCGGCACCAGCGCGCCGCTGCGGATCTTCTCCAGCATGCGTCGATAGGCGCTCTGGCCTTGTGGGATTTCTCTGTCACCCGCCATGACACGGCTCGCTTGTAGTTATCGCACACTTGTGTATACCTTTGGATACAAAACAGTGCAAGGAGCCATACGGTGCCCAGTTCCCTTGTGCCGAGCCATCTCGCGGGTCGGATGGCAACGCTCGCCCTCGCCGTTCTGGGCGCAGCCGTGTTCCATGGTCTCGGGCTGCCACTGCCTTTCCTGTTCGGACCCATGACCTTCTGCCTGCTCGCCGCGCTTTCCGGCGCGCCCCTGAAGGGTCTGGGCACGATCTCGACACTCGCACGCACTGTCCTCGGCGTGGCGGTCGGGGCCTCGGTCACGCCCGACGTGGTGGCGCGCATTCCCCAGATGGCGGGCAGCGTCGCGCTTGTCCCGCTCTATATCGTCATCATCGGGCTGGTGGGCGTGCCCTTCTTCCGCCGCCTTGGATATGACCCGGCCACGGCATGGTATGCCGCCATGCCAGGAGGGTTGCAGGATATGGTGGCCTTCGGCAAGGAAGCTGGGGGCGATGGGCGGGCGCTTGCGCTGATCCACGCGACGCGGGTGCTCATCATCGTCACGCTGGCCCCCGTCATTCTTGTCTTGCTTTATGGCTCGAGCCTGACAGGCGCGGTGGGTTCCCCGGCGCGCGATCTGCCCGGGGCCGAAATGGGGCTGATGGTCGCCGCGGCGCTGATTGGCTGGAAGGGGGCCGAGAGGATCGGTCTGTTCGGAGCCTCGATCATCGGACCGATGATCGTGACCGCGAGCCTTTCAATGGCCGGGCTGATCCACAACCGGCCACCGTCGGAGGCAATCCTTGCAGCGCAACTCTTCATCGGGCTGGGAATAGGGGTGCAATATGTGGGTGTCACCCTGCGCGAGTTGCGCAGCTTCATCCTGTCTGGCCTGGCCTTCGTGGTGATGCTTGCTGTGCTGGCCGCGGTCTTCACCGAGATCGTGACGCTGACGGGGCTTGCCCAGCCTGTCGAGGGATTCCTTGCCTTTGCACCCGGCGGACAGGCCGAAATGACCGTGCTGGCGCTGGTGGCGGGTGCAGATATCGGGTTTGTCATCCTCCACCACCTCACGCGGCTGATCGTGGTGATCCTCGGCGCACCGATCGTCGCGCGACTGATGGGCGTCAGACCCCCCGGCGGATAGGTGCTACGCGCCAAGGCGCACGGTCACCCGATCAAGGCCCTTTGAGTCCGGCTCGACCGGGACAGCCGCCTGCCGGATGTCAACTCTTGTCCCAGATGGATTTCGGCACCATCACCTCGCCGCGGGCCAGCAGCCGGGCCGTACGCAGCAGACCTGCGGATTTCAATATGAATCCTTCAGGTCCGGTCTCGTAATCCACGGTCACGTCGATGACCCCGCCGGGATGCTCGATCCGAACCAGCGCCGGTCGCCCCTCAGGAGCGGTAAAGAGCCCCTCGGCCACCGTTCCGGGTGTGAGCACGCAGGAGGCAAGACATTGGGCGCCGGTCACTGCCATCGTCGGGTGGCAATTCCCCGGCGTGAAATAGCGCGCTGTAGTCGTTCCACCTTGACGCGGCGGGGCGAGCAGCGCGAATTTGGGCGTGACCGAATTCGAGACATCCTCCATGCCCATGCGCAGCCCGGCGGCCCGGCGAATGGCCTCCATCCGTGCGCAAAAGTCACGGTTTTCGTCCAGTTCCGCGGCAGTCTCGTAGCCGGAGAGTCCGAAATCCTCGGCACGGGCAATACAGACCGGCATGGCCACATCCATGCAGGTGAGTTCAACCCCATCGACAACATCGCGCAAGGCGCCCGTGGGCAGCAGGGCGCCGGTGACAGAGCCCACCACATCCATGAAGTTCAGATAGACCGGAGCGGCTGTTCCCGGCACCCCGTCGATTGCCGCATCGCCGGAATATGTCACCTGCCCGTGGGGCGTGCAGACCACGGCCTCGACGCGCGCGCCCGTATTGACCGAGCGGATGCGGATGCGCGTCGTGTCGCCCTGCGGCGCGATCAGCCCCATCTCGAGCGCGGCCGGGCCAACACCGGAGAGGATGTTCCCGCAGGTGGGTCTGAAATCCACCTGTCCATCCTCGACACCGACCTGCGCGAAGAAATAGTCGATATCGCACTCCGCACTCTCCGAGTGCGACAGCATCGCGACCTTGGTCGTCACGCTCGCACCACCACCCAGCCCGTCGATATTGAGCCTGTGCCCTGATCCGAGTGCGGCGACCAGAACACGGGCAAGCAACGCGCGGTCCTCTGGCAGGTCCGCGCGATGGAAATAGGGACCGCGCGATGTTCCGCCCCGGATAAAGTGAAAGGGAATGGGGGTCTGGGCCATCTTTTCCTCCTGTCGTCGCCTTGTTCATTGCCAGGCCATCTTCCGTGAACCCGCCCCGGATCAGCGCAGCGCAGTGCCGGAATGCGGGTGCCCGGCCTTGTCCGGTCGGCAGACTAACCCCGTTTCCTGTCCGCTACCTGTCCGCCGGTGGAAACTCGTCAAGCGCCCGCCGCAACCAGCAAAGCCCTGGCCCCCCGACCCTGGCCGCGGACCAGCGCCGCGAGGACAGGCCATGACCCGCGCTGGCGCGCCCTTACTGCGGCCTACCAGTAATCCGACATGGCCGCGATACCCACCAGATCATTGTGTCCATCCCGGTTGACCCCGAAGGTCAGCCCTGACTGGCCAGCGACACACCGGACAACCGAGTAGCCCGGCGCAGGCACCACACGTCGCGCGCCCTCCCGCCGGGCCAGATGGCTTGCGAACCAGACATCATCAACCCAGCGCAATTCCTCCGGTCAGCCGGCATAGTCATGTACCTGCGCGTCAAACGTGCCCGGCGGGATGGCCATCACGCCATGCCCGAGCAGGATGTCGACCTCGACCGGAGTCCTGCGGGTCGTGCCCCAGACCTGCCAGAAATGCTCGGGGTTTACACCTGGCTCGATATTCAGCCCGATCCAGCCAAGCCCGGCATCCAGGCGGCGCTTGTGCCAGCAAAGCAGCGTTTTCACGAAATCGCGCGCATAGATCACATCTTCATCGACCGCAATCACAAGCGCATCGGGTTCGGCCAGAAGTGCTGGCAACAGCTTTATCGATGGGTTCGTATCCTCGCAGCGCAGGACCTCGACCTGCCCCGGAAGCATTTCGGGATGCGCATATGTGCG
>SKYA01000129.1 GCA_007128135.1 Paracoccaceae bacterium | reverse complement strand
CGGTGCAGGTGCATCTGGACCCCGCGCAGAAGATCGAGGGCGCGAAGGTGTTTTCGGTCTATGGCAAGGGCGGGATCGGGAAGTCGACGACATCCTCGAACCTGTCGGCGGCTTTCGCGGCCATGGGCAAGCGGGTGTTGCAGATCGGCTGCGACCCCAAGCACGATTCGACCTTCACGCTCACGGGGCGGCTGCAGCCCACGGTGATCGACATTCTCAAGGAGGTCGACTTTCATGCCGAGGAACTGCGCGCAGAGGATTTCGTGACCGAGGGCTGGGGCGGCGTAATGTGCGTGGAAGCAGGCGGGCCGCCTGCGGGCACGGGCTGCGGCGGGTATGTCGTGGGCCAGACCGTGAAGCTGCTGAAACAGCATCATCTGCTGGATGACACGGATGTGGTGATCTTCGATGTGCTGGGAGATGTGGTCTGTGGCGGCTTTGCCGCACCGCTGCAACATGCCGATCGTGCCGTGATCGTCACGGCCAATGATTTCGACTCGATCTATGCGATGAACCGGATCATCGCCGCAGTGCAGGCGAAATCGGCCAATTACAAGGTGCGGCTGGCGGGCTGCATCGCCAACCGCTCGCGCGACACCGATGAGGTGGACCGGTTCTGCGACCGCGTGGGGTTCCGCCGGATCGGGCACATGCCGGATGTGGACGCGATCCGCAGGAGCCGCCTGAAGAAGAAGACCCTATTCGAGATGGATGCGGATGAGGACGTGCTGGCCTGCCGCGCGGAATACATGCGGCTGGCGGAGGTGCTCTACAACGGCACCGAGGCGATGAACCCCGCGCCCCTGCCCGACCGGGATATCTTCGAGTTGCTGGGATTTGACTGATGCGCGACCTGACGCCCCCGTCCAGCTATGACGCGACACGCACGCGCGTGGCCGGGTATTTCGATGGCACCGCCACGCGGGTCTGGGAGCGGCTGACCTCGGATGCGCCGGTCTCGCGCATCCGCCAGACCGTGCGCGAGGGGCGCGATGCGATGCGCGCGCTGATGCTGGGGCAGTTGCCGCAGGATCTGCGCGGGGTGCGGGTACTGGATGCCGGCTGCGGCACGGGTGCCGCAAGCTCCGAACTGGCGGCGCGGGGGGCCGATGTGACCGCGATCGACATCTCGCCCAGGCTGGTCGAGATCGCGCGTGTCCGCCTTCCGCAGGGGCTGCCGGGGCGCGTGACCTTCCGTGCGGGCGACATGCTGGCGCCCGAACTGGGCCGGTTTGACCATGTCATCGCGATGGACAGCCTTATCTATTACACGCAGCCCGATCTGGAAGCCGCGCTTGAGGGGCTGGCCGCGCGGGTGGGGCAGATCGTGTTCACGGTGGCGCCCCGCACGGCACTGCTGATGGCGATGTGGCATGCGGGCAAGGCATTTCCGCGCAGCGACCGCTCGCCGGTGATGGTGCCACAGGACTGGCGACGGCTCGACGTGCCGGGCCTGGCCAGGGTGGGCCGTGTCGCGCGCGGGTTCTACATCTCGGAATGTCTGAGGGTGGCGGCATGATCATCCCCAGATCGATCTTCAAGTCAATCGGCACGAAATGGCTGCCCTTCGCGGATGCCGCATCCGAGGGGCTGCCGCTGAACCAGATCCTTCGGCTGAGCCTGTTCCAGGTCTCGGTCGGGATGGCCTCGGTGCTGCTTCTCGGCACGCTGAACCGGGTGATGATCGTGGAATTGTCGCTCGCCGCCTCGCTGGTGGCCGTCATGATCGCGCTGCCGGTTCTGATTGCGCCGTTCCGGGCGCTGCTGGGCTTCCGGTCGGACAATCACCGTTCGGCCATCGGCTGGAAGCGGGTGCCCTATCTGTGGTTCGGCTCGCTCTGGCAGTTCGGGGGGCTGGCGATCATGCCCTTTGCGCTTCTGGTGCTGACGGGCGATGTGGTCCATGAGGTGCCCTTCGCGGGCGAGGTTATCGCGGCGCTGGCCTTCCTGATGACGGGCTTCGGGCTGCACATGACCCAGACCGCAGGCATCGCGCTGGCCGCAGACCGTGCCGATGACGCGACGCGGCCACGGGTAGTGGCGCTGTTGTATGTCACCTTCCTTGTCGGCATGGCCATCTCGGCGCTGATCGTTGGCTGGCTGCTGCGCGATTTCAGCGACCTGCGGCTGATCCAGGTGGTGCAGGGCTGCGCTGTCGTGACGCTTGGTCTGAACGTGATCGCGCTCTGGCGGCAGGAGAAGATCAGGCCGATGAGCCGCGAGGAGCGCGAGGCACCAAGGCCTGCCTTCAGGGATGCCTGGCGCGACTACATGAGCGGCGGGCAAGCCGGGCGTCTGCTGGCGGTGGTGTTTGTCGGCGGGCTGGCCTTCAACATGCAGGATGTGCTGCTGGAGCCCTATGGCGGCGAGGTTCTGGGCCTGTCGGTCGCGGCCACGACCACGCTGACCGCGGTCTGGGCCTTTGGCGCGCTGCTGGGTTTCTGGCTGGCCGCGCGCTGGCTGGCAGAAGGGATGGACCAGTTCCGGATGGCGGCGCGGGGCATCCTCGTGGGCATCTTTGCCTTTGCGGCCGTCATCTTTGCCGGACCGCTGCAATCGGCGCCGGTCTTCTTTGCCGGGGCCTGGGGCATCGGGCTGGGGCTGGGGCTGTTTGCGGTCGCCACCCTGACCGCCGCCATGGAAATGCCCAGGCGGGGCATTGTCGGCGGCGGGCTGGCGCTTGGCGCCTGGGGTGCAGCGCAGGCCACGGCGGCAGGGCTTGCCGTGGCGCTTGGTGGCGGCATCCGCGACACCGTGCAGGGGCTGGCCAATGCCGGCCATCTGGGCGCCGGGCTGATGACCCCCGATATCGGCTATTCGGTCGTTTACCATATCGAGATCGGGCTTTTGTTCCTGACCCTCATCATTCTCGGCCCGCTGGTGCGGACCCGGATCATTGACAGCACTCAACCACGCAACCAACGGATCGGCCTGGCCGATTTCCCAACCTGACCCTCAAGGAGGAAAACCCATGGATACGCCCTATGGCTGGCTGTTCTTCGGAAATTTCGACCTCGCGCTGATCTCCCTCTACCTTTTCTGGCTCTTCTTTGCCGGGCTGATCTACTACATCCAGCGCGAGAACATGCGCGAAGGCTACCCGCTGGAAAACGAGGATGGCAGCCATGCCAACTCGCTTCTGCCGGTGCCGGAGCCCAAGACCTTCAAGCTTCCGCATGGACGCGGCGAGGTCTCGGCCCCCAACGACGAGCGCGAGAGCCGCGATCTGGCGCTGGCGCGCACCTCGATGGGCGGCGGCTTCCCCTTTGCGCCAACGGGCGATGCTCTGGCGGACGGGGTTGGCCCGGCGTCATGGGCGGCACGGCGCGACGAGCCGGAACTGGATGGCCATGGCCATGCCAAGATCCAGCCGATGGCAAAGGTGGGCGAGTTCATGGTGTCGGCCGGACGCGACCCGCGCGGCCTGCCCGTGATCTGCCATGACCGCAAGTCGCCGGGCAAGGTCAGCGACATGTGGGTGGACGTGCCCGAGCAAATGGTGCGCTATCTGGAAGTCACGCTCGATGATGGCGGCAAGCGGCTGGTGCCGATGCCGATGGCCAAGATCAAGGCCGACCGGGTGATCGTAAACGCGCTCGATTCCGAGAGCTTCAAGGGTATCCCGACCATCGCCTCGGATGCGCAGGTCACCAAGCTCGAGGAGGACAAGGTCTCGGGCTATGTCGCGGGCGGCTATCTCTACACGGCTGACAAGCGCGCCTCGCAGATGAAGGCGCTGAGCAAGGTTCTGACCGATCCGGTCTGAGCCAGATTTGACGACCATAAAAAACCAGAGGAACCGGCCCATGTCGCATGATGATTTCGCCTTTGAACCTGTGAAGGGACTGCCCGAGCGGCCCCCGGAGCATGAACGCATCCTGTGGCAGGGCCGGCCCGACAGCTGGCAGCTGGCGCGCGAAGCCCTCAAGATCAACTGGATCACCGGCTATTTCGTGGTCATCGTGCTGTGGCGCGCAAGCGTCGGTGCCGCCGATGCCGGGCTGGCGGGGGCCATTGCCTTTGGCCTGCCCTATGTCGGGCTCTGGGCAGGGGCAATGGTGGTGCTGGGGCTGATGGCGCTCGCGATGGCGCGCAGCACGGTCTATACCATTACCACGGCGCGTGTGGCCATGCGCATCGGCGCCGCGCTGAATGTCACGCTGAACCTGCCCTTCCGCCAGATCGCCAATGCCGATCTGAACCTGCGCAAGAACGGCACCGGCACAATCTCGCTCGAGACGCTGGGCGAGACGAAATTCTCCTACCTGATCCTCTGGCCGCATTGCCGCCCCGGCCATGTTCGCGTGACCAAGCCTGCGCTGCGCTGCATCCCAGAGGCAGAACATGTCGCGCAGATTCTGGCCGATGCCGCCGAGGCGCGCGTGGCCCAGCCTGTTCTTCAACGCAAGACCCCCGCACCCGAGACCGCGATTGCGGCGCCCGGCGGTCTGGTCGCAGCCGAGTGAGGCCCGTCATGACCACTGACCCCAATCCACAAAAACCCTTCCAGCCCGCATTCAAGCGGCAGGACAATAACGACATGATTCCGGTCGGGCTGGTGCGCATGATGTTCGCCCTGCCCGTCGCCGCCCTGCTGCTGGTGGGCTATGCCACTGTCACCGGGCGCGAGCAGGTCGCCATCCCGCCCGCCGCACCGGTTGTGCAAAGCTGGTCGATCAGCCTTGTCGGCCATGATGCGCAGGCGGTCACGGTCTATGATGCGCAAGGCAACCTGCTGGCCGACATGCCACATGGCGGCTTTGTCACCGTCATCCAGAACGGGCTGATGACCATGCGTCGCCGTCACGGGATCGACCCGACCCTGCCGCTCGACATCGTGCGGTTCGAAAACGGTCGCCTGGCCGCGATCGACCCGCTGACAAGCTACCGTGTCGAACTGACCCAGTTCGGCGGCGACAACCTGGCCGCCTTCGAGCGGCTGCTGAAGATCGACTGAGACGACCGGAACCTGAGACCACCAAAACAAAAAAGGGAATCAACAAATGTCACTCTTCTCGCGAAAGATCGACCATGTGCCCTGCACAGTCGAAGTCAGCCACCGCTTTGAGAGCCTGCACGCGCATGTGCGCTTCAATGACGGCTCGGTCATCCATCCGGGCGACGAGGTGCAGGTCCAGGGCCCGCCCATCCTGGCCGCCTGGGGTGAGGTAATCTCCGAGGACCGCACTGCCGTCATCACCCGCGCAAACGCGCTGGAGCGGCTCTGGACTCGACTGACAGGTGATTTCGAATTCATGGAGCTCTGTGAATTCTCGTTCTCGGAGGAGATGAGCGTATGAACATGCATGCCACCACCCATGAGGAACTGCACGCCGAACTGGCTGGCAATTTCGACACCAATGCGATGGCGCAGGATTCTGCCCTGCTGAACCCGCGTTTCTACACGACCGACTTCGACGAGCTGGACGCCATTGACGTGACGCCGGTGCGCGCGGAATGGGACAAGCTGCTCGAGCAGATGAAATCGGACCCCAACAAGGGCCATTTCAAGAAGAACGCGGATTGGGACAAGGTCGACTGGGAGGGGATGGACCCCAAGCTGCGCGCCGAGTTCATCGATTTCCTGGTGTCGTCCTGCACCGCCGAATTCTCTGGCTGCGTGCTCTACAAGGAAATGAAGCGGCGCGGCAAGAACCCCGACATCTGCGAGCTGTTCAACTACATGGCCCGCGACGAGGCGCGGCATGCAGGCTTCATCAATGACGCGCTGCGCGAGGCGGGCGTTGCGGTGAACCTGGGCTTTCTGACCAAGGCCAAGAAATACACCTATTTCCGGCCCAAGTTCATCTATTATGCCACCTATCTGTCGGAAAAGATCGGCTACGCGCGCTACATCACCATCTACCGCCACCTCGAGGCCAACCCCGATCAGCGCTTCCACCCGATCTTCAAGTGGTTCCGCGAGTGGTGCAATGACGAGTTCAGCCATGGCGAGGCCTTCGCGCTGCTGATGCGCACTGACCCCAAGCTGACCGAGAGCTTTGTCAACAAGCTCTGGATCCGCTTCTTCCTGACGGCTGTCTATTCGACCATGTATGTGCGCGACCATGCACGGCCTGCCTTCCACGAGGCGCTGGGGGTGGATATCGACTGGTATGACCAGGAAGTGTTCCGCAAGACCTCCACCATCGCGAAGCAGGTCTTTCCGATGGAACTGGACATCGACCACCCGCGCTGGCTGCCCAATCTCAAGCGCATGGAGCGCGCGTTCCGCAAGATGGAGGCGGCGGAAAGATCCGGCGGCATGGGCAAGGCCATCGGCAAGCTCACTGCCGGGGCGCAGGCTGCCTATGCCTTTGCGGCGCTCTACCTGATCCCGGTCAAGAAGAGCACGCCGCCCGCTTCGGTCCGTCTGGAACCCTCTTACTGACGCCTTTCAGG
>SKYA01000183.1 GCA_007128135.1 Paracoccaceae bacterium | reverse complement strand
TGGAGCGCGGGAAGATCATGCCGCTGGACTCGGTCGTCACATCGCCGGAGCGTTCGAGCTGGAACAGGATCTGATCGGATGTCGAGTGATAGACCCAGACATTGCCCTCGGCGTCGATGGCCACGAATTCCTTCTGGCGCTGCGCCTCGGACAGATCGACAACGGCCGCGGGCATCGGCAGATGGGTCCGCGCGCGGATAAGTTCGCGGCCATCTGCGGTCTCGGTCGTCCCGGTCTGAAGCCGGAAAAAGACATTCACGCCACCATCTTCCGTGCCGACAACAAGCGATTCCTCGCCCGACAGGAAGGTCATGGACGTGACCGCGACGCCGTCATCGGCCACACGCCGGACTTCGGCCAGCGACGGGGCTTCCAGATTGCGCAGATCGTACCGGAAAACGTACCCATCATCGGTGGACACAATGGCCCGATCAGCCGACCCAGAAAGCAGGATCCCGGTAACCGACACATCCGGCCCGAGTCCAAGGGGGGGAAGGTCGGTCGTCGTGGTGGTGACAGTCTCGGCCCCTGTCATCATGTTGATCTGGACGCGCGACTGGCTGACGCGCACCTGACCGACCGCATCGACCGTGGCAAATGCAATCGTCGGACGCTCGCGCGTGCCGCCGATCCGGTAGTCCACGGCAATGATCGCATGTTCGGAAATCTGCTGCGCGTCACCGATGGAGATATTGGTCGACAATGTGCGGAAATCGCCTGTGCCGACCTCTGTGAAGATGCGCCCGTCAAGCATGCGGTCACGTTCGTCTATCTGGGTCAGCCCGGTCGGCATGTTGCGCCGCGCGGTCGTGGCGGTTTCGACTTCAAGCCCGACGAAACGGACCGTTCCATCATCGAAGCCCAGCGCGACCCGGTCACGCCCCAATGTGCCCGCCACGGCGGACACCGCGGCATCGCCGAAATCGAACTCGTCGCGCGACACTTCGGTCCCTGTCGGGATATGGAAGGTCACCACCCGCCCTTCGGCGGCTATTGCAACGCCCAGCGTCTGGAATTCGTCGCCATTGACCCAGATGACATCCTGCTGAGTATCAAGCTGATACCGGACATTGCCCTGCAATTCGCCCCCGGCCATCAGGGGCATGACCACGCGGAACAGAAACACCATGATCCCGAGGACAGCGACAATGACCATCAGGCCACCGACTGTGATGATGCCAGCGGCCATCCGCTCGCCGATCTTGACGCTGGCGCGTGTGGTCATCCGGCGCTTGCGCGATGACGCGGCGCGGTCCTGCGTGCTGCTCTGGGCTGTGATTTCGCTCATCTGGTCCTGTCCGGGGGTTCAGATCAAAATTGGGTGGGGCAGCACACGCTGCCCCACCCGAAGAAACACGGGCCTTACTTCAGGCCGAAAGCTTCCAGATCCAGGTCCGCGATGCGGGCAGTGACAGGGAAGAAACCTGCGCGCACGACATCGCTCTGGCCTTCCTGGCTGTAGACGTAGCGCACGAATTCAGCGCGCAGCGGCTCCATTTCGGCATTCGGGTCCACATTCATGTAGACATAGAGGAAGCGTGCAATCGGGTAGGTCCCTTCCGGCGCGTCATCGGTGGTGTAGCAGTTGCCGTCGTCGCCACGGATATCCAGCGCGCGCACGTCCGCGGTCGCATAGCCCACACCCGAATAGCCGATGCCGCCAAGATCGGCAGCAACACCCTGAATCACGGTCGAGGAGCCGGGCTGTTCACGCACTTCGGGGCTGTAATCGCCACCAAACAGCGCCACTTCGCGGAAGTAACCGTAGGTGCCCGAAGCCGAGTTGCGGCCATAGGTGGCGATCTGACGGTCTGCCCATTCGCCCTCTGCGCCGACCTGACCCCAGGTGGTGATCGCCTCGTCAGCACCACCCGCGCGGGTGGAGGAGAAGATCGCATCGACTTCCTGCAGGCTCAGGCAGGTCACGGGGTTGTCGCGGTGCACGAAGACGCCGATCGCGTCGATCGCGCCACGCATCGGGATCGGCTCGTAGCCGAAACGGGCTTCGAATTCCTCAATCTCGGAACCGCGCATCGGGCGCGACATCGGACCGAACTGGGCGGTGCCTTCAACCAGAGCGGGCGGGGCCGTGCCCGAACCTGCACCCTGAATCTGGACGGCGACATTCGGATAGAAGGTGCGGAAGCCCTCCGACCACAGCGTCATCAGGTTGTTGAGCGTGTCCGACCCGATCGAGGTCAGGTTCCCCGACACGCCGGAAACGGCTTCATAGGTCGGCAGGTTCGGGTCGATGTTCTGGGCATTGGCCATGCCGACGCTGAGGGCCATCGCAGAGACAGCGAGGGAAAGGGAAGAGGATGTGCGCATGAAACGCTCCTGTGTTTGGCGCCCCGGATGGGCAGGTTTCGGTGCGGCCTGACTATGCAGGGGATGTAACGGCTATATGACAAGCTGGGAGTTATTCTTCCGGATGCCTGAAAACTCGGCCACCGGTTGCGGGACACTGCCCCGTCCGTCGCGATGGATGTGACCGGACCGGCGCTGGCCAGCCCGCACGAACGATCATGCACAGCCATCCCCGCCTTCGCTATGGCGCTCCGGTCGATTTCCTGAAACTGGTGCGCCAAATCGGTGTCAGTGTGATCGCGGCCTTGCATGACCTGACGCAGGCCGCGATGGTCTGCGACCGTCTGGTGCTGATTGATGGCGGACGGATTGTGGCCGAGGTTCTGCCCGGGCATGTGCTGACCCCGGACCGTATCAGTCAGGTTTACGGCCTCTACACCGTGATCCAGCGCCATCCGAATCGCAGCATGCTGGTCGTGTTGCCAGCCTGAAAGGAATCCGTGAAGCCTGTCCTCATCCTGCTGGCCAAGGCCGCCATTGCCGCGCCTGCCCATTCCGACCTGCAAGCGATGGCCGCAGCAGCGCAGAACGCGTTGCCCGAATGGCGCGTTGTCTGGACCTTCGGTGAGCAGGGAACCCCCAGCCTGCGCGCGCAACTGGTCGCCGATGCGCATTGCGGGCGGATCCGCGTCCTGCCATTATCGCTGCCTGCCGAACTCGTGACGGCAAACGCCATTTCCAGGACTGTCCAGTGCTGGGCGAAGGGGCGCACCGGGCCGTCCCCGCTGATCGAGGTCGCGCCGCCCCTGTCGGCGGCGCTGCCGGAGTTGCTGGGCGCTATTGCCACGAGCGCTGGCATGCCGCCCGCCCGCGAGGTTCGGGTCATGCCACCGCCCGATACGGCCAGGTGCCCGACCACCGGGTCCGGGTGCTGGCCTGTTCGGGTGGACCCTGCATGAATGCGGGTGCTTCGGAACTGTGGCAGCACCTGAGCGCCCGGCAGGTTACCGAAAGGCTGTGCCACCGGTCGCCGGGAATGATGTCGTGCTGCACCTCCTGCCTTGGTCCGTGCGCCCTTGCGCCCGTGATGCAGGTCTGGCCGGAAGGGACCTGGTATGGAGGTCTGACACTGGCCGCGCTGGACCGGATCATCGGGAGCATGTGATCGGCGGGTACCCCGTCAGAGCGCTTGCCTGCCTGCCCGGCGGGCCCAGGTAACGCCTGCGCCAGTCCTGGACGCGCCATCCCGGCATCTGGCGGACGGGCCACGGTCATGCCCCGAAGGTCAGGCATGTTGTCGCGCGCCGGACTGTTTCAGTGTCCCGCGACGGCGCGGACACTGAAGGCGGTTGCGTGAACCGCGCGTGCTTCCGAGCGTCGCCTGCAGCCCTGATCCGGAGCGGGTGCGATCTTCGTCGGCCCCGTTCCGAGACCGTCACCGGCGCACCGGGCGCACCGCCGTGACCGGCCGCGCGTTCTGGCCTTGGCGTGGCCGTCTGGCCGCTTCAATGGGCGGCGAGCACCTCGGCATCCGCGAAATAAAGATGGATCTGATAGAGCGGCTCCTGGAAGGGACCGACCCCATCGGGTTTGTATTCCATGTCGATATGGGTCACGGGCGGGGTCTGCATCCCGGTGGGGATGTTCGTCCAGTCGCGACCGGTGGCCAGTTCGCTGGCGAGGAACATGTATTCGACACAGACGACATGGCCTTCGATCTCACAGTAGATCGGCCCGAGTGGCAGGTTCGCTGGCTCGGCCCAATGCGCGCCCATATGCGGCACATGCGGGCTGATCGCAACCGCACCGGGTGCGATGTCGGACAGCAGCGGCAGATGCGACAGGCCATCAGCAGCAACAGGCGTGGCAAGGGCAAAGGCGGCAACAAGTGTAACAGGCACTGGTTTCATCGGTCTCTCCTCCATTCCGATGGTGACGTGAATCAACGGTCGGGGCAGTATGCGATGGCGTGCGATGGATCATTCTGCACCCGAACAGGGAATTTGTAAAATTGATTGAATAAATATATAATATATCTATGATCAATATATCCACCTTCGACCTGAACCTGCTGCGGATCCTGAACGCATTGCTGCGCGAAGGTTCGACAGTCGGTGCCGCCCGCAGGCTGGGGCTGTCGCAGCCTGCGGTATCGGCGGCGCTCGGACGGTTGCGCCATGCGCTGGGCGATCCTCTTTTCGTCCGTCAGGGACAGGGGCTGGTTCCCACAAGCTATGCGTCCGGCCTCGAGGCGCCGCTCCGGGTCGCGCTGGAAGAGCTTGAAAATGTCCTTGCAGGCCCGCAGCAATTCGACCCGGCCAATACGCAAATCGATTTCCGGATCTCCGGGACGGATTTCTTCGCCACGATGCTGATGCCCGAACTGGCCGCGCGGGTGCGTCGCGCAGCGACCGGGGTGCGATTGCAACTGGTCGATCTGGTTCCCGATCACTATGTCGAGGCGCTGGAGCAGCAGGACGTGGATCTTGCGCTCCTGCCCGAACGGGATTTCCCGGCCTGGATCGCCCATATGCCGCTGTTTCGTGCCGAATTCGTTGTGATCGCGCGCAGGGATCATCCCGTGCTTGGCGCCGAAGGTATCGGCGCTGGCGACGTGTTCCCGATGGATCTGTTCTGCGCGCTCGGCCATGTCCTCTGCTCGCCCGATGGACGGTTTCACGGGCTGGGCGATGACGCGCTTGCCCGGGCGGGGCGCAGTCGCAAGGTGGTGATGTCGGTGCCGGTCTTCGAGGGCGTGCTGCAGGTGGTGGCCGCAAGCGACCTGATCGCGCTGTTGCCAGACAGTCTGGTTGCGCGACGGGGACCGGATCCGGGGATCACGATCCTCGAGCCTCCGATGCCCATTGCGCCAGTGCAACTGAGCATGATCTGGCATCGACGACAGAGCGGCGATCCGGCACATGCCTGGCTGCGGGGCATGGTACGGGACATCCTCGCCCCGCTGGAGCGGCGCGCAACTCCGGGCGCGCCCGCCGCCTGAGGGTCGCGCCGGCCAGCTCATGGGGTCCGTTCCAGGTCAGGCGCGACGCCGCTGGCAAGGCAGTCGGCCAGTCGTTCGGCGAGAAGCTCGGGCGCATGAAGCAACGGATGACGCCGCCGTCGCCCGGCAAGACACCTGCCAGCGGCCGGGAGGCAGCCCGATGCCCGAAGGCCCCGGCCTGTCACACCGTCGAATCGATGCGATGAGACGGGGTCCGAAAGGTCGTTCTGTGTCGCACCCGTGTTGCACGCTTGTTGAACGGAGCTGCCGGTAAAATCCGGAAATCACTAGGAATTTTCTGGCAACGCTTTGCAACACAGAAAACGGGCATGATTGAAGAAACTGCGCCCTTAAGTATATGAAAATAAAAGGAATTTTCTGGTAGCGGAGGAGGGACTTGAACCCCCGACACGCGGATTATGATTTGAGCGCTTCCAATTTAAACAAGCTTTATCAGTAGCTTGTGAGCATAAATTCCTTATGTGCTACAGAATGCGCTACAACACATGGAATTTTTTGAATATATTCCACTCTGTCAAACACAGTGAGCATAATCGCTAGTGCACCATATCTTCGCCTATGCTGCAACAGGCTTGATCCTGTGGGGATGATGCGCAACACTGCCCGCATAGCATTCTGCTGCTGCCGCCAAAGGAGAAAAGGGTGAACCGTTCTAAGCCTATTTTTTTCTATATTGTCACCATGTTCTTTGCTGTCGCCCTGTATGGCACCCCTCTTCATGCGCAAGTCAGTTATGACAGAGTGATCTTCGTTGGTGAGAACAACGGGGTTAATGACAATGGGCAGCGATGGACACAATTGAGTTTTTCCCTCACTGGCTTGCGCGTTGGCGGACGTTGCTACTTGGAAAGGTGTATGGCGTCGTTCACTTTGGATAGCCACGTTGGCGGCTTTCAGCGCGCCGACATTGGGATCACTGGGCGTGGTAGCGCTGGGGACACATATACAGTTCGGAGCGAATTTCCCTACCACAATGACCGGTGGCGAAATGCATACATTGGGCCGGGCTTGAACGCCACCAATGGCCGCGCACTGAGGGCAGCAGTGGGTCGGTTCACACCGGAAGAGCGACTTGTCATCGCTTGGATCGCTGTAAACTCGACAGCATTGATTGACTATGCGCTTGCCAGTG
>SKYA01000102.1 GCA_007128135.1 Paracoccaceae bacterium | reverse complement strand
TAAAGGCGTTCTTGTCGGTCAGGCGTGTGCGGATGAAGCCGGGATTGGCCAGCTGGACATCGACGCCGGTGCCGCGCAGGTCGCAATGCATCGACTCGGCCAGATGCATCAGTCCGGCCTTAGACGAGGAATAGCCGATCGAGCCGGGCAGCCCGCGATACCCCGACAGCGAGCCGGTCAGCACGATATGGCCCGACTTGCGCGCGACCATTCGCGGCACCACCTGCCCGAGCACCCGCGCGGCCCCGGTCAGGTTGATGTCGAACATCGCCTCGGTCTGTCCGGCATCCCATTCGGTGGCCGGGAAGGGCCAGTAGACGCCCGCCAGGAACACCATGCCGTCGATCTCGCCCGCAGCCTCGGCGGCACGGACGACCGATGCGCGGTCCGACACGTCGCAGGGCACGGCGCGTGCGGGCCCGGGCAGGCTCTCGGCCAGCGCAGTGAGGCTGTCCTCACCCCGCGCGCTGAGCACAAGCGTGCAACCGGCCCGGGACAGTTTTTCCGCCAGCGCGCGCCCCAACCCCTCGGAGGCGCCGACCAGCCAGTAGGTCCTGCCCGCAAGTTTCCTCATGCATCCACCCGGCGCATGGTTGCGACCAGTTCGGCCACCTTGATGCCGAACTTGCGGAACTGGCTGCGGTTCACGATGGTCTTCTCATCGACCAGATACATCCAGTCGGTGACCTGCAGCGAATGGCCGCCCGCGCTCGCGGGCAGGCGGATGGTATAGCTCAGCCGCAGCGCCGCGCCTTCCTGCTGGCCCTCGCCCATGCCCACGAGGTCATCTGCCTCGGCCGTCACGCGCCCGTCATTGCCAAGCGTGAGCCGCCATTCGCGGTCCTGCCGGGTGCCACTGTCATAGGTGAAATGCTCGGCCAGAACACCGCGATTGCCATCCCAGCGTCCCTCCATATCGGCCAGGAAGCGCGAGGTGACGCGCCCTGTCGGGCCGTAGATCACGCCTTCGCAGCGGATCGGGCCGGAAAGATGCTTGCGGATGTCGATGGCAGGCTTGAGCCTTGCATAATCGGCGGGTTTCTGGGCCTGGAAGCCTGTCAGGCGTTGCGTCAGCGCATAGAGCGCCAGCATCAGTGCCATGCCGCTCAGGATACTCAGTGCAGTGCTCATGCTTTGCTCTCCTTGAATGGCGTGAGCGCGAGGAGCGCTATGGCGAGCCCCTTGAGCGCCGAGGGCAGCGCCGCATAGAGCAAGATCAGCGTGGTCAGCGCGGCGGGCGCGTTCTCGGCCCCCGCCTCGAAGCCCGAAAGTTCCAGCGCGGGAAAGACCATCAGCGCGGCCAGCGCCAGCGTGGCCTTGGTGACAAAGGCCCACAGGCCGAAGCCCTTGGCCGCGTCGGGCGTGAGTTCGGCCATGCGGCGCGAGAAGATCGCGGGCAGCAGCGTGAGGTCGGCACCGATGCCGGCCCCCGAGATCACGCAGATCAGCGCGAAGAGTGCGATATCGCCGGGACCAAGCGTGGTCACGAAGGCGAAACTCGCGGCCGCAAGCGCCATGCCCGACAGCAGTGCTGTCTTGGCACCCAGGCGGCGGGCGAGGCGCGCCCAGAGCGGGGCCGAGACCGCAGCCGAGAGAAACAGCAGGATCAGCAGCGCCCCTTCCCAGCCATCGGCCTGAAGGACCGCGTCGGCATAGAACAGGAACAGGGTCGAGGTGATGGCCACAGGCGTCGCGTTCACCAATGCGATCAGCAGCAGGCGTCGCGCCATCGCGTCGCCCAGCACCGCGCGCATCGGCAGGCTCGCACCCGCCTCGGGCCGGTAGCGGAAGCGCGGCCACTCGGCGCGCATGGCCAGAAGCGCCGCGAAAGTGATGACGACAAAGCCGAGGCTGAAGCCCAGGAAGGGCGCGGGCATCAGCCTCTCCAGCACCACCGGGGCTGCGGCCGCAAGGCACACGCCCAGCAGCGCGCCGGTCTCGCGCCACCCAGCCAGACGGACATGCCCGCCATCGCCCAGCCGGTCGCCGCGCGCGACACCGGTGGCGTAAAAACAGATCGTGAGGAAGGAATAGCAGGAAAACAGCAGCACCAGCGCGACCGCGAACCAGGCCAGCGGCGCGAACAGGGGCGGGATGGCAAAGAGCATCAGCATCGCCCCCGCCATCACCACGCCGGCCAAAGCGACCGCCAGCCCGCGCACCGGGTTCAGCCGCTCGGCCAGCCAGCCAAGCATGGGGTCCTGCAGGAAATCCAGTCCGCGCAGAACGAAGAGAACCGTCCCGAGCGCGGCCAGCGACACAGCATATTCGCTGACATAGAAATGCGGCGCATGGATATAGATCGGCAACCCCGCCATCGCCAGCAGCCCGCCGAACAGCGAATATCCCCACAGGCGCGGGGGCGCGGCACTCACTTGCTCACCTCCTGCGCGGGCGGCTCGGGGCGCGCGCGGAACGCGGCACCGCGCAGCCACAGCCGCAGCGCCTGCCAGTGGATCAGCGCCAGCACCCGGCGCGAGCCCATGCGGCGCACCATCGCCCAGAGGATGGCGCGGTTGCGCAGGGGCTTGCGCGGGCCTGCCAGCGTGGCGATCAGCCCTGCGCCCGGTGCCTCATGGTCCTGATGGTAGCTGATGCGGATGGCGAGTTTCTCCGGCGCGATGTCGAACTGGAACGCATAGCGCCCCGCGACCGGCTGGAAGGGCGAGACATGGAAGATCTTTGCTGCCTCGATGGCGTCCTGAGGGCCGATCACCGCACGGTCGGACCTGACGCAGAGATAGGAATGACGGTCGCCATAGGTGTTGCTGACCTCGGCGATCACGGCGCGCAACCCGCCCTCGCGGTCATGGCACAACCAGAAGCTGACCGGGTTGAACAGATGCCCCAGCACACGCGGTTGCGTCAGCAGCTGTACCGGGCCCTGCGTCACCGCATCGAGTTGATGCGCGGCCAGCACCTCGCGCACCCAGCGCGCGCCCCTGCCCTGCCCCGGCGCACCGCCATGGTCGCGGTCCGACAGCGAGGCCAGATTGCGGCGATTGCGCGAGATCAGGCGCGGCAGGCACAGTTCGGCCTCGGCATCGAACAGAACGTAATCCACGCCATAGGTGAAGCGGTTCGACACCGGCCCGCGCCGCCCGTGAAAGGTCTGTCCCGCGATATGTTCGATCCCGTTCATGCCGCCGCCAGTTTCGCCGCGCGCGCGTCCATCGCGCTGGCCACATCGACGGCGCTGGCAAAGCCGTCCTCGTGAAAGCCGTTGCGCATCCATGCGCCGCAGAACCAGGTCCGGTTGGTACCGTTGAAGCCGCGAATGGCCTGCTGCGCATGCAGCGCGGCCATGTCATAGACCGGATGCGCGAAGGTGTAGGTGTCGTAGATGCATGCCTCGCGAACGGGATGATTTGCGTTGAGGGTGACGAACATCGGGTCGTCATGGGGGATGGGCTGGAGCGAGTTCATCCAGTAGCTCAGCGAGATGCGCTCGCGGTCTTCGGGGCTGCGCTCGGTATAGACCCAGCTTGACCAGCACTTGCGGCGGCGCGGCATGAAATCGGTGTCACAATGCAGGATGGCGTCGTTGGACTGGTATCTCACCGCGCCGAGGGCTGCGGATTCGGCGCCGGTCGGGTCGGCCAGCAGGCGCAGGGTCACGTCGGAATGGGTGGCAAAGATCACCTCGTCAAAACTCTCCTCTTCGGCGCCGGGCACCTTGACCCAGACCCCGTTCGGCCCGCGCCGCACCGATTGCACCGGGCAGCCCTTGCGCAGGGTGACGCCGGCGCGATCAAGATACGTCTCCAGCCGGCGCACATATTCGATCGAGCCGCCCTGCACCGTATACCACTGGTGCTGGCCCTCATAGCCCAGCAGCGCGTGATTGCGGAAGAATTCCATCATCGCATGGGCCGGGAAGTCGAGGATCCTCGAGGTCGGCGTGGACCAGATCGCGCCCGAGAAGGGCAGGATGTAGCGATCGCGGAACCACGCGCCCGTGCCCAGCCGGTCGAGCAACCCGCCAATGGTCAGGGCCGGGTCCTGCTGCGCCAGGTCAAGCCCGCGCCTGTTGAAACGCAGGATGTCGCGGATCATCCGCCAGTAGCGCGGATTGGCCAGATTGGCGCGGGTGGCAAAGACCTCGTCAAGCCCCGACAAAGAATACTCGAACCTGCCCCCGTCGAAGGAGGCGCCGAAGGACATGCTGGATTTTGCCACCGGCACGTCGAGCTTCCTGAAGAGTGCTGTCAGATGCGGGTAATTGGTATAGTTGAACACGATGAAGCCGGTATCGACCGGCTGGTCGCCCCGCTTGCCTGCAAGAACCGTGCGGGCATGCCCGCCAAGTCGCGGCTCGGCCTCGAACAGCGTCACGCGATGTCGCTGCGACATGAGCCAGGCGCTGGCAAGCCCGGAGACGCCCCCCCCTATGATGGCAATGCGGCGGGCGGGGGTCTGGTTGAGTTCAAACGGCATGCAGGCGTCCTTGGTTCTCGCGTTGTGTTGACAGGTTTACGGGCGAAAAAGCGCGCCGGATCATTCGACAAATCATGTCAATGAGATACATGAAATACGCAGTAGAGATTTTGATCCGGAGCCGGTGCTGTCGCGTAGAGAGGGTATGTTCGACATGACACCTGCCACCGGAGCTTCTCGACAACGCGCTGCTGCAGCGGCTAGACTGCGCGTGGAGCACAAGAAAAAGGGCCTGGCCCAGGGGCATGCAGCAGTGACGATCACGGATGGTGTCAAATGGGCAGACCTGCTCGCGCGTGTGGCTGACCGGCAGGATACCGAAGCCTTTGCCGCCCTGTTCGAGCATTTTGCGCCAAGGGTAAAGGCATTTTTGCTCAAATCCGGCGCCAATTCCGCCACTGCCGAGGAATGCGCGCAGGACGTGATGGTCACGGTCTGGAACAAGGCCGCGCAGTTCGACCCCACGCGCGCCAGCGTCGCCACCTGGGTGTTCACCATCGCACGCAACCGGCGCATCGACATGCTGCGCCGCGACCGGCGCCCCGAACCCGAGGACCTTTCCTGGGGACCCGAGGCCGAGCCGGACCAGTTGGACGCGCTGGTGCTGCAACAGGAAAGCGCACGGCTGATCACGGCCATTGCCGAGCTGCCCGAGAAACAGCGTGTCATGATCGAGCGCGCCTATTTTGGCGACCTGACCCATAACGAAATCGCAGAAGAAACCGGCCTGCCCCTTGGCACGATCAAATCCCGCATCAGATTGGCGCTCGAGAGGCTGCGCCACTCGCTGAGTTGAGAAAGTTGAGACGACAATGATCACCCACCACCTGAATGACCAGTTGCTGATGGCCTACTCGGCAGGCACCCTGCCCGAGGCCTTCAATCTGGTCGTGGCCACCCATATCTCGCTGTGTGACGAGTGCCGCGCCCGGCTGGCAAGTTTCGATGCCGTGGGTGGTGCGCTGATCGAGGAACAGACGGCGCCCGTGCAAATGGGCGTGGGCGCGCTGGCCGCGACGCTGGCGCGGATCAAGGATGCGGTGCCGAGTGCGCGCGCGCAGCCGACGCCTGCGCTGTCCACGCGGGACCGGGTGCTGCCCGTGCCCTTGCGCGCCTATGTCGGCGGTGGCGTGGACAGGATCAACTGGCGGCCTGTCGGCGGCGGGGTGAAGCAAGCGATCTTGCCCACCTCGGAGCATGCCAGCGCAAGGCTGCTCTACATCCCGGCCGGGGCGGCAGTGCCCGATCACGGCCATCGCGGGCTGGAACTGACGCTGGTGCTGCAGGGCGCCTTTGCCGATTCGCAGGACCGTTTCGCGCGCGGCGATATCGAGATTGCCGATGAGGACCTGCACCACCAGCCCGTCGCCGAACCGGGGGCGGATTGCATCTGCCTTGCCGCGACGGACGCGCCGCTGAAGTTCCGCAGCCTGCTGCCGCGTCTGGCACAGCCCTTCCTGCAGATTTGATCCACGTCAAGGCGACGCCTCGCGGGATCGGCCAATGCGGTCCGGCCACACCCGCATATGAGGATTGCCATGGATTACCCTGCCTTCATCGCCGCCACCAAGGACCAGACCCGCGTGCTGGCCAAGACCATCCCCGATACGATGAAGGGGTTCGGAACCCTGTCGCGCGCGGTCAAGGAAGGCGGCGTGCTGGGGGTCAAGGAAAAGGAATTCGTGGCACTGGGCATCGCCATCGGCGTGCGCTGCGAGCCCTGCATCGCCTTTCATGTCGAGGCCCTGATGAAGGCGGGCGCCTCGCGCGAGGAACTGGCAGATGTGCTGGGCATGGCGGTCCAGATGGGGGGTGGCCCGGCGGTGATGTATGCCGCCAAGGCACTGGACTGCTGGGACCAGCTCGCCGCTGCCTGACCCGCCCTGGTGTGCGACACCTGACAAACGATTCCCAGTCTGCCTCTGGTGCGCATTCGATCGCTCGGACGAAGGTCCAAGGGGCAGCTTTGTTTTGTGGACATAGCCCCAATTTCTTCAGACCATTGCCATGTCGGCTTGTGAGCGACAACTGCCGCGCCAGCAGCCTGTTATTCATTCAAAGAGGGGTTCTGCCCATGGACAAGCTTCGTTTCCGGCGAGCAACCGCTGCGGACGTGGGGGTGATTGTTGCGATGCTTGCTGATGATGTGCTCG
>SKYA01000042.1 GCA_007128135.1 Paracoccaceae bacterium | reverse complement strand
CGCGCCCTGCCCGGAAAGGGTAGAAAAGAGGGTTACATTGCCCTGGTCACCGCCTCGAGCGAATCGCGCGTCACCTCGACCACTGTATCCGCCTCTGCCTTGCTCAGGCACAGCGGCGGGGCGAAGCCGATGATCTCGCCCTGCGGCATCGCTCGCGCGATTACGCCGCGTCGGGCCATCTCGGCCACGACCTGCGCCGTCACTTTCTCTGACGGGTCGAAATCCACGCGTGCGCCAGGGTCGCGCTGCAGCTCGACAGCGGCCAGCATCCCGTCGCCGCGCACATCGCCGACAAACCGGTGCCCGGCCAGAGCCTCGGCCATGGCCGCGCGGAAATAGGCACCGGTGTCGCGGGCATTCGCCACCAGCCCGAGGCTGTCAACCAGTTTCAGGTTGGCAACTCCGGCGGCGGCCCCGATGGGATGGGCCGAATAGGTCCAGCCATGCCCGAAGGGGCCGAACCTGTCCGTGCCCTCTTCCAGCACCCTGAACAGATCATCACTGACAATCGAGCCCGAGAGCGGCGCATAGGCCGAGGTAAGCCCCTTGGCGATGGTGATGATGTCGGGCGTGATCCCGTAATGCTCCGAGCCCATCATGGTGCCCATGCGACCAAATCCGGTCACGACCTCGTCGGTGATCAGCAGGATGTCATGCTTGCGCAGCACCGCCTGAATCGCCTCCCAGTAGCCTGCGGGCGGTGGCACGATCCCACCGGTGCCCAGAAGCGGCTCGCCGATGAAAGCGCCGATCGTGTCGGCGCCCTCGCGCGCGATCAGATCTTCAAGTGCGGCCACGCAATGCGCGGTGAAGGCCGCTTCCGACATGTCGGGGTCGGGGCGGCGGAAATAATAGGGCGCCTCGGTATGCAGCACTTCGGCAAGCGGCAGGCCGAACTTGTTGTGGAACGGCACCAGACCGGTCAGCGACCCCGTCATCAGCCCCGAGCCATGATAGCCCCGCCAGCGCGAGATGATCTTGCGCTTCTCGGGGCGGCCCAGAACGTTCTGGACATACCAGACCAGCTTGATGTTGGTCTCGTTCGCATCCGACCCGCCAAGACCGAAATACACCTTGTTCATATGCGCCGGTGCGCGTTCGGCCACCATGCGCGCCAGGGTGATCGAAGCCTCGGTTCCGTGGCCGACATAGGCGTGGTAATAGGCCAGTTCATGTGCCTGCGCGGCAATCGCCTCGGCAATCTCGGTGCGCCCGTAGCCCACATTCACGCAATAGAGCCCGGCAAAGGCATCGAGCAGGCGGTTGCCGTCGCGATCCTCGATGAAAACGCCGCGGGCCGTGGTCACGATCCGTGTCGGGCTTTCTCCGCGTACATGCTGCCCGTAGGCGGTCGAGGGATGCAGGAAATGAGCGCGGTCCCATTGATCGAGCTGGTCATTGGTCAGCATGGTCGTCCTTTCCGGCAAGCCTGTCCGCGCCTGCCTGTCTGAGTGTCGGGGGTCTGCCGCGCGGCGCATATCGGACCGCGCTGGTCTGCGCCGAGACTGTCAGAGGTCCGGGGGGAAAGTCAAATGAGTCGCGCGCTTATTTGCGTGCGTTGCGTTTCCCCAGCCGATAGACCCCCTCGGGCAGGTTCAGCGCTGCCGCCAGTTCGTTGAGCTGGGCAATCGACAGGGTGATGACCACCTCGTCATCGCGAAGCGGGTCGAACTGGCGCAGTGTCACGCAATCCTCGAAGGCGGTGATGATGACATCCTCGCGCAGCGCCTCGGCCGGGACCGCACCCTCGTCGACCAATGTGATCACGGTCGCGTCGAAATCATGCTCGATTGTAAACATGCACATGAGCCTAGTGCAGCCCGGCTCGCGTGGAAAGCCGAAAAACGGGCCTTCCGCACTGACCGGGTCGCCTGCGGATGGTACGCAAGGACCGGCGTGGGGGCGGTCATCGAGACCCGAACGCCAATACCTTTCCACATTGCTGCCATGAAACGGCCACGCCAGACGCCATAACCCCATTGGGGGATGTTGCTGAACACATCGAGACAGGGTGGCACGTGCAGCTTTGCAGAAGTGAAATAAGCTGGTTATGGTGCGAAGACGGCAGTATCTCGGTGGAGTTCGCTCTCTGGCTGCCGGTGTTCTTTCTGTTCTTTCTGATCGTGGCGGATACCTCCGCGGCCTTTCTGGTGCGTGCCAACATGTTGCACCTGGCCAGCGACCTGTCGCGCGCCGTGGTCATGGGGCATATGACCATTGCCCAGGCCGAGGCGATTATCGGGCAGACGACGCCCTATTCGGGGCAGTTCTTTCCTGACGGAGAGATGCTCGCGACCCGGCTGTCGATACCTTTCTCAAGTGTCGGGACCGGGTTCGTCCTGTCCCTGGCCGGGGACATGCAGGTCGTGGTGTTCCAGGTCATTCCGCCCGAATCCAGTTTGCAGGAAGGAGGGTGAAGGTGTCGTTCACACAGCGTATCCGCATTGCATGGGCTGACGAGAGCGGGATCGGCTCGATCGCCGGACTCTACATCTTCATAGCCGTGCTTCTGGTTGGCGGTGTGGCCATCGACTACACCAATGCGGTTCATACCCGCGCGCAATTGCAGGCTGTGGCGGATTCAGCCGCGCTGGCCGGCGCGCGGCATCTGGCCGACGGGATAGAGGCCGTGCGCATGGCGGCCATTGACCATGCAGACATGCATGGCTCCGGATTGTTGCGAGACGAGGATATCGTCATCGGCACATGGAAAGATGGCATCTTCACAGCGGACGAAAGCACGCCGGTTGCGGTCAGGGTCATGGCGCGTCGGACCCGAGCGAGTGACAATCCGCTGATGACGCAACTTCTGTTTCTGGTGGGTATCCGCAGCATTGACGTGGCCGCCGGGACAGTGGCCGCCGGCGGCGTCGGGAGTGCAAGTGAAATCAAGATTCATTGCAGCGGTGGCGGGTTTGTCGCCCGCGGCAGCGTCACCGGCAATTCCGCGAACAGTTATCTCGACGGGTTCTGTCTGCATGGCGAAACCGCGATCCATCTGCACAACAACAACCATTTCGAGTCCGGTACGCGCGTCAGCCTGCCGGACCTGGCCAACCTGCACGAGCACAGGAACAATCACGGCCTCTTCGATGCGCTGAAGCTCGGGTCGCATGATTTCGCGCGCGCCGAGGGGCTGCCGGATCTGTTCGGCCGCATACTCGATGACGGCATTTCGGGCACTGCGCTGCCACCGCAGATCATCGGCGGGCCGGTCTATCTGAACCAGATCACGCAATCGCAGTCGTTGCAGCGCGGAATGCTCTACATCGTGGATGGCTACGTGACCCTGCGCGGCCCGCGCCTGTTCGAGGATGTCGCCATCTACGCCACCGGCAATATCAATGTCAGATCGAATGTCAGGCTCAATGACGTGCTTCTGGCAGCGGAAGGCAACATCACGACAGCCTCGAATGTCAATATCGGCAGCATCACCCCTGATTTCTGCAGTCGCGAGGTCTATTCCTCCTATCTCTTCTCGCTGGGGGATGTGACCTTCAACTCCAATATCGAGCTGCGTGGGACGCTTGTGCTGTCGCAGGGGAACGTTCCGTTCAATTCCAATATCCGCACCAGCCACGGGGCCCATGTCGAGGCTCTGGGGACCATCACCTACAACAGCGCCAACACCTTCCGCGGCTGTGGCGACCCGCTCGACAGCGAGGTCGAGTTCGACGAGGAGGAACTGACCGCGATCCGGCTGGTAAAATAGGTGCCAGATCAACCCGAAGCGGTCAGCGCGTGCCGGAAAACCGGGTTTCCCACTCGACGCGGCTTTCGTCACTGATCTTTGCGAACAGCACCTCCGGCACAATGAAGTCATGGCCCGGCGCCAGCACCTCCAGCGCCGTCGCGACATCCTCGGGCCATGACCAGTCCTTGCAGCGCAGGTCGGCCATGATCCGGGCGGATGCGTCCGGGATGAAGGGCTGCGAGAGCACGGCATAGAGCCGGATCAGGTTCAGACTGAGGCGAATTTGCGCGGCCGCCTGTTCGGGGTCGGTCTTGAAGGCCGACCAGGGCGCGGCCTCCTGCAGGTATTCGTTGCCCAGCACCCAGAGCGCGCGCAGCTCATTGGCCGACTTGCGAATCTCCATCGCTTCCATATGGGCGTCATATACGCGCAGGCGCGCGGTCAGGTCCGCGACAAGCTGCGCCTCGCGCGCGCCGGTCGTGCCGCCCCCGGGCACCGCCTCGCCGAATTTCGAGCGACAGAACTTGGTCACGCGGCTGACCAGATTACCCAGGACATCGGCCAGATCCTTGTTGACCGAGACCTGGAAGTTTTCCCATGTGAACTCGGAATCACTGTTTTCCGGCGCATGTGACAACAGCCACCAGCGCCAGTAATCCGACGGCAGCGCCTCGAGCGCCTGATCCATGAACACGCCGCGACCGAGGCTGGTCGAGAACTGCCCGCCATCGTAATTCAGGTAGTTGAAGGACTTGATGTAATCCACCAGCTTCCACGGCTCACCCGAGCCGATCAGCGTCGCCGGGAAGCTGAGCGTGTGGAACGGCACATTGTCCTTGCCCATGAACTGGACATAGCGCACGTCCCCCGCACCCATGTCGGTGCGCCACCAGCGTTGCCAGGCGCTGTCGTCCAGCCCCTGCGCATCGGCCCATTCCGCCGTCGCGGCGATGTATTCGATGGGTGCGTCGAACCAGACATAGAAGACCTTGCCCTCCATCCCGGTCCAGGGCGCGCCCTCGAACTGCACCGGCACCCCCCAGTCCAGATCGCGCGTGATGCCCCGGTCCTGCAACCCGTTCCCATCATGCAGCCATTTGCGGGCAATCGAAGTGGTCAGCACCGGCCAGCCGGTCTGGCTGTCAATCCAGGCGTCGAGCGTGTTGCGCAGGGCCGACTGGCGCAGATAGAGATGGCGCGTCTCGCGCACTTCCAGATCGGTCGCCCCCGAAATGGCCGAGCGCGGATCGATCAGGTCTGTGGGGTCAAGCTGCTTGGTGCATTCCTCGCACTGGTCACCGCGCGCGCGCGTGTGGCCGCAATTCGGGCAGGTGCCCTCGATATAGCGGTCGGGAAGAAAACGGCCGTCGGTATGGGAATAGACCTGCTTTTCCGCCACTTCCTCGATCAGCCCGGCATCCCCGAGCCTTGCCGCCAGATGCTGCGTCAGCGCATGGTTGCGCGCGCTCGAGGAGCGCCCGAAATGGTCGAAGGACAGCCCGAAACCGCGTGCGAGCGCGGCCTGCACCTCGTGCATCTCGGCGCAATATGAATCCACCGGCTGGCCTGCCCTGGCCGCGGCGATTTCGGCGGGCGTGCCGTGTTCATCGGTGGCGCAGATGAACATCACCTCATGTCCGCGCGCCCGGGCATAGCGGGCATACAGGTCCGCGGGCAACTGGCTGCCCACCAGATTGCCCAGATGCTTGATTCCATTGATATACGGCAAGGCCGACGTGATCAGGATGCGCGCCATGTCTGTCCCCGGATGAAGCGGTATCGGCCCATCTAGAGCAATTCCGCACCAAGAGGAAACCCTGATTGGCAAGATGTCGCCCTCGCGCAGGCCCGCCGCTGGCGCGGCGGGTCCGGAACACCGCTGGTGCGCTGCAGACTGCGCGCGACCCGGGCCCCGGTGCCAAGCGGGCCGGTATCGGAAAACCCGGCCATGTCATCGCCTGCCTGCCCCTGTGGTCCCGCGCGCCTCCAGGCATTGCCCCAGCCGAGCGAAGGCGCCCTTGATGCCATGGGCGGCGTCTTCGCCGACAAGGGCGTCGAGCGCGGGCCAGATCTCGATCGCGCGATCGACCAGCGGGTCGGAGCCTGCCTCGTAGAGCCCGGCCTGGATCATCATCTCGGCGCGGTCATAGGCCCCGAGATAGCGCCGTGCCTCGGAGATGCGGGCGTTTTCCTCGGGCGTGGCGCAGGCGGGCAGCGCGCGGCTGACCGAGCGCAGCACGTCTATGGCGGGAAACCTCCCGCGCTCGGCTATGGCGCGGTCCATCACCACATGCCCGTCCAGCACTCCGCGCAGGATGTCCGCCACCGGCTCTTCCATGTCGGAGCCTGCCACCAGAACCGTGAACACCGCAGTGATCGCGCCACGATCATCGCGCCCAGGTCCTGCGCGTTCTGCCAGTGCCATGATCCGGTGCGCGACTGTCGGCGGGTAGCCGCGCAGGCTGGGCTCCTCGCCTGCGGCAAGGGCAACCTCGCGATGCGCCTCGGCCATGCGCGTGATGCTGTCGCACAGCAGCAGCACATGCTTGCCCTTATCGCGGAAATGCTCGGCCGCACACATCGCGGCCTGGGCGCAACGCCGCCGCGTCAGCGGCGGCTGGTCCGAGGTCGCGGTCACCACCACCGCACGCGCCAGCCCCTCCGGCCCCAGGACATCCTCGACGAATTCACGCAGTTCCCGCCCGCGTTCGCCCACCAGCGCGATCACCACCACATCGGCCTGCATGGCGCGCGCGAACTTGCCCAGCAGCATCGACTTGCCCACGCCAGAGCCGGCAAACAGCCCGATCCGCTGGCCACGGACCACAGGCAGCAGCGTATTGAAGATCGCCATGCCGGTATCGAGCCTTGCGCCAAGACGACCGCGCCGAGCGGGTTCCGGGGCAGGGGTGTCGAGCGCCCTTGCGCGCGTGCCGGGTATCAGCGGGCGGCCATCGAGCGGGCGGCCGTAAGGATCGATCACGCGGCCGATCCAGCTGTCATCAGGGGCGATCCCGCGCGCCGCCAGATGTTCGGCCCTGTCGCCGATGGCCAGCCCGTCGCACGGCCCGTCGGGCAGGGCATGAGCCTCGGTCGCGGTCAGGCGCAGGATCTCCGCTCCGACCCGCATTCTCGCCCGCGTCGTGATCTCCAGCCAGTCGCCGATACGCGCGGTGTCCGTCAGCCCCTCGACCGAGACAAGCTGCCCGTCGATCCGGTTGATCCGCCCATACACGCGAACCGGGCGCAGTCGAGCGACCTGCGCGCGCAGGTCTTCCAGCACATCCATCTGCAGTCCTTTCAGTTCCTGGTTACCGATATTTAAGCGAATCAGTCTTAAAGCTTGGTGTATCGATTGACGGGAGAAGCCCTCATGTTCGACATACCCGACCTGATGCGCACCGCGCAGGACCTGGCCCGCCATTCCGCGGCACGCCAGGCCGTAATCGCCCAGAATGTCGCGCAGGCGGACACACCGGGATTTCGCGCCCGCGACCTGCCCTCCTTCAGTGCCGGTCTGCAGGCAGGCAGCCTGACCGCGACGCGCCCGACCCATCTCGACGCCGCCCCGACCCCCGCCCGCATCACCCCGCGACCCGATCGCGACGCGCCCGCCTTTGCCCCCAATGGCAACACGGTCTCGCTCGAGCGCGAGATGATGCGCGCGGCCGAGACGCGGCAGGCCCATGACATGGCGCTTGCAACCTATGCCTCGGCGCGCACGATCCTGCGCGCCGCGCTCGGACGATAGGTGGCAGGGATGGCAGACCTGTTCCAGAGCTTTTCGCTCGCCGCCTCGGGGATGGAAGCGCAGGCGCGCCGCCTGCGCCATGTCTCGGAGAATATCGCCAATGCGGACACGCCCGGCTACCGGCGCAAGACCATCGATTTCCGGGCAGAGATGGACCGCGCGAGCGGGCTTGGGCGCATTGCCACAGGCCCGGTGCAGCTCGACCGGCGCGAATTGCCGCGGGTCTATGATCCAGGCCATGCCCTGGCCGATGAACAGGGTTTCTACGAGGGCTCGAGCGTCGATCTGATGATCGAGATCGCCGATGCGCGCGAGGCTGGCCGCAGCTACGAGGCCAATCTGCGTATCTTCGACCAGACACGGCAGATGGCGCAGGGGCTGCTGGACCTGCTGCGCCGCTAGACAGTACATCAAGGGACAGACATCATGAACATTTCTTCCAACATTGCCATCCAGACCTATGACCAGGGGCGCAGCGCCGCAGCCCCGGCGCAAGCGACCGAACGCGGCGAGGCGGCATTTGGCGCGGCGCTGGGGTCGTTTTCCGCCGCGCTGCAACAGGCCGAGGCGACGGCCACGGCCTCGATGGTGTCGGGTGCCGATCCGCATGCGCTGGTGCAGGCGCTTGCCGCCACCGAACTCGCGGTCGAGACCACGGTGGCCGTGCGCGACAAGGTGGTCGAGGCCTATCTCGAAATCCTGCGGATGCCGGTCTGAAGCATGAGTGAGGCCGTCTTTTTCGACACGCTGCGCCACGGACTCTGGGTCGCCACGATGATCGCGACCCCCATCCTGATGGCTGCACTTGTGACCGGGGTTGCCGTGGGGCTGTTCCAGGCGCTCACCTCGATCCAGGAAATGACATTGACCTTCGTGCCCAAGCTTGCGGCCATCGTGGTCGTGTACTGGGCCTCGATGAGTTTCATGACCGCAACGCTGGTCAGCTTCTTCCAGGGCGAGATCGTGCCCCTGATCGCGGGATTCTGAGCATGGACAGCGCCGCCTATGTCACCCTGACCCGCATGGCGGGGCTCAAGCGCGAGATGCAGGTCATCGCCCACAATATCGCCAATGCCGGCACCACCGGGTTCCGGCGCGAGGCGGTGGTGTTTTCCGAATTCGTCGTCGGCACCGAACGTCAGGAACCCTCGCTTTCGATGGCGCTGGGAAACACCCGCCAGACCTATCGGATGCAGGGGGCCTTCGCGCAGACCAACGGCGCGTTCGACATGGCCATCGAAGGCGAGGGTTATTTCCAGCTTGAGACTGCTGTGGGGATTCGCCTGACCCGTGCGGGCGTCTTTACCCCCAACGAGGCGGGTGAACTGGTCAACATGGATGGCCACCGCCTGCTCGATGCAGGCGGCGCACCGATATTCGTGCCGCCCGATGCGCGCAGCATCGTGCTGGCGCGCGACGGCACGCTTTCGGGCGATGGGCAGCCCTTCGCGCAGGTGGGCCTCGTGCGGCCCGTCGACCCGGTGACGATGACGCGCGCGGCAGGCACGCTCTTTGCTGTCGATGGCGCGACCGAACCGGTTGAGGCCCCAACGATCCTGCAGGGTTTTCTGGAGGAATCGAATGTCGAACCCCTGTTCGAGCTTGCCCGCATGATCGAGGTGCAACGCGCCTATGAACAGGGCCAGCGCCTGCTCGAACGCGAGGACGAGCGCATCAAGAACGTGATCCAGACCCTCGGCAGGTAACGAGAAAACAGGAGTATCCCGATGAAGTCCCTGCATATCGCCGCAACCGGCATGAGCGCGCAGCAGATGCGCGTCGATACCATCGCCAACAATCTCGCCAACATGAGCACCACCGGCTATAACGCTCGCCGCGCCGAATTCGCCGATCTGCATTACCAGCAATTCGCCCGCGCCGGAGCGATCAGCGCACAGGACGGCACGGTGTTGCCGACGGGCGTGCAGGTGGGTCTTGGCGTGCGTCCGGCGGCGGTCAGCATGCAGATGCAGCAGGGGGCCTCTAACTTCACCGGTGGCGATCTGGACCTGGCCATCGAAGGGCGCGGCTATCTGGAGGTCACGCTGCCGGACGGACAGGCCGCTTATACCCGAGATGGCGGGCTGAAGCGCACCGGAGACGGGCTGATCGTCAATTTCGAGGGGTTCGAGGTCGTGCCGGGCATAACCATTCCCGATGACGCGCGCTCGATCTCGATCAATGCCCAGGGCGAGATCTACGCCTATTTCGCGGGCCAGGTTCAGCCGCAACTGCTGGGACAGATATCGCTCGCCAGTTTCTCGAACGAAAAGGGGCTGGAGGCGATCGGCTCCAACCTCTTTCAGGAAACGGCGGCATCCGGCCCTGCACAGGTGGGGATGCCGGGCACCGACGGGCTGGGCACGCTGCGACAGGGGTATCTCGAGGAAAGCTCGGTCGATCCGGTGCGCGAGATGACCGAGCTTATCAAGGCGCAGCGCGGCTATGAGCTGAATTCCAAGGTCATCACGGCCGCTGATCAGATGCTCGGCGCGACGACACAGGTGCGCTGATGCGGGTGCTGCTCCTACTTGCGCTGTTCTGGCCAACGCTTGCCGGGGCCGAGAGCCTGGTTGCAACGCGGCTTATCCGCGCGACCGAAGTGATCGCGCCGGGCGATATCGCGCGCCGGCCAGAGCCCGTTACCGGCGCCGCCTCCCGCCCCGATCAGGTCATCGGCCTCGAGGCGCGGGTCGCGATCTATCCGGGCCGTCCGGTCCGGCTGGCCGACCTGGGCCCCGCCGCCGTCATCGAGCGCAATGAACTCGTGCAGATGGTCTATCGCCGTGGCGGGGTGATTATCATCTCCGAAGGGCGTGCACTCGGGCGGGGTGCATTGGGTGACACTGTAACGGTGATGAACCTGGGCTCGCGCCAGTCGGTGCGCGGCATTGTCACCACCTACGGAATGGTCGAGGTCGCAGGCTCGGCCGGGAGCATGCCATGACGCAACACGGACAGCACTCGCATCTGCAAAAGGGACATGCCATGCGGCAGCCATTTCTCCTGACCCTTGTCGCGACCCTTGGTCTTGCGGGGTGCCAGCCCCTCGGCGAGGTCGGCCGCGCGCCCGCCTTCAGCCCGCCGGAATATAGCGTCGAGCATGCCGCGCTCTACCGCATCGCGCTGCAGGACCGTGTCGAGCCGCAGCGCGCATCGGAAAACGCCTCGCTCTGGTCGGCAAGCCAGCGTTCGCTGCTGGGCGACCGGCGCGCGACCCGGCAGGGCGATATCCTGACGGTCGTCATCGAGATCAATGACAGCGCCGAGATATCCAATACCACTGCGCGCGGACGCACGGGCAACAGCAGCATGGGCGTGCCGCAATTCTTCGGTATCCCGCAGGCGATCGACCGCAGGCTTCCCGGTGGCCTGAGCCTTGGCGCCGGGATCGAGACCAGCAGTTCCAGCAGCTTCTCGGGCAATGGCTCGGTTCGCCGTAACGAAAAGCTCATGCTGCGCGTGGCCTCGACCGTGGTCGAGCGCCTGCCCAATGGCGTGATGCGGATCGAGGGACGGCAGGAAGTGCGCGTCAACCACGAGTTGCGCGAGTTGCTGGTCACGGGCTTCGTGCGCCCCGAGGATATCTCGCGGCAGAACGAGATCACCTATGACAAGATCGCGGGTGCGCGGATTTCCTATGGCGGGCGCGGCATCATCTCGACTGTTCAGCAGCCCCGCTATGGCGAACAGATCACGGAAATCCTGGCGCCGTTCTGAACACGAGCCAGCACGAAGGAGGCATCCGCATGGGCAAACTCATCCCGGTTCTGCTGATCGTGCTGGGTCTTGGCGCCGGGTTGGGGGCAGGGCTGATGCTGCGCCCAGCACCTATGCCAGAGGACAAGGCCGACAGCGCGCCGGCCCCGCAGCCGCAACAACTGGCCGCCACCGAGATCGGCCTTTTCGAATTTCCCAATCATTTCATGGTCCCGCTGGTGACAGACGACCGGATCACTGCCATGATCGTGGTGCAACTCGCACTCGAGATCCGCAATGACAGCCGCGCGCTGGTGGTGGCCAGTGCGCCGCGACTGCGCGACCGGCTCTTGCAGGTGATGTTCGATCACGCAAATACCGGCGGGTTCCGGGGGGCGTTTACCGCGCATGACACGCTCGGTCTGCTGCGGCGCAACCTGCTCGAGGCCGCGCAGCATGCCCTGGGGGAGGGTGTGGTGCTGGGCGTCCTGATCACGGATCTGCTGCGCACGGGCGCGTAAGTCCCCCGGGGGCTTGACCTTGGTGGTGCTCTTGCCGCAGCCTGCGCGCGCAGGATGTGACCGACAGGAGTACGCCATGCCGCATGAAGCAGGACCCAACCAGACCGCGACGGAGCCCGGCACGCTGCCGCCAGACATGCTTGACGGGCTGGCGGTTCTTGCCGTGCGCGTGGGGTTGAACCTGCAACCGGGGCAGGATCTGGTGATGACGACCCCGCTTGCGGCCCTGCCGCTTGCGCGCGCGGTCGCGCAGGCGGCCTATCGCGCCGGGGCGGGTCTGGTCACGCCGTTGATCAGCGACAGCGAGATAGTGCTGGCGCGCTTTCGAGAAGGCCATGACGCGAGTTTCGATCACGCGCCGGGCTGGCTTTACGAGGGGATGGCGAAGGCCTTTGACCAGGGGGCGGCACGGCTGGCACTGGTGGGCGAGGACCCGATGCTGATGACCGGGCAGGATGCCGGGCGTGTCGCCCGGGCCAACCGCGCCAATGCGCTGGCCTACCGGCCGGCACTGGCGGCGATCTCCGGCTTCGAGATCAACTGGTCGATCATCGCCTGCCCGACACCGGACTGGGCGGCGCGGGTCTTTCCCGACCTCGCGCCCGGCCTTGCGCTTGCGCGGCTGGCCGACGCCATCGCGCGTACTGCACGGCTCGATCAGCCCGATCCGGCGGCGGCATGGACGGCGCATAACGCCGCCCTGGGCGCGCGCTGTGCCATGCTCAATGCTGCGCGTTTCGACGCGCTGCAGTTTCACGGCCCCGGCACCGATCTGCGTGTCGGGCTGGCCGAGGGGCATCTGTGGCAGGGCGGGGCCTCGACCGCGCGCAACGGCGTGCGCTGCAACCCCAATATCCCGACCGAGGAAGTCTTTACCACGCCTCATGCCGCGCGGGTCGATGGGCATGTGCGCGCGACCAAGCCGCTGTCGCATCAGGGCAGCCTGATCGAGGAGATCGAGATGCGTTTCGAGGCCGGGCGCGCGGTCTCGGCGCGGGCCGCGCGCGGTGGTGATGTCCTGCGCGAGATGTTGTCCACCGACGAGGGCGCAGCGCGGCTGGGCGAGGTGGCGCTGGTCCCGCACAGTTCGCCCGTCTCGCAAAGCGGCCTGTTGTATTTCAACACGCTGTTCGACGAGAATGCCGCCTCGCATATCGCGATGGGGCAATGCTATGCATCCTGTCTCGAGGGAGGCGAGGGCCTGTCGAAAGAGGCAATCAGCGCGCGCGGTGGCAATTCCAGTCTCATCCATGTGGACTGGATGATCGGCTCGGAGGCGATGGATGTGGACGGGTTGACCCGCGCGGGCGAAGCAGTGGCGCTGATGCGAGGGGGCGAATGGCTGGATTGAGCGCCTAGCATGGCGCATGGCTCCTGCGCAATTTCCCGAGCGCCTCTACCCGGCCCAGGCTGCGCGCGGTCCTGCGCCGCTGCTCGATCAGTCTCGCGCTTTCCAGGGCAAGGCGCTGGTTGAGGCGCATCCGCTGCGCCGCTGCCCATTGCAGATGCGCCTGCCGCGCAGCAAACAGCGCCGGGTCGAGCGCCAGCGGCACCGGGGTCGTCAATTTGCAGAGCCTTGCGCGCGTTGCCTCGCGCGCAGCACTCAGGCGGCTGGTGCGGGCCAGTTCATGCTCGTGCACCATCTGTGCAAGTCGGCATAGCCTCTCAAGGCGATCGCGCGTCATGTCCAGCGCGCTTTCGCCGCTTTCACGCGCATCTTCTCGGCAAAGCGGATGGCCGTCGCAACGGCCGCGTAATGCTCGGGTGCGATCTCGCGGTCGATCTCGACCGTGGCATGCAACGCGCGGGCCGTGGGCGGGTCGGAATGGATCGGCACACCCGCAGCAGTGGCGCGTTCGCGGATGCGCGTAGCGATCTCGTCCACTCCCTTTGCCACGCAGACAGGCGCGCCGAGGTCTTTTGCCGACCATTTCAGCGCGACCGCATAATGGGTGGGATTGACGATCACCACGCTGGCCTCGCCGACCTGTTCGAGCATCCTGTTGGTGGCGATCTCGCGCCCGCGGCGACGCCGCTCGCCCTTGGCATGGGGGTCGCCCTCGGCCTGTTTCATCTCGTCGCGCACTTCCTTGTGCGACATGCGGTTGCGCCGCAGATGCTCTGCGCGCTGCCAGAAATAATCGACCGCGCCGATGGCCAGCTTGACGACGAAGACCAGGGCGAGGAAACGGACCACCAGAAGCAGCAACTCGCGCGTTGCCAGGGCCGGGGTCAGATGCAGCGTGGCAAGGATCATCGGCAGGTTGCGCATCAGGAAAAGCCAGAGCACGGCCGAGATGATGGCCAGCTTGACCGCCGATTTCGCAAATTCGAACAATCCGTTGCGGCCGTACTTGTTGCCGGCATTCGCGATGGGCGAGATGCGCGAGAGCTTTGGCTTCAGCTTCTCGGGGGCGAAGATGACCCCGCGCTGTGCAAAAAGCCCCGCCCAGACGGCGAGAAACGGCACCAGCAGAAGCGGCAGCAGCGCAAGCCCAACATGCAGCATCAGCCCGCCGATGACGGGTGTGGCCTGCGCGCGAAGTTGCGCCGAAATCTCTCCAGCCTGGCCCAGCAGAACTGCTCCGGCCGTGCCAAGCCCGACCAGCGCCCCCTGGCCGACGATCAGCGCGCCCACCAGCAGGCCGAAGAAGGCGGCCGCCGTGTTGAGATCAGTCGAGCGCGGCACCTCGCCCTTGCGGCGGCTTTCCTCGAGCTTGCGGGGACTTGCCTCGAATTCCTTCTCGCCGCTGCCCGCTTCCTCGCTCATCGCGGCAGACCCTCCGGGTCGAGCAGGAACCCCTCCAGCGTCTGATGCCACAGCGGCAGGATCATGGGGGCCGTCAGCAGCAGCACCGCGAGACCGGCAAAGGTGATCGCGGGCGCACCGACAAAGGCGACCATCAGTTGCGGCATGGCCTTGTTGATCGCGCCCAGCGCAACATAGTAGAGCAGCGACAGGATGACGAAGGGCATGGCCAGCGTGAAGGCCAGCGTGAAGGCGCGCGCCGCATGTGTCACGCCCCATTCTCCGAGATTGGCGGCATCGGGGAACTGCCCGGCCGGGAACAGGGTGTAGGAATGCACGACAAGGGCTGCGAGTTTCACATGCAGCCCGCCGATGAGGGCCAGCGCCAGTCCGGCCATGACCATGATCTGCGACATGGCCGGTTGCGGGTCCGCACCGGCCCCGCCGAAGAACTGCGACAGCGAAGTGGCCTGCGCGGCGATTGTGCCCGCGATCTGCAGCACCATGATGAGCAGCCGCAATCCGATCCCGAGCACGAGTCCCGCCAGCGCCTCGGTTGCGATCAGGTGCATCAGGGGACCGGGCGTGAAGCTGGCAGGCGGCATGTCGGGTGCGATGGCGGGGGCCGTGATGGCAGTGAAGGCGAGCGTTATGCCCAGGCGCACACGTACCGGAATGACCTGTTCGCCGAACGCCGGGACCAGCGCCATCATTGCGCCCACGCGGATGAACACGCCCAGGCCGCCGGCGGCCAGATCGGCCAGATCGCTGCTCAGGGTGTCCAGCAGGTCGAGAAGTTCGGGCATCATGCGGTGATCGTCCCGACAAGGGCCGGGCGGGCGTCGAGGCCGATTTCCTCATACGACAGGACCGAGGCCGCAAGCCCACGTGCCGCAAGCACTGTGCGCAGGAAGCGTCGGCGGCGCGAGGAGGTGACAAGCGCAGGGCTGATGCCGTCCTGCGCCAGTTTGCCGAGGCTCTGGGCGATGCGCTCGCTCAGCCGCGCGAAATCCTCGGGCGGCAGGGCGACATCGCTTGCTCCTGCCTCGCCCGAAAGCTGGTAGGTGGCGAAGATCTCTTCCCAGTCGGGGGCGAGTTGCACCAGTGGCAGCGTGCCGTCGGCGCGCTTGAGCGGGGCGACAAGCTGAAAGCCCAGCCGCTGGCGGACATGCTCGCATACGGCTTCGGGGCCTTGCAGCAATGTGCGCATTTCGGACATGGCCTCGAGGATCAGCGGCAGATTGCGGATCGAGACGCGCTCTTCCAGCAGCAGGCGCAGTACGCCCAGCAGCAGATCGACCGGCACCTTGTCGGGGATCATCTCGCCCAGCAGGCGTCGGTTGGCATCGGCGCGCGCGTTGTCGGAGAGGCTGGTCAGTTCATCAAGCAGACGGTGCAGGGACTTGTAGGTCATCAGCCGGGCGAAATTGCCTTTCAGCACTTCCAGCAGATGGGTGGCCAGAACCTCGATCGGGCTGACCACCGTGGTGCCCGACAACGCGGCCTCTTCCTGAGAGCGCGCATCGATCCAGCGTGCGGGGCTTTTATAGACCGGCTCCTTCACATCCTCGCCCTCGATCTCGAAACCCGCGGCATCCTGCACCAGCGCCAGCATCCGGTCGGGGCGCAGGCAGTCGCGCGCCTGCTCGACCCCGTGGATGAGAATGGCGTAATGGCCTTCGGGCAGGCGCGTGTCATCCGTCAGACGGATCTCGGGCAGGATGAGACCGAATTCGCGCGCGACATGCGCGCGGATATTCGAGATACGCCCGTCCAGTCCCAGCCGCGGATCAAGCACCATGGGCACAAGATCCGGGGCGAACTGGACATGGATCTCGTCGAGGTCGAGCGCATCTCCCAGCGCGTTGCGGGGTGGTTCGGAGGGGTGTTCGGGCGGTATGCTTGCGGCTTCGGCGGCGCGCGCCTGCGCGTTGCGCGACAGCCAGGCCAGACCCAGCAGCGCGGCCGCACCGATCACGAAGGGGACGAAGGGCAGTCCCGGCACGAAGGCAAAGAGCGCCATCAGGAACCCCACTGTCGCGATCGCCGAGGGGTAGCGGCCCAGTTGCTCGAAAAGCTGGCTGTCGGTGGCGCCATTCGCGCCCCCGCGCGCCAGCAGGAGTGCCGCCGCAATCGAGATGATGACCGCCGGGATCTGGCTGACAAGCCCGTCGCCCACGGTCAGGATGGCATAGGCCTCAAACGCCGCGCCAAGGCTCATGCCATGGATCATGGTCCCATTGATCAGCCCCATCACGATGTTCAGAAGCGTGATCAGCAGACCGGCTACCGCATCGCCCTTGACGAATTTCGACGCACCGTCGAGCGAACCGTAGAAATTGGTCTCGGCCTGTTCGGTCTCGCGCCGGCGCTTTGCCTCCTGATGGTCGATCGCGCCGGCCGACATGTCGCTGTCGATGGCAAGTTGCTTGCCCGGCATCCCGTCGAGCGCGAAGCGCGCGCCGACTTCGGCCATGCGCCCCGCGCCCTTCGTGATGACGATGAAATTGACGATCAGCAAGACCAGGAAGATCACCACGCCCAGAAAGATCGACCCGCTCATGACGAAGCTGGCAAAGCCCTGAATGACCCCGCCGGCAGCATGTGTGCCAGTGTGGCCCTCGCCGATGATGAGCTTGGTCGAGGACACGTTCAGCGACAGCCGCAACATGAGCGATGCCAGCAGGACCGTCGGAAAGATGGAAAAATCCAGCGGGCGCTGGATGAAGAGCGTGACCGTGAACATCAGGATCGCCAGCGCGAAGCTGGCCGCGAGCCCGAGATCGAGCATCCATGCCGGGATCGGCAGGATCATCATCACGATGACTGCCATCAGCGCCAGCGCGAGCAGGATCGTGGGCTTGAAGATGCCTTGCAAGCTCAGGCTCATGTGTTCAATGCCCCGGATCGAGATCAATCAGCCGCCTGCGTCCTTCGGTCAGCGCCTGCGGCACGAGCGAGCCGAACTCACCGTTCCCGGCAGCCCGCAGCAGCACGAAGCGGTTTTCGGCCAGCGGGTCGGGTGGCGGGGTTCGGGGGACGACCGCAGCATGGCCGCGCAACTGTGCAAAGCGCGCACGGTAACGCGCGGCAAGCGCGGGTGTGGCCGAGTGATAGGCGCCTGCGGCCGCTTCCCACGACCCCAGCCGCGCCTTGTGCCCCCCCAGCAGGCGGGCCGCGTAATCGGCATTGCTTTCGGGGTCGATCATCTGCTCGAGCGAGGCAAACCGCGCGCCATGCCAGCGCAGGTTGATCTGGAAGCAGCCAAGGTCGATGTTGCGCGCGCCCCTGTCCATGCTGGCGCGCACAAGTGCCAGCGCGTCGTCGCGGGTTGCGGGCCAGTGGCCGCGCCCTTCGGCATGGATCGCCCATGGCCAGGGTTGCATCTGTCCGCCGAGGTCCCGCCCGGTCTCGACCAGCGCGACGGCCTGCATCACGTCCAGCGGCACGCCATGCCGCTGGGCAGCGTTCATCGCGGCCAGATCGCAAAGTCGGGCCGGGTTCGCAGCGCGGGCCAGCAGTGGCCAGAGCAGGATGCTGGCGATCAGCGCAAGCGCAGCACCAATGCAGCCCCAGGGCAGGACCTTGCGGTGGCGGGGAAGGAACTGGTCGGACATGGCGCCTCACATCGCGGAAGTGACGCGCCCAGTGAGACTGATTCTGGTTGAGATTTGGTAACCGGGGTCGTGGCGGCCAACGCATTGCCGCCGGCGGCGCGCGGCTTCAGGTTACTTTCGCGCGCGCATGGAACTGGGGCCGGTCCCAGCTTCGCGCGGCCATGATCGCACAGAGCCTGTCGGCGGCCTCGTCCACATCCTCGGGCGACAGATAGAGCGGCGTGAAGCCGAAACGCAGGATGTCGGGCGCGCGGAAATCGCCGATCACGCCCTCGGCGATGAGTGCCTGGATGATGGCATAGCCCTGGGGGTGGCGGAAACTGACCTGCGAGCCGCGCAAGGCAGGGTCGCGGGGCGAGGCGAGGGTCAGCTCGCGGCTTCCGGCCTCGACACGGGCAAGGAAGCTCTCCTGCAATTCGATGGAGCGCGCGCGCAGGTCCTGCATATCGACACCATCCCAGACATCAAGCGCGGCATCAAGTGCTGCGAGTTGCAGGATGGGGGGCGTGCCGACGCGCATCCGCTCGACCCCGCGACCGGGGCGGTAGTCGAGATCGAAGGCAAAGGGGGCTTCATGGCCAAGCCAGCCGGACAGGGCAGGGCGGGTGGCCTCGGCCAGACGCGGGGCAACATAGATGAAGGCCGGGCCACCGGGGCCGGAATTGAGATACTTGTAGCTGCATCCGACCGCGAAATCGGCGTCCGCCCCGGTCACATCCACCGGGATCGCGCCTGCCGAATGCGCCAGATCCCAGACCACAAGCGCGCCTGCCGCATGGGCCCTGGCGATCAGGCTTGCCATGTCGTGCTTGCGGCCAGTGCGATAATCGACCTCGGTCAGCATCAGTACGGCAATGCTCTCGTCGATGGCGGCCTCGACATCCTCGGGGGCAACGGTCCGGAGCGTGTAGTCCGGCCCCAGCGTGCGGCACAGCCCGTCGGCCATGTAGAGATCGGAGGGGAAATTGCCCGTATCCGACAGGATCACGCGCCGGTCTGGGCGCAGCTCCAGCGCCGAGGCAAGCGCCTGATAGACCTTGATGGAAAGCGTGTCCCCCATGGTCACAGTCCCCGGCGCGGCCCCGATCAGGCGGCCCACACGGTCGCCCACGCGCGCGGGCAGGTCCATCCAGCCAGCCTTGTTCCAGCCGGTGATGAGCATCTGTCCCCATTCCCCGGTGATTGCCTGCGCCACGCGCGCGGCCACGCCGCGCGGCAGCGGGCCCAGCGAATTGCCATCAAGATAGATGACGCCCTCGGGAAGGTCGAAACGGGCGCGGGTGGCGTTGAAATCGGTCATCGAGGGTCCTCCGGCTGGGCTGTGCTATCGGATGCCGTGGCGCGGGGCAAAGGTCAAGAGCGCAGGTTTCGCACTTGCGCACACGGCCCGGGCGCGCGACTGTGCGTGCATTCAGGCGTGGGAGGCATCGAGAATGCGCAGGGACGGGGCAGGCCAGGCAGCAGCGACAGGCAGCACCCGAAGACGCCCGGAGCAGCGCCGATGATGCGGGCACTGGATTATCCGCCGGTCTGGCTGCTTGCGGCGCTGGCCATCGCGTGGGCCGAGGTCTCGCTCTGGGGGCGGGCGTTCGACCTGCCCTTGCTTGCCATGCTGGGCTCGGCACTGTTCTGGCTGGGGCTGGCGCTGCTGGCCCTTGCCGCGCTCTCCTTCCTGCGCGCGTGCTCGACCATCGTGCCGCACCGCGCGCCCAGCGCGCTGATCTCCACGGGGCTCTACCGGTTCTCGCGCAACCCGATCTACCTGGGCGACATGCTGATCCTTGCCGGGCTTGCCCTGCACTGGGGGGCGCTCTCGGGGCTGGTGCTGGTGCCGGTTCTTGGCCGGATCCTGACAGTGCGCTTCATCCTGCCCGAGGAGGCCCGGCTGCGCGCGGCCTTCGGAGCACAGGCCGATGCCTTTTTCGCGCGCACCCGCCGCTGGGTGTGAGGCGCTGCATCGCAACAGCGTTGCACTGGCCCGGCCAATGCGTCACCGCTCAATGAAACAACGTCAATTCGCCGCGCACCTGTGTCCTTTGGCCGCTTGTGGATCGTGCGGGGCCGGGTTATGCAGGCGCAAAATCACGGGCCCGTGCGCAGACAGGGGCCAGACGCAACCTGAACGAGAGGGGGACCGCACTTGAAAGTCGGGGCGTTGAAGGAAATCAAGCCCGGGGAAGCGCGAGTCGCGCTGACCCCGGACAGCGCGCAGCAAATCGGGAAACTGGGCCATGACTGCTTCATCGAGGCAGGGGCGGGCGTTGCCGCGGGGTTCAGTGACGAACTGTATGCCGCCGCCGGTGTCACCGTGCTGCCCGATGCGCAGGCGCTGATCGAGGCCGTGGACACGCTCATCAAGGTGCGCGAGCCTGAGATGGAGGAAGTCAACCGCCTGCGCGAGGGCCAGACGCTGATATCGTTCTTCTGGCCTGCCCAGAATGCCGAGATGCTGGAGGCCGCGAAAGCGCGCGGTGCGACCGTGATCGCGATGGACATGGTGCCGCGCATCAGCCGCGCGCAGAAGATGGACGCGCTCTCGTCCATGGCCAATATCGCGGGCTACCGTGCCGTGATCGAGGCGGGCAACAATTTCGGACGTTTCTTCACCGGGCAGGTGACCGCGGCGGGCAAGATCCCGCCTGCGCGGGTGCTGGTCGTGGGGGCAGGGGTCGCGGGTCTGGCCGCCATCGGAACAAGTGTCAGCCTTGGCGCGATCACCATGGCCTTCGACGTGCGCCCCGAAGTCGCCGAGCAGATCGAGTCGATGGGGGCCGAGTTCGTCTTCCTGGAATTCGAGGAAGCGCAGGACGGCTCCGAGACAGGTGGCTATGCGGCCCCCTCCAGCCCGGAGTTCCGCGAAAAGCAGCTTGAGAAATTCCGCGAACTGGCCCCGGATGTGGACATCGTCATCACCACGGCGCTGATCCCCGGTCGCCCCGCGCCCAAGCTCTGGACCGAGGACATGGTGCGGATGATGAAGCCCGGCTCGGTCATCGTGGACCTTGCTGCGGAAAAGGGCGGCAATTGCGACCTGACAGTGCCCGACGAGCGGCTTGTGACGGAAAACGGCGTCATCATCATCGGCTATACCGATTTCCCCAGCCGCATGGCCGCGCAATCCTCGACGCTTTACGCGACCAACATCCGGCATATGCTGCATGACCTGACACCGAACAAGGATGGCGTCGTCAACCATAACATGGAAGACGACGTGATCCGCGGCGCGACCGTGACCCATGCCGGCGAGATCACCTTCCCGCCGCCGCCACCAAAGGTGAAGGCAATCGCCGCCAAGCCCAAGGAAAAGGTCAAGGAACTGACCGCAGCCGAAAAGCGCGCGCAGGAAATCGCGGCCTTCAGGACGCAGACACGCAACCAGGTGGCGCTGCTGGCCGCCGGGGGTGCCTTCGTGCTGGCGGTCGGGCTTGTCGCGCCCGAAGCCTTCATGCGCAATTTCATCATCTTCGTGCTGGCGGTGTTCGTGGGCTTTCAGGTGATCTGGAAGGTCTCGCACAGCCTGCACACGCCACTGATGGCCGTGACCAATGCGATCTCGTCCATCATCATCGTCGGCGCGCTGTTGCAGATTGGCTCCACCTCTGTGCTGATCACGCTCATGGCCGCGCTCGGGCTGCTGATGGCGGCTGTCAATATCTTCGGCGGATTCATGGTGACACGGCGCATGCTCGCCATGTTCCAGAAGTCCTGACCGGCAGGAGGAACAAGAGATGGATTTCGGTTTCACGATTGCGGCCTATGCTGTCGCGACTGTTCTCTTCGTCCTGTCGCTGGGTGGACTCTCAGGTCAGGAAAGCGCCAAGCGCGCAATCTGGTATGGCATCGCGGGTATGGCGATTGCGGTGCTGGCCACCATGGTCGGCCCCGGCTCTGGCCTGTGGGGGCTGACACTGGTGCTGATCGCGATCGGCGCCGTGGTGGGCTGGCAACTGGCCACCCGCGTGCAGATGACGCAGATGCCCGAGCTTGTGGCCTTCATGCATTCGCTGGTGGGGCTTGCGGCGGTTCTGGTGGGCTTCAATGCCCATCTGGAGATCGACCGCGTCGCGGCGGCCTTTGCCTCGGCCGATCTGCCCTTTCCGCAGCCGGCTGGATTGATGTCGGTGCCGGCCTATGAGCTGTGGCTGAGCCTGACCAATTTTGCCGCCATCATCGGCAAGAAAACGGCTGTCGAGATCACTATCCTGCGCATCGAACTGATGATCGGCATCTGGATCGGCGCTGTCACCTTTACCGGCTCGATCATCGCCTATGGCAAACTGGCGGGCAGGGTGGACACGGCGGCCAGGAAACTGCCCGGCGGGCATATGCTGAACGCCGGTGCGGCCGCACTCTCGGTGCTGTTCGCGGCGCTCTACCTCGTCTTTGCCGACAACCAGATTGTCGCGATCCTGTCGCTGCTGGTTCTGACCGCTCTGGCGCTCTTTATCGGCTATCACCTGATCATGGGCATCGGCGGCGCCGACATGCCGGTGGTCGTGTCGATGCTGAACTCCTATTCCGGCTGGGCGGCGGCGGCCATCGGCTTCAGCCTTGGCAACGAGTTGCTGATCGTGGTGGGGGCGCTGGTGGGTTCCTCGGGGGCGATCCTGTCCTATATCATGTGCAAGGCCATGAACCGCAGCTTCGTAAGCGTGATCCTTGGCGGTTTTGGCGGCACATCCGGCCCCCAGATGGAGGTCGAGGGCGAGCAGGTCGCGATTGATGCGGGCGGTGTTGCTGCAACGCTGAACGAGGCCGACAGCGTGATCATCGTTCCGGGCTATGGCATGGCGGTTGCGCAGGCGCAGCAGAGCGTGTCGGAATTGACCCGCAAGCTGCGCGCCAAGGGCAAGAACGTGCGGTTTGCCATTCACCCTGTTGCAGGGCGTCTGCCGGGGCACATGAACGTGCTTCTGGCCGAGGCCAAGGTGCCTTATGACATCGTGCTGGAGATGGACGAGATCAATGACGACTTCCCGTCCACCGATGTGGTCATCGTCATCGGCTCGAACGACATCGTGAACCCCGCCGCGCAGGACGACCCGAATTCGCCGATTGCCGGGATGCCGGTGCTTGAGGTCTGGAAGGCGAAACAGGTGTTTGTCTCCAAGCGCGGGCAGGGGACGGGCTATTCGGGCATCGAGAACCCGCTCTTCTACAAGGAGAACACGCGGATGTTCTATGGCGATGCGAAGGCGTCTGTGGACAGCCTGCTGCCGATGATCGACTGATCGTGACGGATGAAATTGACCTGACCCCCGGCTTTTCGGCCGGGGGTTTCGTATATGCAGAACCCACCTTTCAGATGGAAACATTTGCTGCCTGTCATATCGCCTTGCAATCGATCTGATGAGACATGGCGGCTGAGCGCGGTATCGGTTACCTTGCAGACTGGCTTGTGTCCAAGGAGGCAAGATTGCTGGCCGACCGTGACAAGCTGGATCTGCAATTGCGCGAAATGCGATCACTCGAACAGGGCGCGCGCAAGGCATATCTTGCCATCGCTCTGGCGGCGTTTCCGTCGGGGATGACCATTCGTCCGTCAGGACACGGGTTCATCAAGCACGAACTTCGACTTGAAACACAGGGAAAGTGGCTCTGTTCCGCCGTCCTCAACCAGAAGTGGGTATTGTGGTATTTCAGGAAACCGGTGCTCCTTGCCGGGATGGTCCGGGCAGGGGACACACTGGCTCGCTTTTCGGCGGCGACGCTGACGCGATATGGCGAGATCAAGCTCCGTTTGCATGACGAAGTGGCCGCGCGCCATGTTTTGTGCTGGATCGGGGCTGAAGCGCGCGATTGCTGAAACTGCGTCAGGCATATGTCCCGTCTGCTGGGCTCTTGTGCGTTCATGAAGGTGTTCCCGCCCTGGACGAATACCCTGTGGCAGAATTACAAGTGTGCCATGGGGTGCCGAGCGCGGGCTTTTCTTTGCGGCCCCGCAGCATATGCTCTGACGTGACCTGTCCCATGAGCCTGCCATCATGCCCCCGATTGCTGATCACCCGCAACGCTACGCGCTTGTCAACGAACTGCACGCCCGCCCGGCGGCGCGCATTCCCGTGCCCAGCATCGCGACCTTTCTGGCCATCAAGCCCGAGCAGAATGCGGCACAGCGCCCGCGCGACAGGGACCGCGCCCATCTGCTTGCCCTGCTCGACCGGCATGGCGCGGGCCACCCGCCGCCAGATGCCACCTATCATACTGCCGAAGTCGGCAGGCACCGGCTGAAATGGGAAAGCCATACCGAATTCGTCACCTACATGACCTTCGAGCAGGGCACCGGCGCGCGCGCCTTCGACCCGGCGGCCTTTGATGTCTTTCCCGACGAATGGCTGAGCGAGGCCCCCGGCAGGCGGCTGACCTCGATCCTGTTCCAGATCGAGCCGCTGACCGATGATGGGCAGGCCGTTGCCGACAAGCTCGCAGAGTGGTTCGTGCCCGAGGCGCTGGCCGCCGTGCAGGTGCTCGACGGTGCCGCGGTCATCGCCAGCGATTTCCGGATCGACCGTGCGGGCCATATCCGCATGGCGGTTTTTGTGCGCCCTGAAACGGGGGGGCGGCGCGTCGGGCGGATCGTGCAGCGCCTGTGCGAGATCGAGACCTACAAGACCATCTCCATGCTGGGGCTGACGCGTGTGCGCGAGATGGCGCCGAAGATGGGCGTGCTGGACGAGAAGCTCTCGGCGCTCACGCGGGTGATGAAGGAACCCGGCTCGCGTTCGGAAGAGACGCTGGAAGAGCTGTTGCGCATCTCGTCCGAGCTGGAGAACATGATGGTGGAAAGCTCGTTCCGCTTTGGCGCGACCGGGGCCTATGAGGCGCTGGTGCATCAGCGTATCGAGGTGCTGCGCGAGGAACGGTTCCACAATCGCCAGACGCTGAGAGAATTCATGACCCGACGCTATGACCCTGCGATGCGAACCGTGAAATCGACCGAAGCACGGCTGACCAAGATGGCCGAGCGCGCCATGCGCGCCGGCCAGCTACTGGGCACGCGGGTGGATGTCGAGCGTTCGGCCCAGAACCAGAAACTGCTCGAAAGCATGGACCGCCGCGCCGATCTGCAACTGCGGTTGCAGAACACGGTCGAGGGGCTGTCGGTGGTCGCGATCAGCTATTACGCCGTCAATCTGGCTAGCTACCTGGTCATGCCGCTGGCCGAGCCGATGGGCATGTCCCGGACTCTGGCCATGGCGCTGCTGGCACCAGTGGTGGTGCTGGGGGTCTGGGCCATGGTGCGGCGTATCCGCCAGCGTCATTTCTGACGCGGCGCTGCGGGCGCTACGGCCTGCCGGTCGAGCTGTGTGGCTCAGCCGGTAGGCACCTGCGTTTCGGTGCAGGTCACCAGCGCGTGGCGCTTCCTTCCGGCCGTCAGCCGCAGCGGGCGCTTCAGGTCAGCGGCATGTACCATCTGACCGGCATCGGTGACGGCTGCGTCATTGGCCCGTGCGCCGCCCTCTGCTATCAGGCGCTTGGCTTCCTTGCCCGATTTCACCAGTCCCGTGCGCACGAAAAGTTGCGCCATGGAAACCCCCTGCGCCAGATCCTGCGCGCTCAGCGCCAGCGTTGGCAGATCCTCGCCCATCCCGCCTTTCTCGAATACCTCGCGCGCCGTGGCCTCGGCGGCCTGCGCGGCCTCGCGCCCGTGGCACAGTGTCGTCACCTCATTGGCAAGGATGACCTTGGCGGCATTGATCCCGGAGCCTTCCAGCGCACCCAGCCGGTCGCATTCCGCAACCGGCAATTCGGTATAGAGCTTCAGGAAGCGCCCGACATCGGCATCGGTGGTGTTGCGCCAGAACTGCCAGAACTCGTAAGGGCTCAGCATGTCGGCATTCAGCCAGACGGCACCCCCTTGCGACTTGCCCATCTTGCGCCCGTCCGAAGTGGTCAGAAGCGGCGTGGTCAGCCCGTAGATCTCGGCATTCGCAATCCGGCGGGCCAGATCAATTCCATTGACGATATTGCCCCATTGATCGGACCCGCCCATCTGTAACAGGCAGCCATGCCGACGATGGATTTCCACGAAATCATAGGCCTGCAGGATCATGTAGTTGAATTCGAGGAACGACAGCGACTGCTCGCGGTCCAGTCGCGACTTGACGCTTTCGAAACTCAGCATCCGGTTGACCGAGAAATGCCGCCCCACATCGCGCAGGAAATCGAGGTAATTCAGCCCGTCCAGCCATTCGGCATTGTTGAGCATGATCGCGCCAGTCGGGCCATCATCATAGGACAGGTATTTCGCGAAGACCTGCTTCATGCCGTCGATATTGGCGTCAATCGCCTGCGCATCCAGCAGCGGACGCTCTTCCGACCGGAAGGACGGGTCGCCCACCTTGGTGGTGCCGCCGCCCATCAGCGTGATCGGCTTGTGGCCGCATTTCTGGAACCAGCGCAGAACCATGATGTTCAGCAGATGCCCGACATGCAGCGACTTCGCCGTGGCGTCATAGCCGATATAGGCAGGCACGACGCCCCTGAGCAGCGCCTCGTCCAGCCCCTGCGGATCAGTGCAATCGGCAAGGAAGCCACGCTCGGCCATGATGCGCAGGAAGTCGGATTTGTAGCTGTAGGTCATTTTCGCTTGTCCCGGCTGGCAGATTGGGGCGATCTATAGCCCTGCCATGGCCCAAGGAAAAGCCCATGTTGAAAGCCGAAGTGCAGCGCGTGCTGGGGATGATGTCGGGCACCTCGTTCGACGGGGTGGATGCGGCCGTGATCGAGACCGATGGCGAGCGGATTGCAGGCTTCGGGCCAACGGCCTTCCGCCCCTACAGCGAAGCCGAGCGCGCGGTCCTGCGCGCCGCGATGGGGCGCTGGCCGGGAGAGCCGGGCGTGGAGGAGGCCGCCGAAGTGGTCGAGACCGCCCATGCCCAGGTCATGGCCGGATTCACGGACATAGCGCTCGCGGGCTTTCACGGCCAGACGCTGGCGCACGAGCCGGGCGGGCGGGGCACGCATCAGGCGGGTTCGGGTGCCGTGCTGGCGCTGGTCTGGGGCGGGCCGGTGGTGTGGGATTTCCGCTCGTCGGACGTGCAACTGGGCGGGCAGGGTGCGCCGTTGGCCCCGTTCTATCATTTCGCGCTTGCACGCCATATCGGTGCAGAGGCGCCACTCGTGTTCCTCAACCTTGGCGGAGTGGGAAACATGACCTGGGTGGACCCACGCAAGGCAAGGCCCGAAGACGAAGGCGCGCTGCTGGCCTTCGACACGGGCCCCGCCAATGCGCCGCTCGATGATCTGTGCCATGCGCGGCTCGGGATCGCGCGCGACGAGGGCGGCGCACTGGCCGCGCGCGGGCGGATCGATCAGAAGGTGGTGGAGGCGTTCCTGCAAGAGCCCTTCTTCTTCCGCATGCCGCCCAAATCGCTTGATCGCGGTTTCGGCGGCATGGCCGCGCGGGTGGCACATCTTGCCGAGGCCGATGCCCTGGCAACACTGACCGAATGCGCTGCCGCCGCGGTTGCAGAGGGGATCGGCTTCTGCCCCGTGCCCCCCGAGCGCGTTCTGGTCGGTGGGGGCGGGCGGCATAATGCGCATCTGATGCATGCCATCGCCGCGCATCTGCCCTGTCCCGTCGCCCCGGTCGAGGCCGTGGGGCTGGATGGCGACATGATCGAGGCGCAGGCCTTTGCCTATCTCGCCATGCGGGTCGCGCGCGGGCTGCCCACCTCCTGCCCTTCGACGACAGGGGTTGCAGCGGCTGTGGGGGGCGGGCAGATGAGCGCGCCGTGAGGTGCTGGCGCGCCTGTCGGCTTTGCAGTATGATGACCCAGTCAGATCAGAGGGACGACCATGCAGGATATCGACGACGACCGCCCGTCTCCGCCCATCGAGAAACCCGCCGAGCCGCTCTGGCAAAGGCTGGTCTACATGCTGATCATCGCGGCGATGATCTCGATTGCGCAGTCGATTCTGTTCCTGATCGCCGTGATCCAGTTCATCGTGATCCTGATCGACAATCGCCAGCCCAACGAGCGGCTTGCCGATTTCGGCTGCATGGTGGGGGCATGGGTCGCCAAGGCCGCGCGCTACATGGTGGTCGCGACCGATGCCAAGCCCTGGCCGTTCAAGGAGATGGACTGAGCTTGAAGCGCCGCGCAAGGCGGTCTAGGTCTGGGGGCATAACCCAACCCCGGAGACAGACATGGCCCTTGACCAGCTCACCCATACGCAAACCGAATTCGGTGATCTGCCGGACTGGGACCTGAGCGCGCTCTATGCCGCGCCCGACGCGCCCGAATTCGCCCGCGACCTGACCTGGCTGGACAAGAAATGCAAATCTTTTGCAGAGACTTACGAGGGAAATCTCGCGTCACTGGACGCAGGCGGCATGCTCGAATGCGTGCGTCGCTACGAGGCGATCGACATGGTGGCCGGACGGATCATGTCCTATGCAGGGCTGCGCTATTACCAGAACACGAGTGACCCGTCCCGCGCCAAGTTCATGTCGGACGCGCAGGACCGAGTGACCGTGGCAACGACGCCGCTGGTCTTCTTCACTCTGGAATTGAACCGCATCGAGGATGTCGCATTCGAGGCCCTGCTCGCGGCCGATGCTGATCTTGCCCGCTTCCGTACCCTGTTCGAGCGGATGCGTGCGATGCGCCCGCACCAGTTGTCCGACGAACTGGAAAGATTCCTGCACGACCAGTCCACGGTCGGGGCCGCGGCATGGAACCGGCTGTTCGACGAGACCATGGCAGGGCTGGAATTCGAAGTCGAGGGCGAGGATGACCCCCTTGGACTGGAGGCCACGCTGAACCTGCTGACCGACCCCGACCGCACCCGCCGCGAGGCGGGCGCGCGCGCCCTGGCGATGGTGTTTTCACGCAATATCAAGCTGTTCGCGCGCGTTCATAACACGCTGGCGAAAGAAAAGGAGATCGAGGACCGCTGGCGCAAGATGCCCACGCCGCAGACGTCGCGCCATCTGGCAAACCATGTCGAGCCCGAAGTGGTCGAGGCGCTGCGCAATGCCGTGGTCGCCGCCTATCCGCGCCTGTCGTATCGTTACTATGCGTTGAAAGCGCGGTGGCTTGGGCTGGAAAAACTGGAGATCTGGGACCGAAACGCGCCCCTGCCGATGGAAGCACCGCGCAAGATCGGCTGGGACGAGGCGCGCGCGACGGTGATCGAGGCGTTCTCCGGCTTCTCGCCACGACTGGCCGAACTGACCGAACCGTTCTTCACGCAAGGCTGGATCGACGCGGCAGTGAAACCGGGCAAGGCGCCGGGCGCCTTCGCGCATCCGACCGTGACTGATGCGCATCCGTTCGTGATGCTGAACTATCTGGGAAAACCGCGCGATGTGATGACGCTGGCGCATGAACTGGGGCATGGCGTGCACCAGCGACTGGCTGCGGGGCAGGGCGAGTTGCTGGCCTCGACCCCGCTGACCCTGGCCGAGACCGCCTCGGTCTTTGGCGAGATGCTGACCTTCCGCAAGCTGCTGGAGAAGGCCGCCACGCAGGAAGAGCGCAAGGTGCTGCTGGCGGGCAAGGTCGAGGACATGATCAACACGGTCGTGCGCCAGATCGCGTTCTATGATTTCGAATGCAAGCTGCACGCGGCGCGGCGCGAGGGCGAGATAACGCCCGATGACATCAACGCGCTGTGGATGTCCGTGCAGGCCGAGAGCCTCGGCCCGGTGTTCGAGTTCATGGACGGGTATGAGAGTTTCTGGACCTATATCCCGCATTTCGTGCATTCGCCTTTCTATGTCTATGCCTATGCCTTTGGCGACGGGCTGGTGAATGCGCTCTATGCTGCCTATGAGGCAGCGCCCGAGGGGTTCGAGGACAGGTATTTCTCCCTGCTTTCGGCAGGCGGGTCGCAGCACCACAAGGCATTGCTGGCCCCGTTCGGGCTGGATGCGACTGACCCGGCCTTCTGGGACAAGGGGCTGGCAATGATCGAGGGGTTCATCGACGAACTGGAGGCCATGGAGTAGTGCCCCCGGGCGGCGGCACGCTTCGCTGACGGCGGCGGGGGGCTGTCTGCCCCCCGCACCCCCCGAGGATATTTTGGCAAGGGTGATGGGGGCGGGGACAGGCGCCTTGTGCCGCTGATGCGTTCAGAGCAGGTTGGGAAACGGCTTGCCGTCGAGATGGGCGATGGCATTGGCGAGTGCCATCATCCCCATTTCCTCGCGCACATCCAGCGCGGCTGTGCCGAGATGGGGCAGCAGGGTGACATTCTCGCGCCGGCGCAGGGCCAGAGGCACATCGGGCTCATGTTCGTAGACATCGAGCCCTGCGCCCGCGATCCTGCCGGAGTCCAGCGCCTCGATCAGTGCGGCCTCATCGACCACATCGCCGCGCGCGATATTGATGAGATGGGCCTGGGGTCGCATCCGCCCGAGTTCGCGCGTGCTGATCAGGTGGCGCGTCCCGGGCCCGCCGGGCACTGCCAGTACGACGCAGTCGGCGCTGCCCAACACTTCGTCCAGCGTTCCGACCTGGCGTGCGGGGGTGTCGATCTGGCGGGCCGAGCGGTTGTGATAGATCACCTCCATTCCCAGCCCGTAATGCGCGCGCCTTGCAATGGCCTGGCCGATACGGCCCATGCCGATGATGCCGCAGGTCCTGCCGCCGAGGTGCAGACCCAGCATCTGGGTGGGGTGCCAGCCCGACCACTTGCCCGACCGCACCAGTCGCTCGCCCTCGCCCGCGCGGCGCGCGCTCATCAGCATCAGCATCAGCGCGATATCGGCCGTGGCCTCTGTCACGGCGCCGGGCGTGTTGGTAACGGCGATGCCAACGGCGCGGGCGGCCTCGACATCGATATGGTTATGGCCGACACCGAAATTCGCGAGCAACCGGCAGCGCGCGCCCTGCATGCCCTCGAACACTTCGGCACTGAAGAGATCGCCCAGAGTCGGGATCACCACATCATAGAGCACCAGTGCCGCGCGCATCTCGCCCTTTTTCAGGGGTGTGGTCAACATGCGCGTGGTCACGTTGAAACGCGCCTCGGCAGCCTGCAGGACGCGATCGGGCAGGGGGCGTGTTATGTAGAGTTCTGCCATGGCCTAGTGCATCCGCGCGCCAGTGGGAACGTCATGATCAGGGGCGAGCAGTGAAATGCGCCCCTCGGCATCCGAGGCCCCCAGCACCAGAACTTCGGACATGAAGGGACCGATCTGGCGGGGCGGGAAGTTGACCACGGCCATGACCTGACGTCCCAGCAGCGCATCGGGCGTGTAGAGGTCGGTAATCTGGGCGGAAGATTTCTTCTCGCCTATGTCGGGGCCGAAATCGATCCAGAGCTTGAAGGCGGGTTTACGGGCCTCGGGGAAGGGTTCGACACGCAGGACACGGCCTGCGCGAATGTCTAGCTTCAGGAAGTCATCATATGATATTGTTATCATTGTGAAAGCCCTTTTGAGCGGGCCGTCGCGGCGGCGATGGCCCGCGCCATCAGCGGGGCAAGGCCCGTTGCAGGTTCCCTCAGCACCTCCAGCGCTGCGGCCGTGGTGCCACCGGGGCTGGTGACATTCTCGCGCAGCGTTGCTGCGCTCTCGGGCGCCTGATGCGCGAGTTCGGCAGCCCCCGTCACTGTGGCGCGGGCAAGTTGCATGGCCATATCGGGGGCGAGGCCCTGAGCCTCGCCTGCCGCGGCCATGGCCTCGATCAGGTGAAAGACATAGGCCGGACCCGAGCCGGAGAGGGCAGTGACCGCATCCATCTGCGCCTCGCTTTCCAGCCGCAACGTGGCCCCGACCGCCTGCATGAGTGCCTCTGCCAGCACCATGTCGGCATCGGATGTCCGCGCGTTGCCGATCAGCGCGGTGATCCCTCGTCCGACTGCGGCCGGTGTGTTGGGCATGGCGCGGATGATCGGGCTTTGCCTGCCGAGCGACTCCTCGAACCGGGCCAGCATCGTGCCGGCGGCAATCGAAAGAAACAGGGTGCCGCCGCCGCCAAACGCTGCAATCGCGGGCAGGGCATCGCCCATCATCTGTGGCTTGACGGCCAGCAGCACCACGGCCGGTGCATCAGGCAGCGGCGCGTTCAGATGCACCCCCAGTTTGCTCAGCCAGTCGGACGGAGCCGGGTCGATGACATGGACATGTTGCGGCGCGAGGCCCCGCGCCAGCCAACCAGCAAGCAGGGCAGAGCCCATCCTGCCGCAGCCCAGCAGCACGATACCGCGCTGTGCGATCGGGTCGAGTGACATGGCCTGCTCCCTGTTTCGGTTTGCCCCTTTGTCGCGCCAGCGCGGCACAGGGTCAAGAGCAGGCGTGGTTCATGCGCGCCCGACCGCCTCGGCCAGCGCGACCTCGAGCGCGGCCGCAGGGCCGTGATCGGCCCAGGCGACCAGCTGGAAGGCAGGATAGAACCGTTCGGCCGCCATGATGGCAGAGCGGATCATGCGTTCGATCTGGTCGATTCCCGCAGGCTGATCTTCCGCCAGGATGAGGCCATAGCGCCAGACCATCAGACGCTGGCTTTCCCAGAAGCTGAAGGCGCCGGACCAGACCATGTCATTGGCGCGACTGATCGTTTCATATAGCGCGGCGCGGGCGGAGTCCGGGGGGTCCATCTCGAAGGTGCAGACCAGCCGCAACATGTTTTCGCCGGGGGCAAGTGCCAGCGTGACCGAATAGGTGCGCCATTGCCCCTCGACCGCCATGGCGATCTGGTCCTCGTTCATGCGATCGAAATCCCAGGCGTGGTGCTCGGCGAGGGTTTCGACCATGTCAATCGGGTGAAGGCTGTCGGTTGAAAGATAAAGCTCTGCTGCTGACATGCCCGCCTCTTTGGGTTGCCTGTGCCATGAGTCCCAAGACACAGAGTGAGACCGCTATAAGTTTGCGCCTCTTGGGGTGCGCTTACTAGATATGGTGTGGGCAAACAACAGCCCTGTAAAGGGAAATCTCATGCAGGGTGCAGAATTCTGGGGATAAGTGCGGCTGGATTGCGCGCAACATGGGCTGGAGCCTGCGTCCGGCTTGCCGAAGAAATGGCTTCGTGTCGAGGGGGTTGGCACCGGTCCTGCATCCATCATCATGCAAGTTATGGGGCGCGGCCCTGCGCCACTGGCCTGCGCGTCGCTCGCCTGTGTGGCCCAAGGGATTGCCCGCTCTTTCTCGAGCATGGCAGCACTTCCCGAGCGGGGAAGCGAGTCAGGGCATCAATAATACCCATAATCAGTATTATGTTAATTAATGCGCAATGCTTGCGGCCCCAAGGCGCAGCCAGTAAGACGCGCGCATTCCCCATGTGCAAGAGGCCCTGCTGATGATCCCGCGCTATTCCCGCCCCGAGATGGTCGCCATCTGGTCGCCCGAGACGAAGTTCCGCATCTGGTTCGAGATCGAGGCGCATGCCTGCGACGCGCAAGCCGCCCTTGGCGTCATCCCCCGCGCCAGCGCCGAGGCGGTCTGGAATGCGCGCGATGTCGAGTTTGATGTGGCGCGCATCGACCAGATCGAGGCCGTGACCAAGCATGATGTCATCGCCTTCCTGACGCATCTGGCCGAGATCATCGGGAATGAGGAAGCGCGGTTCGTGCATCAGGGCATGACAAGCTCGGATGTGCTGGACACCACGCTGAACGTTCAGCTTGTGCGTGCGGCCGACCTGCTGCTGGCGGATATGGACGCGCTGCTCGCAGCGCTGAAGCGCCGTGCGATGGAGCACAAGTTTACCATTCGCATCGGGCGCAGCCATGGCATCCATGCCGAGCCTACGACAATGGGCCTGACCTTCGCGCGGTTTTACGCTGAAATGGCGCGCAACCGCGACCGGCTGCGCGCCGCGCGCGCCGAAGTTGCCACCGGCGCCATTTCCGGCGCAGTCGGTACATTTGCCAATATCGACCCCTCGGTAGAGGCGCATGTCTGCGCGCAGATGGGCCTGACCCCCGAGCCGATCAGTACCCAGGTCATCCCGCGCGACCGGCATGCAATGTTCTTTGCCACGCTGGGTGTGATCGCCAGCAGCATCGAGAATATCGCCATCGAAATCCGCCACATGCAGCGCACCGAAGTGCTGGAGGCTGAAGAGTTTTTCAGCGAGGGGCAGAAAGGCTCCAGCGCGATGCCGCACAAGCGCAACCCGGTGCTGACCGAAAACCTGACCGGGCTGGCGCGGCTGGTGCGCATGGCAGTCATTCCGGCGATGGAAAACGTGGCGCTCTGGCACGAACGCGATATCTCGCATTCCTCGGTCGAGCGGATGATCGGTCCCGATGCGACCGTGACGCTGGATTTCGCCCTCGCCCGTCTGACCGGCGTGATCGACAGGCTGGTGGTCTATCCCGACAACATGATCGCCAACATGAACAAGTTTCGCGGGCTGATCCATTCGCAGCGTGTGCTTCTGGCGCTGACACAGGCCGGGGTCAGCCGCGAGGATGCCTATGTACTGGTGCAACGCAATGCAATGAAGGTCTGGGAACACGGGCGCGACTTTCTGGAGGAATTGCTCGCGGATTCAGAGGTGCGCGCGGCGATGACCGAAGATGATATCCGCTCAAGATTTGACCTTGACTACCATACCAGGCATGTCGAGACGATTTTTTCACGGGTTTTCGCAGGATAATTCCCGTCACGAGGTTGCTTTTGAAAGAATCGTGCTAAGCTTGTGCCCATTGCAGAAGGAGAATGTTCATGAAACTGAAAGTTGCTCTCGCTGCCCTGGTCCTGGGGTTCGCGCCGGCTCTGGCCTCGGCCATGTGTTCGAGCATGAAACCGGCGCAGACGGCATCGGCCTGTGCCGAAGGTCAGGTCTGGGATTCCGACAGCGCAACCTGCATCGAGCCGGTCAGCAGCTGATCGCTCTCTGGCCTGATTCAAGATCACGCAAGAAGCTTGCGCCCCGTGCCCCATGGCCCCGGGGCGTTTTTTTTCTCCAGCGCCCGCGCCGATAAACCGGATCTTCACCCTTGCGCGCAATGATCGGCGCAAACCGGTCGATACAGGGCGCAGGGAATGTCGCAGGAGCCTCGGGAACTCGTCATGCCCCCCACGAAGGGCGGCACCATTTCCCCCGTTTCAACTCCGCTCCGGGGCAATGGCCCGCGCGGCCCGTCCCGCCCTGCCCCGGCGCCACGCGCCCGCACCGACCATCTGAGTGGCGCGCAAAAGGCTGCGATCGTGGTTCGGGTGCTGCTCTCCGAGGGGCTTGATACACCCATTTCGGCGCTACCCCCTGACATGCAGGCCGTCCTGACCCGGACGCTGGGCAGCATGCGGCTGGTGGACCGCGCCACCATGGCCGCCGTGGTGGAGGAATTTGTCGAGACACTCGAGCAGGTGGGCCTGTCCTTTCCCGACGGGCTGGAGGGGGCGCTGTCGCTGCTTGATGGCAAGCTCGATGACCGCGCCACGCGCCAGTTGCGCGCGCTGACCCGCGGCGACGGGACTGGCGACCCGTGGAGCGTGCTGGAACTCGTGGAGGAGGCCGACCTGATCGAGATCCTGAAGGCCGAGGCGCAGGTCGTGGGGGCTGTGCTGTTGTCGAAGCTGAGCACCGACAAGGCTGCGCGGCTGCTCATGCGCCTGTCGTCCGAACTGGCCCAGGGGCTGGCGATTGCCATCGCCAGGACCGAGGATATTGCTCCCGAAGCCGTGGCACGCATTGGCGCAACACTGGCCGAACAGGTCAGCGCCCGTCCCGCGCGTGCCTTCAGCGCGTCCCCCAGCAAGCGGATGGGCGAGATACTGAATGCCTCGCCTGCCGCGCTGCGCCAGCAACTGCTCGACCAGCTGGCCAGCGCCGATGCCGAATTCGCATCCGGAGTGCGCGAGTCGATCTTCATCTTCCATCATGTTCCCGACCGGGTTGCGGCCCGCGACGTGCCGGCCATCATCCGCGTGCTGCCCAAGGACGACCTGATGGTGGTGATTGCCACCAATCGACGCGAAGATCAGCCTGTGGTCGATTTCCTGCTCGAGAACATGTCCAGGCGCGCGGCCGAAATGCTGCGCGAAGAGGCAAGCGCTTTGCCGCCCCCCGACCCAGACGCGCTGGAGACCGCGCTGAACCGGATTGCCGCGACCGTGCGCGGCATGGCCGATGACGGCAGCATCACGCTGCGGCCCGCGCCGACGCAGGGCAGCTAGGCTCCGGGCACCGTCTCTCCGGCGACGTCATATCTGGGCATGGACCACATCGGGGCCAAGTTCGCCTTCGGCCCCGCCGATGATGCCTGCGGCATTGGCCTCATCGGTGTCGATATGCATCTCGGTAAAGGCATTCTCGGCCACGCGCACCAGCACCCCGGCAAAGGTCAGCCCGCGTCCGGTCCTGTCGAGAGACACATCGACCCTGTCGCCGTCGGCAAGACCCCAGCATTCGGCATCCGCGCTGCTCATGTGGATATGGCGCGCGGCAATGATCAGCCCGTCCGTGTCGAACTGCCCGGCCGGACCGATCAGCCGGATTTGCGGCGTGCCGTCGAGCAGTCCGCTTTGCCGGACCGGGGCATCGACACCGAGGGCAAAGGAATCGGTGCGCGAGATCTCGACCTGCGTGCGTTCCCTCAGCGGACCCAGAATCGCGACATTGGCAATCTCGCCCTTGGGGCCATGCAGCGTAACGCGCTCGTGCGCGGCCCAGTGGCCTTTCTGGCGCAGGGGCTTGTCCGGTGTCAGGGTGTAGCCCTTTCCGAACAGCGCCTCGACCGCGTGCGCACACAGATGTACATGCCGCGCCGAGACGGCGACCGGCACGCGCAGCGGCGTCCTTTCGGGGGCTGCCATGGCGCTGGCCACCTCATGCGCGATCATCAGCTGTTCGGCAGTCTCGGTCACCAGCACATTGACCCGCGCACCATAGGCCTGAATCTGCGGTGCGGCGCGATTATCCAGATCGACCGCAAGGTTGCGGTCATGGTCGAGCTTCAGCCCCATGAACTCAAGCCCGTCGCAGATCCGGCGCCGCATAGAAGGCGAGTTCTCGCCGATCCCGCCGGTGAAGACCAGCACATCAAGCCCGCCCATGGCCGCGGCATAGGCGCCGATATACTTGCGCGCACGATAGGCGTAGATATGGATGGCGAGCTGCGCTTCCGCGTCGCCATCGGCGGCGCGGGCCTCGACATCGCGCATGTCGGACGAACCGGTCAGCCCCAGCAGCCCGCTCTCGCTGTAAAGGGCGGCCTCGATCTGTGCGATGTCCAGCCCAAGGCGGCGCTCCAGATAGCCGAACAGCCCCGGATCGACATCACCCGAGCGCGTGCCCATGACCAGCCCTTCCAGCGGTGTCATGCCCATCGACGAATCTATGCTCTGACCAAAGGCCACGGCGCAGGCGCTTGCGCCATTGCCCAGATGCAGGGACAGGACACGCAGCGCGCGCAATTTCTGCCCCAACGCCTCGGCAGCGCGCCGGGCGACATATTTGTGCGACGTGCCGTGAAACCCGTAGCGCCTCAGCCCGGCCTGGCGCCATTCGGCCGGCACGGCATAGGTGGTGGCGCGCGCCGGATTGGTCAGGTGGAAACTGGTGTCGAACACTGCCCATTGCGGCAGGTCCGGCCAGATCCGGGTCGCAAGATCGAGCGCGGCCAGATTGGCGGGGTTGTGCAGCGGGGCCAGCGGCGTCAGCGCCTCGATCCCTGCGCGAATCTGCGGCGTGATCTGTACAGGCCCGTCGTAAGCCTCTCCGCCATGGGCGATGCGGTGGCCGATGGCGGTGATGCCTTCGATCCCGCGGATCGCGTCAGGCACGGCGCGGATGGCCTCGTCAAGGGTTCGATGAGGCGCGGGCTGCAGTTGCGCATTGTCACGAAAATCGCATCCCTCCGGCCCGAAACGGTCGAAGCTGCCCTTGTAGAGTTGGCGGGCCTGCGCCAGCGCACCACCCGGCGCGAGGTCGAACACGCCGAATTTCAGCGATGAACTGCCCGCATTGAACACCAGTATCCGCATGTCACCTGTTCCGCTGCTGCGTCTGCTTTCGGGCCAATTTGCACCATCTGGTCGCCATGAACCAGTGTTACCGACCTCACGCGCTTGCTAGCGCATGCGAAGTTCGGGCATATGACGAAAAAGCGGACAGGAGCAGCCATGATAAAGACCATTCCAACCCGCCCCATCGATGGCCAGAAACCCGGGACCTCGGGCCTGCGCAAGAAGACCCGCATCTTTCAGGACCCCGGCTATCTGGAGAATTTCGTCCAGAGCATCTGGAACGGCATCGGCGGGCTGGAGGGCAAGGTGCTTGTGCTGGGCGGCGACGGGCGGTTCTTCAATGCGCAGGCCGCGCAGATCATTCTCAGGATGGCCGCTGCCGCAGGTGCTGCAAGGGTGATCGTGGGGCGCGACGGGCTGCTCTCGACCCCTGCCGCCTCGCATCTGATCCGCGAGCGCGGCGCTGATGGCGGGGTGATCCTCTCGGCCAGTCACAATCCTGGCGGGCCGGACGGGGATTTCGGCGTGAAATACAACATCGCGAATGGCGGCCCCGCTCCCGAACCGGTGACCGAGGCGATCTTTCGTGCCTCGCAGGAGGTGACGCAATACCACATCGTGACAGCGCCCGATCTTGACCTGTCCAGCCCCGGCACTGCGCGCCTGCACCGGACCGAGGTCGAGATCATCGACCCGGTCGGGGATTATGCCGATCTGATGGAAACGCTGTTTGATTTCACGGCCATCCGCGCGCTCTTTGTCGGGGGGTTCCGGATGCGTTTCGACGCGATGCATGCCATTACCGGGCCGTATGCCCGCGAGATCCTGCAAGACCGGCTGGGTGCGCCCGAAGGCTCGGTGGTCAACGCCACCCCCCTGCCCGATTTTGGCGGCGGCCATCCCGACCCGAATCCGGTCTGGGCACATGATCTGATGACGCTCATGATGGGCGCGCAGGCGCCCGATTTCGGCGCGGCCTCGGATGGCGATGGCGACCGCAACATGGTCGTCGGGCGCGGGCTCTATGTCACGCCGTCGGATTCGCTGGCCGTGATCGCGGCCAATGCGCATCTTGTGCCCGGCTATGCCGCCGGGCTGAAGGGAGTGGCGCGCTCGATGCCAAGCTCGACCGCGCTCGACCGGGTGGCCGGAGAACTCGGAATAGCCTGCCACGCCACGCCCACAGGCTGGAAATTCTTCGGCAACCTGCTGGATGCGGGGCTTGCCACGCTCTGTGGCGAGGAATCGGCGGGCACTGGCTCTGACCATATCCGCGAGAAGGACGGGCTCTGGGCCGTTCTGATGTGGCTCAATATCCTCGCCGCAAGGCGCCAGTCCGTGGCCGAGGTGATGACGGCGCACTGGCAACGCTTCGGGCGCAACTACTATTCGCGCCACGACTACGAGGAAGTCGATGCTGCGGCGGCCAATGCGCTTGTGTCCGACCTGCGCGCGCGGCTGGACCAGCTGGCAGGCACGCGCCTTGGCCAGCTGCGCGTGCTCGAGGCAGAGGATTTCAGCTATCGCGACCCGGTAGATGGTTCGGTGACGACGCAGCAGGGAATACAGATTCGCTTTGCCGAGGATGCGCGGCTGGTGCTGCGCCTGTCGGGCACCGGCACGGCGGGGGCAACCCTTCGGGTTTATCTGGAACGCTTCGTGGCCGGCCCAGAGGGACTGGACGCAGAGCCGCAGGCAGCACTCGCCGAGGTGATCGCCGCCGCCGAGGCGCTGTGCGGCATCCGCACTCGGCTGGGCCGGACGGCCCCGGACGTGGTGACCTGAGCGGGCGCCGAAAACGGGTGCTTGCAGCCTTGTCCTGCCTTGCCGCCCGCAGCTCGCGCGTAGCCGGGGTTGGCCGAGTTCAGCAGGACTGCGCGGGTTCGAGCTGGCCGGCCGCTTCGGCGGCCGCCTCGATCGCCAGCAGGATAGAGGCGTGGCGGTTGCGGTAGTCGCGCGCCGGAGACAGCACCTCATAGCCCTCGAACGGGGCATCGGGCACAGGGCCGCCCTCGGTCAGCATGGCGCGCAACTGGTCACGGGCACACGCCAGTTCCTCGGTGCTGCGCCCCAGCACCACCTGCCCCAGCACCGCCGCCGCCGCCTGCCCCAGCGCGCAGGCCTTCACATCCTGCCCGAAGCGGATGACGCGCCCGTTTTCCATGTCGAGATCGACAGTCACCGTCGAGCCGCATAGCGGCGAGCGGCGACGGACACTTGCCTGTGCGGCCTCGAGCCGGGCCTGATGCGGAATGTCGGCGGCCAGCGCGAGGATGCGGCTGGAATAGAGTTTCATCAGATCGGCATTCTCGCCCATGGCTTTTCCTTGGCTTCGCCCTGCGCTATCAGGGGGCTGTGTTGCCCAATGAGATAATGCATGCGTTTCGATCCGCAAACCCTATGTTACGACGAAAACGGCCTGATCCCGGCCATTGCGCAGGACCATGGCTCGGGGCAGGTGCTGATGATGGCCTGGATGAATGCCGAGTCCGTGCTGCGCACGCTTGCAACAGGGCGTGTCACCTACTGGTCCCGTTCGCGTCAGGTCTTCTGGGTGAAGGGCGAAAGCTCTGGGCATGAGCAGCGGCTGGTGGATTTCCGGTTCGACTGCGACCGCGACTGCCTGCTGGTGCTGGTCGAACAGACAGGGCCTGCCTGCCACACGCTGCGGCAGAGCTGCTTCTACACGGCCGTGCGCGAGGGGATCGAAGTGGAGTTGATGGCGCCGGTCACAGACCGACCATAGCGCGGATATCTTCGGGCGTGGCACCTTCGGCGCGATAATGCGCAATCGCGCGGGCATCGTCACGCTTGGCAAGGCGCCTGCCAGATTCGTCACGGATAAGATCGTGATGCCAATATGTTGGTGACGAAATCTCAAGCAAGACCTGAAGCAGGACATGGATCATCGTGGCGTCAAACAGGTCGGCGCCCCGCGTCACTTCGGTGATGCCCTGTGCAGCATCATCGACCACGACCGCAAGGTGATAGGAGGTTCCCATGTCCCGTCGCGCCAGCACGACGTCGCCTACCTCGGCCAGAATCCTGTCCGGCTCGGGCCGGTGCATGCCGGCATGGACAGGCCCCAGTTCGCGGAACGCCAATGGCCCTGTCAGCGCCAGCGCCGCGCGCAGGTCGAGCCGGAGTGCGTCATCTGGCCCGGCCTCGCCTACAGGCCGCCCCCGGCAGTTGCCCGGATAGATCAGCCCGTCCGGCCCGTGCTGCGCTGCGCCCTCCTGCGGGGCTGCAAGTGCTGCACGGATATCGGCGCGGCTGCAGCGGCACGGATAGAGCACCCCCATCGCGCCAAGACGGTCGAGCGCGGCGCGATAGGCGGGCAACCGGTCGGACTGGCGCATCACCGGTATGGGCCAGCGCAGGCCAAGCCAGTGCAGGTCGTCGAAAATCTGTGCTTCCCATGCCGGGCGGCTGCGCGCGCGGTCGATATCCTCGATCCGAAGCAGAAAGCGCCCTGCCCCGGCGCGCTGTGCCGCGATCAACGCGGAATAGGCATGGCCCAGATGCAGCGGACCCGTTGGCGATGGGGCGAAGCGGGTGACGCGCTCAGGCGGCATTGCGCGCCTGCGCGCCCAGCCATTGGGTGAAGGCCGCTTTTGCACGGTCGGTATAGGCCCTGAAGCGGTCGCGGCGGCCCCGGCGCCCGCCTCTGGCATCAATGGGCGGAAACAGGCCGAAATTGACATTCATCGGCTGAAAGGTCTTGGCCTCGGCCCCGCCGGTGATGTGATGGACAAGCGCGCCCATGGCCGTCTCGCGCGGGGGCGCGCTGGCGCGATGGCCCAGAATCTCGCCTGCGGCAAGACGCCCCGCAAGCAACCCCATGGCGGCGGATTCGACATAGCCCTCGACCCCGGTAATCTGGCCTGCAAAGCGGATATGCGGGCGCGATTTCATCCGCAGATGATCGTCCAGCAGCGTTGGCGAATTGAGAAAGGTGTTGCGATGGATTCCGCCAAGACGCGCGAAGCTTGCATTTTCAAGACCGGGAATCATTCTGAAAACATCGGTTTGCGCGCCATACTTCATCTTGGTCTGGAAGCCTACGATGTTGTAGAGCGTGCCTAGCGCATTGTCGCGGCGCAACTGCACCACGGCATGGGGCTTGTGGTCCGGTGCGTGCGGGTTGGTCAGCCCGACGGGCTTCATCGGCCCATGGCGCAATGTCTCGCGCCCGCGTTCGGCCATGACCTCGATGGGCAGGCAGCCGTCGAAATACCCGGCGGTTTCGCCCTCGTGGAACTCGGTCTTGTCGGCAGCCAGCAACGCGTCGATGAAGGCCTCGTATTGCGCCCGCGTCATCGGGCAGTTGAGATAGGCCGTGCGCTCCTGCTCGGTCTCGCCCTTGTCATAGCGCGACTGGAACCACGCCCTGGTCATGTCGATACTGTCGAAATAGACGATAGGCGCGATGGCGTCGAAAAAGGCCAGTGCCTCGGCGCCGGTCTCGGCGCGGATCGCCGCGCCCAGCGCGTCCGAGGTCAGCGGCCCGGTCGCAATGATCCAGTGCCCGCGCTCGGGCAGGCTGGTGATCTCGCCTCGCTCCACGTGAATGCCGGGATGCGTGCGCAACCGTTCGGTCACGGCCTGGGCAAAAGCGTCGCGGTCCACCGCCAGCGCACCGCCCGCAGGCAGGGCATGGCGGTCGGCCATGGCCATGATCAGGCCACCGGCGGCGCGCATCTCCCAGTGCAACAGGCCCACCGCATTCTGTTCGTCATCATCCGAACGGAAGGAGTTCGAGCAGACCATCTCGGCCAGATGGTCGGTCTGATGGGCAAAGGTGCCGCGCGTGGGACGCATCTCGTGCAGGACCACCTTCACACCGGCATTGGCGGCCTGCCATGCCGCTTCGGCCCCCGCCATGCCACCGCCCACGATATGCAGCGCCTCGCTCATCTGCCTTCTCCTGCCTGACACTCTCCTGAGATAGCCAGTCTGCACCTGCTTGGCAAACGCGAAGAAAAAGCGCCGCACATGCGGGGCGGCATGGCGGCGCGAGGCTGGGTCGAGGCAGTGCGCAGGTCTCAGGCAAACAGCGGCAGGTGGAGCGTGACGATAACCAGAACGCCAAGGGCGACGGCGCCGGTGAGGTCTTGCCAGAACGTGGCGGGAACATTTCGGAACATCACATCCTCCTTTGGCTGTTTGTTGCCGTATTGTTCTCACACACCTGCGATCATGTCAAGAACATTAATGGAACATTAACCGATCGAGAGATAGCGGATGGCACGGTCCTGCTGCATCAGCCACAAAAGCACCCGCGCGGCCTTGCCGCGCGCGCTCTCCAGTGCCGGGTCATCCGAGAGCAGTTTGCGTGCATCCTGCTGCGCGAGCGTCATCAGCCCGGACTGGCGTTCCAGATCGGCCACGCGGAATCGCGGAAGGCCCGATTGCGCGGTGCCGATCAGGTCACCCGCGCCGCGAATGGCCATGTCTTCTTCGGCAATCCGAAAGCCGTCCTCGGTGTCGCGCAGCAGTTTCAGGCGCCGCACCGCAGTCTCGCCAAGCGGCGGCTCGTACATCAGCAGGCAGGTCGAGGCGGCAGCGCCGCGTCCCACCCGCCCGCGCAACTGGTGCAACTGTGCCAGCCCGAAACTCTCGGCACGCTCGATCACCATGATCGACGCATTGGGCACATTCACGCCCACCTCGATCACGGTTGTCGCCACCAGCAGTTTCGTCTCGCCGGCAACGAAGCGGGCCATGGCGGCGTCCTTCTCGGCCGGGGGGAGCTGGCCATGCACCAGCCCGACCACCCCCTCGCCCAGGGCTGCGCGCAGATGCTCGAAACGGGCTTCGGCCGCGGTCAGGGTGCTGACCTCGGATTCCTCGACCAGCGGGCAGACCCAGTAAGCCTGCCGTCCTTCGGCCATGGCCGTGCGCAGATGCGCGATCACTTCCTCCAGCCGCGCGGTCGAGACCAGTGCGGTCGCGACCGGCTGTCGGCCCGGGGGTTTCTCGTCCAGCACGGACACATCCATGTCGCCATACTGGGCAAGCGCCAGCGAACGCGGAATCGGCGTGGCAGTCATCACCAGCACATCCGCGTTTTCGGCCTTGCCGGCAAGGGCCGCGCGCTGCGCCACGCCGAAACGGTGCTGCTCGTCGATGATGGCCAGCCGCAGATCGGCGAATTCGACGCCCTTCTGGAACACGGCATGCGTGCCCAGCACGATCTGCGCGCGCCCCTCGGCCACATCGGCGCGTTTGGCGGCGCGTTCGGTCCCCTTGTCACGCCCGGTCATCAGCGTGAGCGAGACACCGGCGGCCCGTGCCAGCGGGGTCAGGCTTTCGAGATGCTGGCGGGCGAGGATTTCGGTCGGGGCCATCATCACCCCCTGCCCGCCTGCCTCGACCGCTGTCAGAAGCGCCATGAAGGCCACCAGCGTCTTGCCTGCGCCCACATCGCCCTGCAACAGCCGGTTCATGCGCCGCCCGGCGGCCATGTCGGCGGTGATCTCGGCAATCGCGCGGGTCTGCGCGCCCGTGGGTGCGTAGTCGAGGGCTGCCAGAACACGGGCCGCAAGCGCGCCTGTCCCCTGACTGACCCGCCCCGGCTTGCGGCGCTGTCGGGCCCGCGCAAGTGCCAGCGTCAGTTGATGCGCCATCAGTTCGTCATAGGCCAGCCGCGCGCGCGCAGGCGTGCTGGCGGCAAGATCGGCCAGACTCCGGGGCGCATGGACCTGTCCGATTGCCGTGCGCCAGTCGGGCCAGCCTTCGCGCGCCTTCAGCGCCGGGTCGATCCATTCGGCAAGCTCGGGCGCACGGGCAATCGCGCCATGGGCGGCCTTGTGCAGGGCCTTCTGCGTGATCCCGGCGGTCAGCGGATAGACCGGTTCGACCCGCGGTAGTGTCTCGGCCTCGTCGGGTCGCAGGACATAGTCGGGATGGACCATCTGCGCGATTCCGTCGAACAGTTCCACCTTGCCCGAGACCAGCCGCTTCTGGCCGGTGGGAAGTAACTTGTGCAGATAGTCGCCGCGCGCCTGAAAGAAGACAAGCTGGAACTCCTGCAGGCTGTCGCGCACCTGCACCCGGTAGGGCCGCCCACGCGCGCGGGCGGGCTGATGCGCGCCCACGGTCACCTCGACCGTGGCCATTGCCGGCATGTCGAGGCCGCGAATCGTCTCGCGCCGGGTACGGTCGATCAGGTTATGGGGCAGGTGAAACAGCAGATCGCGCGGGGTCTCGATGTCCATCGTCGCGAAATGACGCGCGGTCTTGGGTCCGATTCCCTCCAGCACGTCCAGCGCAGCGAAAAGCGGAAACAGGATCTCGGGCCGGCTGGCCATGTCATGCGCCCCCGATCAGACGCAGCCAGCCCTCTTCGTCCATCACCTCGACCCCCAGTTCGGCGGCCTTTTTCGCCTTTGACCCGGCCCCCGGCCCGGCGATGAGAAGATCCGTCCTTGCCGAGACCGAGCCAGCGACCTTCGCGCCCAGCGCCTCGGCGCGCGCCTTTGCCTCGGCGCGCGTCATGCGCTCCAGAGTGCCGGTGAAGACAAGCGTCTTGCCCGCTACCGGACTGTCACTCGCGCGCGCCTCGGCGGGTTCGATCTGCAGCATGTCGGCCAGCGCGTCGATCTCGGTGCCTTCTGCCTCGAAGGCAGTGACCAGCGCGCGCGCCATGACTGGCCCGACCCCGTCGATGGCAAGCAGATCGGCCTCGGCGGGGCTGCCGGGGCGGGCCTCGGCCATGGCATCGCGAAAGGCCGACCAGGTCCCGTAATGCGACGCAAGCATCCCTGCCGACGTTTCGCCGACATGGCGGATTCCCAGCGCAAAGAGGAAGCGCGCAAGGCCGATCCGGCGCTTGGCGTTGATAGATGCAAAGAGGTTCTGCGCCGATCTCTCGCCCCAGCCCTCGCGGTTCTTCAACTGGCGCGGTTGGCCAGGGCCGAAACGCGCCTCCAGCGTGAAGATGTCGCGCGGCGCGCTGATCCAGCCATCGCGCCAGAAGCTTTCCACCTGTTTCGTTCCCAGCCCCTCGATGTCGAAGGCCGCGCGGCTGACGAAATGCTTGAGCCGCTCGACGGCCTGCGCGGGACAGATCAGCCCGCCGGTACAGCGGCGCACCGAATCGCCCGGTTCGCGAATGGCGGGGCTGCCGCATTCGGGGCAGGTTTCGGGAAATACGAAGGGAACGGCCTCCTGCGGGCGCTGCGACAGGTCCACATCACGGATCTTGGGGATGACATCGCCCGCGCGATAGACCTCCACCCGGTCGCCCACGCGAATGTCGCGCCCTTCGCGGATGGGGGCCCCGCGCGAATCGCGCCCTGCGATGTAGTCCTCGTTATGCAGCGTCGCGTTCGAGACCACGACACCGCCCACGGTCACGGGGCGCAATCGGGCGACCGGGCTGAGCGCCCCCGTCCGGCCCACCTGAATGTCGATCCCTTCCAGCACAGTCCAGGCGCGCTCGGCCGGAAACTTGTGCGCGATCGCCCAGCGCGGCGTGGTCGAGCGCAGGCCAAGCCGCTCCTGCAGGGCCAGATCGTCAAGCTTGTAGACGACACCATCGATGTCATAACCAAGGTTCGCGCGCTGCGCCTCTATGCGGGCATAGGTGGCGAGCATCTCGTCAAGCGTCTCGCAGCGGCGCATCATCGGGTTGGTGGCAAAGCCCAGATCGGCCAGCCGCGCAATGGCCCCGGTCTGGCTGGACGCGAGTGGCGCGGAGATCTCGCCCCAGGCATAGGCAAGGAAACGCAGAGGACGTGCAGCGGTGATGGCCGGGTCAAGCTGGCGCAGCGAGCCTGCGGCAGCATTGCGCGGATTGGCAAATGTCCTGGCCCCGGTCTTGGACTGGCGGTCGTTGAGGGACGTGAAATCCGCATGCGACATATAGACCTCGCCGCGCACCTCGAGGACTTCGGGCGCTCCGGTCAGCTGGTGCGGGATGTCGCGAATGGTGCGGGCATTGGCGGTCACATCCTCGCCGGTCTCGCCATCGCCACGGGTGGCGGCATGGACCAGCACGCCGCCCTCATAGCGCAAGGAGAGCGACAGACCGTCGATCTTGGGCTCGGCGGCAAAGGCCAGCGCGGCCTCGGGCGGCAGGCCGAGGAAACGGCGGATACCGGTGGTGAAATCGGCGACATCCTCGTCGGTAAAGGCATTGGCCAGCGACAGCATGCGGCGGGCATGCCGGATCTTGCCGAAACCCTCGGAAGGGGCGGCGCCGATCTGGTGGCTGGGGCTGTCCTGGCGGATGAGGTCTGGAAAACGCGCCTCGATGGCGGCATTGCGCGCGCGCAGCGCGTCGAATTCGGCATCCGGCATGATCGGTGCGTCGTCGCGATGATAGGCGGCGTTCGCCTCGGCGATCAGCGCGGCAAGTCGCGCAAGCTCTGACACGGCCTGCCCGGTGTCGAGCGTTTCGACTGCGATACGGGCCGTATCGGGTGCATCCGTGCCTGTTCGTGTCGTCACCCTCGCCGCCCCATCCGTGCTGCCTCGATCCATGCCCCATCCAGCCCAAGTGATAGGTCGCCGACAGCGTCAGGTCCAGCCCCGGCAGCGGACGGGGCGCAGGCAGCGTTCTGGCCCGGAGGGCATGGTTGTCGCGTCTGCTGGCGTGACATTTGCGGCAAGCTGGCTCCGGCATGTCCATGCGCCGCGCGCGTGGCAGCCACCGGGCGCGGATCGTCCGACACAGCCGCCATGACGGAACATGCAGGCACGGTGTCTTCGCTCAGCGTGGCGCACTTGCGGACCGCCCTGGCGCTGCGCGAAGGGGTGGTATCAGACGACACCGCGACTTTCCGGCTCTCGGCCCCGATCGGGTGCTGCTCTGCGGTGGCGGGTCCTGACGCCCTTGCGCTGCCGCAATAATGGTCCCGGCCCCGAACCAGCCCTTCGGGCATGCCGATCCATGGATGGGGGGTCTGCCCGAAACCGGTATTTCAGGCGCAGAGATGCCGTCGAGATGACCCGCCTGGCACTTTCACCTTCGCCCCGGCCTGCGGGTGCCCGGCTTGCGGTCCGCGAGGCGCAACGACCGCAAGGCGGATCAGGCGGACAGCGCCTTGCCTGGCTGGTTGGCAAGGGACACGTCGTTCTCGACCGGGTCGCGCAACACATATCCACGGCCCCAGACCGTATCGATATAGTTCTCGCCCCCCGTAGCCTCGGCGAGTTTCTTGCGCAGCTTGCAGATGAAAACATCGATGATCTTCAGTTCGGGTTCGTCCATGCCGCCATAAAGATGGTTGAGGAACATCTCCTTGGTCAACGTGGTGCCCTTGCGCAGGCTCAGCAGTTCGAACATCTGGTATTCCTTGCCCGTCAGATGCACGGTCTTGCCCTCGACCTCGACGGTCTTGGCATCCAGATTGACGCAGATCTTGCCGGTCCGGATCATGGATTGCGCGTGTCCCTGGCTGCGGCGGATGATGGCGTGGATGCGTGCAACAAGTTCCTCGCGGTGGAAGGGCTTGGTCAGATAGTCATCCGCACCGCCTCCGAAACCGCGCAGCTTGGTTTCGGTGTTGGTGTCGCCGGTGAGAATGAGGATCGGCGTGTCCACCCGTGCCAACCTGATCTGGCGCAGAACCTCGAGCCCGGCCATGTCGGGCAGGTTGAGATCCAGCAGGATCAGGTCATAGTCGTAGAGCTTGCTGAGTTCGACCGCATCCTCGCCGAGATCCGTGCAATAGACGTTGAAATTGGAATGCGTCAGCATCAACTCGATACTGCGGGAGGTGGTGGTATCGTCTTCAACAAGCAGGACACGCATCAAGGTTCTCCTCTTATGCCGTTAACCTTACCGTTGCGCAAAAAAGTTAACTCCTCGTTACCGTGCACAAATCGATTTTAAAAACAACTTAAAGTTGTCGATATTTCTGCAAGGCCGTGACTTTCAGCGCATCAATGCCATGGTCATGGATCGCCTTGCGCCACAGGTCGAACTCCTCTTCCGACAATCCGTAGCGTTCAAGCGCCGCCTTCTTCGAGATCAGCCCGTGATCGACCGCGTGAATGACCGTTGCCTTGCGGCTTGCGACCCAGCGCCGGGTTTCCTTCGGCGGCAGGTCGGCCAGGGTCAGGATAGTGCCATCGGCAAGCGTGACAGCGCGGGGCCCGTCCACTCTCTTGATATACATCGTTGTCGTCCTTCTTCACCCATACCCTCTGGATGGGGTCAGAATCGCGCCATGTCCTTAATGCAGGGTTGACCGGAACGGGTTACGGGGCTTGAGAATAGATTGCTTTTTCCTATATTCCGACGCATCGTCACCGGAGAGGCCCGATGCCCTATGATCCACCCCTGAATTCGCTTGGCCTGCCCAAGCCGCCCGCCGAGACGCGGGTGGTCGTGGCCATGTCGGGCGGCGTGGACAGTTCCGTTGTTGCCGCAGAACTGGCGCGCGAGGGCTATGACGTGGTGGGTGTCACGCTGCAGCTTTACGACCATGGCGCGGCGCTTGCGAAGAAAGGGGCCTGCTGTGCGGGGCGTGACATCCATGATGCGCGGCGCGTGGCCGAGGCGATGGGGTTTCCCCATTATGTGCTCGATTACGAATCGCAGTTCCGCGACTCGGTGATCGATGAATTCGCCGATGCCTATCTCGCAGGCGCCACCCCTGTGCCCTGCATCCGCTGCAACGAGCGGGTGAAATTCCGCGACCTGATGGAGACCGCGCGCGATCTGGGGGCGGACTGCATGGCGACCGGGCATTACATCCAGCGCAAGATCGGCGCGCTTGGGCCGGAATTGCACCGCGCCGCCGACCCGGTGCGCGACCAGAGCTATTTCCTGTTCTCGACCACGCCCAAGCAGCTTGACTACCTGCGCTTTCCGCTGGGCCATCTGGAAACCAAGGCCGAGACCCGCTCACTTGCCGCGCGTCACGGTCTGAGCGTGGCCGACAAGCCTGACAGCCAGGACATCTGCTTCGTGCCCGACGGGAATTATGCGCGTGTCATCGAGAAGCTGCGCCCAGGTGCTGCCGAGCCGGGCGAGATTGTCGACCTGGACGGCCATGTGCTGGGGCGCCATGATGGTGTGATTCATTACACGATCGGGCAGCGCAAGGGGCTGGGCATCGGGGGGCTGGCCGAACCGCTCTATGTCGTGCGACTCGATCCCGAGGCGCGGCGTGTGGTGGTGGGGCCGAAGGCAGCGCTTGCCACGCGCACGGTGCCGGTGCGCGAGGTCAACTGGCTGGGGGACGCGCCCTTCACCTCGTGTCCGGAATGGGTGCTGGAGGTCAAGCTGCGCTCGACGCGCCCACCCGCACCCGCACTGGTGCGCCCGCTGTCCGCGACCGAGGCCGAGGTCGAATTGCTGAGCCCCGAGCAAGGGGTCAGTCCGGGTCAGGCCTGTGTCTTCTATGCACCCCGGAGCAGCCGGGTGCTGGGCGGCGGCTGGATCTGGAAGGGGCAGTGATCCGCCCTTTTCCCGCCGCAAGGCGCTTTCCGAGCCGCGCTGCGCACGCTAGGGTGACACGATCCGGTCGTCTTTGTCGTTTTTCATCTTGAAAGGATTGTTCATGCTGTATTTCTCACGCGCGCCCCGGACGGCCCTCGCCGGCCTCGTCTGTGCACTTGCGCTTTGCCTGCCGCCTCTGGCGGCGTATGCCGATGCCGGGCGCGATGCGCGGCTGACCGTCGCCCAGGCCTATATTGCCGCAACGCTCGAGGATCTGGACGTGGCAGAGCTTGTGCGCACCATGTATCGGCCGCTGCTGGCGCAGGTGCGGGCCGGCGGTGTCGAGGTGAGCGAGGCGCAGGAGGCCGCGATCGAGGAGCTTTATCTCGAGAACATGGCCGAGCCGATGGTCGAGATCATGCGCGCGCAGGACGAGATCATGGCCGATCTCTTCACCCTGACCGAGATCGAGGAACTTTACGCCTTCTACATGACCCCGGCGGGACGGTCTGTGATGCTGAAGCTGCCGCAACTGGCCGAGGCCCAGATGCCCATGACCATGGAACTGGTGGAAAGCCGCATGGAGGTGATCCTGCCGAAGCTGATGGAAATCCTCGACTGAGGCGGTCGGGACTGTCTGAAAGAAGCTTGGAAAGGGCCGCGGGGACAATGCTGGCAATGACCTGTGGCGACCCGTCAGGAATAGGCCCCGAGATTGCGCTCAAGGCGCGTCGCGCCGGGGATGTGCCCTTTGTCTGGCTGGGAGATCCGGCGCATCTGCCCGCAGGGGCGGCATGGGTGGAGGTCCTGTCGCCGGAGGTGGCGCGAGATGTGCCGCGCGATGTGTTGCCGGTGCTCGCGCACCCCTTCCCTGCCCCCGCCCGCTTCGGCCAGCCCGACCCCGCCAACGCACCCGCGATTGTCGCGGTGATTGCGCGGGCAGTTGGGCTGGCACAATCCGGTGAGGTCGCGGGGATCGTGACATGCCCGATCAACAAGGCCGCGCTCAAGGCCGGGGCAGGCTTTGCCAGTCCCGGCCATACCGAGTATCTGGCCGAACTGGCAGGCGGGGTCCCGGTGGTGATGATGCTTGCGTGTCCGACGTTGCGCGTGGTGCCGGTCACCATCCATATTCCCCTTTGCGAGGTGCCGCGCGCGCT
>SKYA01000085.1 GCA_007128135.1 Paracoccaceae bacterium | reverse complement strand
TGCTTTTCCGGTCCCGGCCCGCCGCTCTTGTCCTTTGGTTTTGCGGCGCAGGCGCGACTCTCCCGGGGGATTCGAAAACCACGCCGGTCGATTTCCATTTCCTGCACCGCCAGATTTGAATATTCCGCGCCCTCGTGACGATAATTTTGAAATCGCGGATCAATAAAACCTGTGGTTGTATTTCCATCCTCGCGACAATCACGATTTATTAATTCTTCGCCGGACAGTGAATGAACGCCCTGCGCCAGACATGGCCGCACCTGATGCAGGTTGAACTGCGCGCCGGTCATCGCAAGCCCCACTCCACCATCAGTGGGCCGTCCCGCATGCGCCCTGCCAGTGGTCCGGGGCAGGTCGTCGCGGCGGGCGTTGGGGGTCATCCTGTCCTGCATCAAGGCAACCGCAGGTCGGGCCGCTGCGCAGGGCTGGACGGCCCCGTCGCGCGCATCTGCGGGAGCAGCACAACGCCCAGCGGCAGGAAGGCAGGCTGCATTGCCACCAGCAGCCGCAGTCGCTCCTGCGCCTGCCGCTGTCCGGCAAGCGACGGCTCAAGGCCCATCGCGCATGACCCGGCACGCTCTTGCGGCGCGAGAGTCGTCATTCCATCCGGCGCCCCCTGCTGCGGCGCATTCCGCAACTGCGCGGGATTCAGCGCCACCAGCGGCAGCCCTGCGCACACGATGACCAGCGCGCGCAGCATGGGCGAATGGCCTGCCCTCGCAGAGGCGGCGCGGCCTGTTTCGGTATTCGCCAGATTGCGCATGGCTGATCCATCCGTGAAAACACAGGCAGACGCTAATCCGTGAATGAGGCAAAACTATGACCCGGGGCGCGTGCCGCCCTCAGCCGACGGATTTCCACTTGATCGAACAGCCCATGGACGGCACCTGTTCGCGCGGTCCCTGGCCCGTCTCGGCAATCGCGCGCATCGCCTCGTAGAGTTCGCGCCTTGCGTCCGGCGGCGCGGGTTTGTTTCCCGAGGCATCGAGCCGCCCGCGATACTGCAACTCGCCTGCAGCATTCAGCCCGAAGAAATCGGGCGTACACTCTGCCCCCCAGGCGCGCGCAGTGTCCTGGCTCTCGTCATGCAGATAGGGGAAGGTGAAACCGCGCGCCTCTGCCATCTCGCGCATCCTGTCGAAACTGTCGGCCGGGTAGGTTTGCGCATCGTTCGAGCAGATCGCCGCGACACCCACGCCCAGCGCCTGCAAATCGCGCGCATCGCGCTGGATGCGGTCCATCACTGCCAGCACATAGGGGCAGTGGTTGCAGATGAACATGACCAGTGTGCCCTTCTCGCCGGACACATCTCCAAGCGTGTAGGTCTTGCCATCGGTCGCGGGCAGACTGAAACCGCGGGCTTTCCAGCCGAAATCGCACACAGGCGCAGAGACGGCCATGAGGTCCTCCTTCGTCAGGTGTCTTGCCTGCCAGCCTCGCAAAACCCCTGTCTGCGTGCAAGCCCCTGCCTCAGACAGCGATACTCTGCGCTGCAACCCGAATGGCGCGGATATTCTCGCCATAGCGCGCGGGGTTCTCGACCGAGCCACCGCTGAACACCGCCGAGCCAGCAACCAGCACATCCGCGCCTGCCTGCACCACCAGCGGCGCTGTCTGTGGCGTCACGCCGCCATCGATCTCGATATGGATGGGCCGGTCGCCGATCAGGCTGCGCAGGGCGCGCACCTTGGGCGTCATGTCGATGAAGCTCTGACCACCAAAGCCGGGATTGACAGTCATCACGCAGACCAGATCACACAGGTCCAGCACATGCGCCACCGCCTCGGCCGGGGTGCCGGGGTTCAGCGCCACACCCGCCTTCATGCCTGCCCCGCGAATGGCCTGCAAGGTGCGGTGGATATGCGGCCCGGCCTCGACATGCGCAGTCAGGATATCTGCCCCGGCCTGCGCGAAAGCATCGATATAGGGGTCCACCGGCGCGATCATCAGATGCACATCCATGACCGTCCTGACGTGGCGCCTGAAAGCCGCCACCGCAGGCGGGCCGAAGGTCAGGTTGGGCACGAAATGGCCGTCCATCACGTCGACATGCACCCAGTCGGCACCCTGCGCCTCGATGGCCTGTATCTCGCGCCCGAAATCGGCGAAATCGGCCGAGAGGATCGAGGGCGCGATCCTGACGCGCCGGTCAAACCCCATCAGAGCGCCCCGCTGCCATAGCGTTTCGCCATCTCGCTCATGGGGATGACCTTGATCTTGCCGGCATGGCCAGCCGTGCCGAATGCTTCCAGTCGCGCCTTGCAGACCTCCCGCATCGCTTCCATCGCGGGCTTGAGATACTTGCGCGGGTCGAACTCGGCGCGGTTTTCCGACAGTACCCGGCGGATCTGGCCAGTCATGGCCATGCGGCAGTCGGTATCGATATTGACCTTGCGCACCCCGTGCCGGATGCCGCGCACGATCTCGTCCACCGGCACGCCAAAGGTCTGCGGCATCTCGCCGCCATGCGCGTTGATGATGTCCTGCAAATCCTGCGGTACCGAGGACGAGCCATGCATCACCAGATGGGTGTTCGGCAGCCGCTTGTGGATCTCCTCGATCACACCCATGGCGAGGATCTCGCCATCGGGCTTGCGCGAGAACTTGTAGGCGCCGTGGCTGGTGCCGCAGGCAATGGCCAGCGCGTCAACCCTGGTGCGGTTCACGAAATCCACCGCCTGATCGGGGTCGGTCAGAAGCTGGCTGTGGTCCAGCTTGCCGCTCGCGCCATGCCCGTCCTCGGCCTCGCCCTCGCCGGTCTCGAGCGAGCCCAGGACGCCCAGCTCCCCCTCGACCGAGGCGCCCACCATATGCGCCATTTCCGAAACGCGCGCCGTGATCGCCACGTTATAGTCGTAATCTGCAGGCGTCTTGCCATCGGCCTCGAGCGAGCCGTCCATCATCACGCTGGTAAAGCCGTGCTTGATGGCCGAGAGGCAGGTCGCCTCGTTATTGCCGTGGTCCTGATGCATGCACAGCGGGATTTCGGGGTAGATCATGGCCAGCGCCTCGATCATCTTGGCCAGCATGATGTCATTGGCATAGGCCCGCGCGCCCCGGCTGGCCTGGATGATCACCGGCGCATCGCAGGCTTTCGCCGCCTCCATGATCGCAATGCCCTGCTCCATGTTGTTGATGTTGAAGGCGGGCACGCCATAGCCATGCTCGGCAGCGTGGTCGAGCAGTTGACGGAGTGTGATCAGTGCCATGGGTCTGTCCCTTTCATCTTGCCTGTGGAATAAGGCCACCCGCGACCGGGTGCGCCCCATAGACATTCCAGAAACAGCCCGCCTGCGCCAGATGGGCTCAGGACTGGTTGCGCCAACATCACGCGCTCAGAGCAGCTTTCCCATGGCTACAGCCGTGTCGGCCATCCGGCAGGAAAAACCCCATTCATTGTCATACCAGGACAGGATGCGCACCATCCGCCCCTCGAGCACCTTTGTCTGGTCCATGTGGAAGACCGAGGAATGCGGGTCATGGTTGAAATCGGAGGAAACCAGTTTGCGGTCGGTATAGCCGAGGATGCCCTTCATCGGACCATCGGCAGCCGCACGGATGGCCGCGTTGATCTCCTCTGCCGTGGTCTCGCGTGCGGCTTCGAACACCAGATCCACCGCCGAGACATTGGGCGTGGGCACGCGGATCGCCACGCCATCCAGTCGGCCCTTCAACTCGGGCAGAACCAGCCCCACTGCCTTCGCCGCCCCGGTCGAGGTCGGGATCATGCTCAGCGCCGCAGCACGCGCGCGGTAGAGATCCTTGTGCATCGTGTCCAGCGTCGGCTGATCGCCGGTGTAGCTGTGAATCGTGGTCATGAAGCCGCGCGCAATGCCCACAGTGTCGTTGAGCACCTTTGCCACCGGCGAAAGGCAGTTCGTGGTGCAGGAGGCGTTCGAGACGACCAGATGATCGCCACCCAGGGTGTCATGGTTAACGCCATAGACAACCGTATTGTCCGCCCCCTCTGCCGGCGCCGAGACCAGCACCCGCCTGGAACCATTCTTCAGATGCAGCGCCGCCTTGTCGCGCGCGGTAAAGATACCGGTGCATTCCAGCGCGACATCGACATCGCCCCAGGGCAGTTCCTCGGGGTTGCGGATGGCCGTCACCCTGATCGGCCCGCGCCCGGCATCAATCCAGTCTTCGCCCGTGGTCACATTCGCCGGGAACCGCCCATGCACCGAGTCGAACTGCAGCAGATGTGCGTTGAACTCGACCGGGCCAAGATCATTGATGGCCACGACCTCTATATCGGTGCGGCCCTCTTCCACGATTGCGCGCAGGATATTGCGCCCGATACGACCAAACCCGTTGATCGCTACCTTCACACTCATGTCCTTCCCTCCCTCAGATCAATGCCTTTGCCTGTGAGACCACCGCCTCTGCCGTGATCCCGAAATGCTGATAGAGCGCGGGGGCCGGGGCCGAACCGCCAAATCCCGTCATGCCCACGAACCCGTCCTCGGGGCGCAGCACGGCGTCCCAGCCCTGCCGGATCGCCGCCTCGACCCCGATCCGCGGCGCCTTGCCCAGAACCGCGTCGCGATACGCGGCGGGCTGCGCGGAGAACAGCTCGAAACTCGGCGCCGACACGACCGAGGCGCTGATCCCCTCCGCCGTCAGCATCTCTGCCGCCGTCATCGCAATCTCGACCTCCGAACCGGTCGCGATCAGCGTTACCTTCCGGTCGCGCGCCGCGCGCAGTGTATAGGCCCCCTTCGCGCTCAGGTTCTCGCGCGCCTCGTCGCGCAGCAGCGGCAGGTTCTGGCGCGAGAGCGCCAGCAGCACCGGGCCATCCCTGCGCGCCATCGCGATCTCCCATGCCTCTGCCGTCTCGACCGCATCACAGGGGCGCAGCACGGTCAGGTTCGGGATCGCGCGCAGGCTCGCCAATGTCTCGACCGGCTGGTGGGTCGGGCCATCCTCGCCCAGACCGATACTGTCATGCGTCATCACATAGGCAACGGGCACGCCCATCAGCGCGGCCAGCCGGATCGCGGGGCGGGCATAATCGGCAAAGACAAGGAAAGTGCCGCCATAGGGCCGGAACAGGCCCGACAGCGCGATCCCGTTCATCGCTGCCGCCATGCCGAACTCGCGCACCCCGTAATGGATGTAGGAGCCGCTGAAATCCTGCGCCGTCACCGTCTTCTGCCCTTTCGAGCGTGTGAGGTTCGAGCCGGTCAGGTCAGCCGAACCGCCGATCGTGAATGGCAGCGCAGCATTGACGACATTCAGCGCCATCTCGGATGCCTTGCGCGTGGCCACTTTCGGCTTGTCGGCCAGAAGCTGCGCCTTGTAGGTGACCATCGCCTCGACCAGCCGCGCCATGTCCTGCGCCATATGCGCCTCCAGCGCCGCGCGGTCGGGCGAGCTGGCCAGTTTCGCCTCCCATGCCAAGCGCGCCTCCGCCCCGCGCGCCGCCACAGCGCGCCACGCAGCATAGACCGCGTCGGGCACGACAAAGGGCTCATGCGCCCAGCCCAGATGGGCGCGCGCGGCCGCCACTTCCTCTGGCCCCAGCGGTGCGCCATGCACGTCATGCCCACCCTGCTTGTTGGGCGCACCATAGCCGATGATCGTGCGGCAGGCGATCATGCTCGGGCGCGGGTCGCGCTGCGCCTCGGCAATGGCCTCGGCCACCGCGTCCGGGTCGTGCCCGTCGCAGGTCTGCACATGCCAGCCCGCAGCCGCAAACCGCGCCACCTGATCGGTCGAGGTGGCCAGATCCGTGTCGCCGTCAATCGTGATGCGGTTGTCATCCCACAGCACGACCAGATGCCCCAGCCCCAGATGACCTGCCATGTCGATGGCCTCGTGGCTCACACCCTCCATCAGGCAACCGTCACCGGCGATGACATAGGTGAAATGGTCGATCAGACCGGGAAAGCGCGCATTGCCCAGCCGCTCCGACAGCGCAATCCCCACCGCCGAGGCCAGCCCCTGCCCCAACGGGCCGGTCGTGACCTCGATCCCCTTGGCATGGCCATATTCCGGGTGGCCGGCAGTCCGATAGCCCAGCTGGCGGAAATTGCGCAGCTGGTCCATGTCCATGTCGTCATAACCCAGCAGATGGTTGAGCGCATAGAGCAGCATCGAGCCATGCCCCGCACTGAGCACGAAACGGTCGCGATTGGCCCAGTCCGAGGCAGCCGGATCAAGCATGATGAAACGGTTGAACAGCACCGTGGCGACATCGGCCATGCCCATCGGCATTCCGGGATGGCCCGATTTTGCGGCCTGCACGGCATCCATCGCCAGCGCGCGGATCGCGTTCGCCATCTGGGTTTCGTCACTGGTCGGGGTCTGTACGTTCATCTGCGATTCCTCTCTCAGCGCAGCTTGCGGGTCGTCCTCTCCTGCCGCCTGTCTGGCCGGGGCAGGATGCGTGATGGCGCGCGAACCCGCATTGCGGCGGGAATCATGATAGCGCTCACACGACTCATCCGGCTCTCGTGTATCACTGCGTCACGCGAAGGGAAATCAATCCTGCGAAGGTTTTTTTGGGCATTCGCCCCGAATCCCCCGTTTTTCGCCCGCCGCGCATGCTCTCGGGGGGCCTGCGGGGACGCCTCGCCGCCTGCCCGGCGCAGCCGGGCAGCGCCCGCGAAGGGCAACGGGTGGGTGGGTGG
>SKYA01000013.1 GCA_007128135.1 Paracoccaceae bacterium | reverse complement strand
GACATTACGGATCACGCGCGCCTGCCGCAGCGATTTCAGCGGATGAACCGCTCCGTCCTCGCACGACTGCGCTGAGCGCGCGCCCGCAGGCCCGCAGGGCCTGCGCCTTCCTGTCAGACCTCCTCAGATTCAGGGATTCTCCAATGCCCAAGACGCTCTATGACAAGATCTGGGACGCGCATGTCGTCCATGAAGATGCCGACGGCACCTGCCTGCTCTATATCGACCGCCATCTGGTCCATGAAGTGACCAGTCCGCAGGCCTTCGAAGGGCTGCGCATGACCGGCCGCAAGGTCCGCGCGCCTGAAAAGACGATCGCCGTGCCGGACCACAACGTCCCCACGACACCCGATCGCGAACAGGGCATCGAGAACGAGGAAAGCCGCATCCAGGTCGATGCACTCGACCGCAACGCGCGCGATTTCGGTGTCCATTACTACCCGGTCAACGACATCCGCCAGGGCATCGTGCATATCGTGGGGCCCGAACAGGGCTGGACACTTCCGGGCATGACCGTCGTGTGCGGCGACAGCCACACGGCGACGCATGGCGCCTTCGGCGCGCTGGCGCATGGCATCGGCACCTCCGAGGTCGAGCATGTGCTGGCAACGCAGACCCTGATCCAGAAGAAGTCGAAGAACATGAAGGTCGAGATCACGGGCGCCCTGCGCCCCGGGGTGACCGCCAAGGACATCACGCTTTCGGTGATCGGCGCGACTGGCACGGCCGGCGGCACGGGCCATGTGATCGAGTATTGCGGCCAGGCCATCGAGGAGTTGTCGATGGAGGGCCGCATGACCGTGTGCAACATGGCCATCGAGGGCGGCGCGCGCGCCGGTCTCATCGCGCCCGACCAGAAGACCTTCGACTATGTGATGGGCCGCCCCCATGCCCCCAAGGGCGCGCAATGGGACGCGGCCCTCGCCTGGTGGAAAACGCTGAAATCCGACGAGGGTGCCCATTGGGACAAGGTCGTGACCCTGCGCGGTGAAGACATCGCGCCCGTTGTCACATGGGGCACCAGCCCCGAAGACGTGCTGCCGATCACGGCTTGCGTGCCTGATCCCGACAGCTTTGCCGGCGGCAAGGTCGGGGCCGCGCGCCGCGCGCTCGACTACATGGGGCTGAAACCGGGCCAGAAACTCACCGACATCGAGATCGACACGGTCTTCATCGGCTCGTGCACCAATGGCCGGATCGAGGATCTGCGCGCCGCCGCAGCCATCCTGAAGGGCAGGAAGATCAAGGACGGCCTGCGCGCCATGGTCGTGCCCGGCTCGGGCCTCGTGCGCGCGCAGGCCGAGCAGGAGGGTCTGGCGCAGATCTTCATCGATGCGGGCTTCGAGTGGCGCCTTGCAGGCTGCTCGATGTGCCTTGCCATGAACCCCGACCAGCTTGCCCCCGGCGAGCGCTGCGCCGCTACCTCGAACCGCAATTTCGAGGGGCGCCAGGGCCGCGGCGGGCGCACCCACCTTATGTCGCCCGCCATGGCCGCTGCCGCTGCGATCACCGGGCACCTGACAGATGTGCGCGAGATGATGCACGAGACCGCCTGATACGGCAAATGTGCATCGGGGTACTGTCACAGTATGGAAACCATTCTGGACGCGTTCTGGCAGGCCGGACGATTGATCGTCGCGGCCGACCCTGCGCTCATCGCGATCACACTTCTGTCGTTACGAGTGACGCTGACAGCAGTCGTGATTGCCGCCCTGATCGGGATGCCGCTTGGTGCCTTTCTGGCAGTCAAACGGTTCCGCTGGCGGCGAAGCATCATTGCAGTGCTCAACGGGTTGATGGGGCTGCCGCCTGTAGTCGTGGGGCTTTTCCTGTATCTGATGCTCTCGCGCATGGGGCCGCTCGGGGCGTTGGGGCTGCTGTTTTCGCCCAGCGCCATGATCATCGCGCAGGTCATCATCATCACGCCGATCATAGCATCCCTCTCCTATCAGGCGTTCCGAGAACTCTGGGCCGAGTATCGAGATCTGCTGTTGTCGCTGCGCGCGACCCGCAGCCAACAGATTGCGACACTTATTTGGGACGGGCGCCGCGCGCTTTTGACCATCGGCCTTACAGGCTTCGGTCGCGCCATCGGCGAGGTCGGCGCGATCATTATTGTCGGGGGCAATATCGAAGGGGTGACGCGGGTGTTGACGACCGCGATCACGCTGGAGACAGCACGCGGCGACTTCGCCCTAGCGCTTGCTCTGGGGATAATCCTGCTGATGCTTGCCATCGGGCTCAGCCTTGCGCTGCATACGCTGGCTCGCACCGAACGCGAGGGCCGCTGGTGAGCAGCATACTGCCTCTGAGCTTGCGCAAGGTGTCGCTCAGCCGGGGCGGAAAGCGGATTCTAGGGCCAATCGACTTTGAGCTTGGCGGGCGCGGCTTATCCGTCGTAATCGGACCGAATGGCGCGGGAAAATCGACACTGCTGAGGCTGATGCATGGGCTCGAACGGCCCTCCGAGGGTGCGCTTGCATGGGCGGTGCCGTTAAAGAACGCGCGCAAGGCCCAGGCCTTTGTATTTCAGTCGCCTGTGATGCTGCGCCGCAGCCTTGTGGAGAACCTTGCCTTTCCGCTGCGCCTTTCCGGCAGGCCGCGTACCGAGGCGGCGAAAGTGGCGATGGACTGGGCTGCCCGGCTGGGGCTGTCGGGGCAGGGCGATCAACCTGCCTGGCAGCTCTCGCGCGGTGAGCGGCAGAAACTGGCGCTCGCGCGTGCCCTGATCACCGAGCCAGAAATCCTGTTTCTTGACGAGCCAACTGCAAGCCTCGATGGTCACGCGACCCGCGAGATAGAAGCCCTGCTCGGGGTCGCGCGCGACCGGGGCATGCGGATTGTTCTTGCGACGCATGACATGGGGCAGGCACGGCGGCTTGCAGATGAAGTGGTGTTTCTACTGGGCGGGAGCCTGCATGAAACAGGGCCGGCCAAAGCATTTTTCCACGGGCCGCAAACAGCCGCCGCGGCGGCCTTTCTGCGTGGAGATATTGTGACATGATGCAGCGACTTCTTCTTATTCTGGCATTGCTCCTGCCCAATGCGGCATTCGGTGAAACACTGCGTATGGCCGTGACAACATCATTTGCCAATTCCGGGTTGGCCGAAGAACTGCCGCCAGCCATCGCCGAAGACCTCGGCATCGATGTTCAGCTTGTGATCGTCGGCACGGGGCAGGCGCTGCGGCTTGGAGCAGCGGGCGATGTCGATGCTGTGCTGACACATGCGCCACAGGCCGAGATGGCCTTTGTCGCAGTTGGGCACGCCCTGAGGCGGGTCGAGATCATGGCCAATGATTTCGTCCTGATCGGCCCTGCTGGCGATCCTGCCGGGATCTCCGACGCCACCAGTGCTGCCGCGGCTTTCGCCGCCATCGAAAGCGTACGCGCGCCGTTTGTCAGCCGTGGCGACGACAGCGGCACGCATATTGCGGAAATGGCGCTCTGGGAGGCAGCGGGACTGGTCCCACAAGGCGGCTGGTATCGCCCCGTCGGTGCCGGAATGGGGGCCGCGCTGAATATAGCCGCTGCGATGGATGCCTATATTCTCTCGGACCGCGCAACATGGCTGTCCTTTAGCAATCCAGAGGGTCTTGTGATGTTGTTTGCCGGCGATCCGGTGCTGTTCAACCAATATACCTACATGGCCGTCAATCCCGCGAAAGGCCCACATATCCGGGCCGATGCCGCCGCCCGGCTGGAGGCATGGCTTGGCGGGCCACGCGCGCATGACCTGATCACCGGATTCACCGTTGCGGGTGAGACTGTCTTCTTCATCGCCCCTTCCAATCCCTTACGCGAACCAGCTACGGAGCCCTAACCTATGGACAGATTCACCACCCTCACTGGGGTCGCGGCCCCCATGCCGCTCGTCAATATCGACACCGACATGATCATCCCCAAGCAGTTCCTGAAAACGATCAAGCGCTCGGGCCTCGGCAAGAACCTCTTCGACGAGATGCGCTATGATGCCGAAGGCAACGAGATCCCCGATTTCGTGCTGAACCAGCCTGCCTATCGCGCGGCACAAATCCTTGTGGCGGGCGATAATTTCGGTTGCGGCTCAAGCCGCGAACATGCCCCTTGGGCTCTGGCGGATTTCGGCATCAAGGCGATCATCTCCACCAGCTTTGCCGATATCTTCTACAACAACTGCTTCAAGAACGGGATGCTGCCCATCGTGCTGCCGCAGGAGCAGGTGGATATCCTGATGGATGACGCGCGCAAGGGCGAGAATGCGCGCATTGCCATCGATCTCGAATCACAGACCGTGACCAGCGCCGAGGGGCAGGTCTTCACCTTCCAGATCGACCCGTTCAGCAAGCATTGCCTGCTCAACGGGCTTGACGACATCGCCCTCACGCTTGAAAAAGTATCTTCAATTGATGCTTACGAGGCGCAGGCCGCACAGGCCCGTCCCTGGGTCTGAGCCCGCAAAACCAGCGCTTCCTATGCGGCAACCTTTGGGTTTGCCGCATTTTTTCCCTGAATTTGATGCAAACTCGCGACAGTTTCATCTCGAAATTGCCGCAGCCATGCCCGATCCTGTTCACGACTCTTGCTAGGGTGACGGAAAATGGGCAAGATTGTGTCGAGATTAAGGCAATTCCGGGCGCTTGTGCCGGAACCACAAAAAGAAGCGCAGACTGCCGGCGGCAGATCGGGCGCGTTGAGGCGAGGCAGTATAGTTTACATGTCACATGTGGCACACATTCTCGTGCGCGGATTCTGTGCCGCGATGCTGATCCTGCTGCCGGCCTTGCTCCTGCCCGAGATCTCGATCGAGGCCGCCCAGGCTGTCACCCTGCTGGCGCTGCTTGCAGCGATCGTGGTCGGCACGGAATATGCGGCTGCCTATCCCGGCCTGATCGAGTTTCGCGACGCAAAGCCCTATAACCGGGCGCGGTTCGTCATCCTGCTGTCGATTGTCCTTCTTGTCACGCTGGTTCAGCGCGAGGTGCTGCTTGGAGCCGAGTCGCGCAACTGGGTCGTGCTTGCGGCCTTCAAGCTCGGCACCACGTTCGACTTCACCTTCAGTCCGGTTCGGCTGATGGTCATGTCCCTGCCGCAGGGCCTGCCGCTCGACCATCTGGCACTTGTCGCGGCCGCCGCGTCGCTGGCCTATCTGCTGTCGATCTTCGGTCTGGCCACGCTGATCGTGCTCATCATGATCGGCTACTGGCCGCATCGTCACCGCAGCTTCAATGTCTGGATCAACCTGCCGAATTTCGACCCGACCAAGGGGGTCGATGTGGTGCGCAGGCTGGAACGCGACGCGCATGTTAACATTCTGTTAGGCATTATCCTGCCATTCTCGTTGCCGGTTCTGCTGCATATCTCGACGCTGATGGTGCAGCCCATGACCTTGCAGTCGCCGCTGGCCTTTGTCTGGGGGATCGCGCTCTGGGCCTTTATTCCGGTAAACCTGATCCTGCGCGGTGTCGCGATGCACCGGGTCGCACAACTGGTGCGCGCCCAGCGCCGCCGCATGGCAGAGGAAGAAGACGCCATCCCGCTGCCCGCGCGCTCTGCCTATTCCTGACATTTGCCCTTGCGGCGGCACAAGCGCAGGGGGACAGCCTGCGCCTGGCCTTCTGGCGTGTCGACATGGGCGGGCGCGGTCCCGGATACGCGCTTCGCGACATCCTTGCCGGCGCCCCCGCCGTGGCCCGCAAGGCGGGACTCATCGCCCATCTCTCGCCCGATATCCTGGTCCTGTCAGGAATAGACCACGACCATGACCTGGTAACGCTCAGGGCCTTTCGCGACCTGATCGGACAGCGTGGGCCGCACTATCCGCATCTCTTTGCCTTCGCCTCGAATGCAGGGCTGCGCACCGGGCAGGACATGACCGGCGACGGACGCACCGAGACCGCCGACGACACCCAGGGCCATGGCGCCTTTCGCGGGGCAAAGGCGCTTGCCCTGCTGTCGCGTTTTCCCATCGAGGACGAAACCGCGCGCGATTTCTCGGGCTTCCTGTGGCGCGACCTGCCCGATGCAATGCTGCCCGATATCAGCCCCGATTCACTGGCGATCCAGCGACTCTCGAGTACGGGCCACTGGGACGTGCCGGTCCGGGTCGCCCCCGACAGGCGCCTGCATCTGCTGATCTATCAGGCCGGACCGCCGGTCTTTGGCGGCCAGAGCAACCGCAACCGCATGCGCAACCATGATGAAACCGCCTTCTGGACAAGGTTTCTCGATGGCCGCCTGCCCATGCCTCCGCCTGCGGGTCCGTTCGTCCTTGTCGGCGGCAGCAATCTCGATCCCGAGGATGGTGACGGGCTGCATGATGCAATGCGGCGACTGCTGGCGCATCCGTCCCTGCAGGACCCGCGCCCGGCCAGCGAAGGGGCCCGCCTCGCAGGCCAGGACAGCCGAAATGCCGCGCATCGTGGCGCTCCCGAACTTGACACGGTCCACTGGCCCCAGAGCCAGGGCCCGGGCAACCTGCGCGTCAGCTATATCCTGCCGGCGCGCGGGCTGCATGTCACGTCTGCGGGCGTGTTCTGGCCAGCGCCAGACAGTCCCGAGGCATCGCTTCTGGGCGACCCGGATGCGCCGCCAACGCAGCACCGTCCGGTCTGGCTGGACATCGCCCTCGACAGCATCACGGACTGAACCTCGTGTCCCCTGCTTCCCGTGCCG
>SKYA01000114.1 GCA_007128135.1 Paracoccaceae bacterium | reverse complement strand
GAAAGCGCCATTTCAGGACCCATCTGCGTAAATTTGAACCGTTCCTGTTATACTATGGAACCGCGCACGGCATCGGAACAGTTTTCTATAGTGCGACACGACAGCAGCCCCCTTTGTTTGCTCTGAATTATAGGCTGCTTTTGAACCTTCGTCGCGCCGAGCGTCAAAGATCAGCAAATGGCTGCAAACATCTATCGATGCGAGGTGCTCGAATGGCCGCTTGGGCGAGCCTCGCTCGGACAGTTGACCATTCCCTGTGGGCCGCGCGAGACGCCCCGTCTGCGAAAGAGTCTACCATCCTGCGCCGTTTCTGAATGTCTCTGATGGGCTCATTTTGACGTTCCGAAGGCTGGAACCAGCAGCTCCCCCAATGCCCGCTCCAGCGCCTCCACGGACTCGACTGCCACAAAGAATTCCCTCAGCGAGGGCGCAGCAAACCCCTGCGCGATCACATGCTCCACCAGTCCGATCAGCGGTTGCCAGAAGCCGTCGGTGTCGAGCAGGAAGATGGGCTTGCTGTGCAGCCCGATCTGGCGCCAGGTCAGCACTTCGAAGAATTCGTCCAGCGTACCTGCGCCGCCGGGCAGGACCACGACAGCATCGGAATTGGTGAACATCACCTTCTTGCGTTCGTGCATCGTTTCGGTCACCACCAGCGTGCCGATCGTGTGCTTGCCCTGTTCGGCCTGCATCAGATGCGTGGGGATGACCCCGAAGACATCTCCGCCTGCGGCAAGGGCGCTACGCGCGACCTCGCCCATGATCCCGATATCGCCCGCGCCATAGACCAGCCGCCAGCCGCGCCGCGCGATCAGCGCGCCGAGGAGGCGGGCTTCGGCCCCATGGGCGGACGAGCGGCCCGGGCGCGAGCCGCAGAAGACACAGACCGAGAGCGTGGGCACAGGCATCGGGCGCGACCTTGCAAGGAATTGTTTTGCGACCCGTTAGCGGGCTTGCTATGGTCTTGCAAGTTCGGACGGGGCCCTGGCAGGCCCATGTGGGTGCATCATGCTGAGATATCTGCCGCGAGAGACCTTCGCGCAATGGGCTGTGGGCGCAGTCGCTGTGGCGGGGGCAGCCTCGCTGGTCTATGTGCTTGTGCTTCGACCCGGTGGGGCGCCTGACCCGGCGCCGGAACTGCCGGACGCGATTGCAACCGCGCCTGCGCCTGCGCCTGCGCCTGAACCCGCGCCAGCGCCGGAGTCTGCACCTGACCCTTCGCCTGCGCCAGAGCCAGCGCCTGCCTCTCAACCGGGGCCTGCACCTGCGCCCGATCCGGCACCCGAGCCAGCGCCCGAGCCGGCACCCGAGCCGGCGCCAGATCCCCTGCCGGAGTCCGAGCCCACGCGGCTTGCCGCGCCACAGGTCGCGATGGACGAGCCGGGTGCGGCCGGCTTTCCGGCTGACGAACCCGCCCCCGAGGTGCAGCTTGCCATCTCCGGGCCGCTGTCGGACCTGGCGCCTGCCTTCGACATCGTGCGGGTGACGGATCTGGGCAATGTCCTGATCGCGGGCAAGGCCCCGGCCACAAGCGCGGTGGCCGCGCTGATCGACGAGGAGCAGGTCGCCCGGACAGTCAGCACGGCGGCGGGCGAGTTCGTGATGATGTTCGATATCGCCCCCAGCCCCGTCCCGCGTGTGCTGGAACTGGAAGTGCGCCTGCCCGGCGGGGAGCGCGTGCGCTCTGCCGACACGCTGCTGCTTGCCCCGCGCAGCGCCACGCTTGCCCAGGCCATCGAGGACGGCACCGCTCCCGCTCAGACCGGACCGGTACAGGTTGCGCGCCCTGTCGAGGTGGCACCGCTGTTTCCTGATGCCTCGGCCCCCCCGGTGCCGCAGGTGGCGCAAGGCCAGGCCCCGGCGCCAGTGCCCGAGGAAGAAACCGCGCTGGCTGCGATTCCCGAGGCGTCAGCCGTTCCGGAGGCCGATCTGCCGGGTGCCGGGATACCTGAAAGCCCGGCGGCACCGCTGGCCATGCTGATGCGTGCGGACGGCACGGTGATGATGCTGGGCGAGGCGCCGCGGCTGCCCGAGCAGGGCGGCAGCATCAGCATCGATACGGTGGTTTATGACGACGAGGGAGAGGTGGCGCTGGGCGGGCGTTCGACGCGCGGGGCGGCGGATATACAGATCTATCTCGACAACCAGCCCATCATCCGCGCCCGTTCTGCTGCCGATGGCAACTGGCAGGCGCAACTCGCCGGGATCGAGCGCGGGGTCTACCGGCTGCGCGTGGATGAACTGGACGAGGCCGCGCAGGTGACCTCGCGCGCCGAGATCCCCTTCGAGCGCGTCACCCCGCAGATCGCGCGCGAGGCGGCCGGGCCGCAGGCGCTGATCGTGCAGCCCGGCAACACGCTCTGGGCCATGTCGGTCGAGCGCTATGGCGACGGGATGCGCTACATGCGTATCTTCGATGCCAATCGCGACCAGATCCGCAACCCCGACCTGATCTATCCCGGGCAGGTCTTCACGCTGCCCGAGGAGTGATGCGGGCAGCGCTGCGTCGCGGTGGGGCAACACGGGTGGACGCGCGGTCCAGCAGGCTTGCGCGGGCTGAGCGTGTCGGCGACGGCCCCGGATAGCGCGTCCTTCCGCTGCGGAGAGGGCGGGGAGGCCCCCCTGCGCAGGTCTGGCGATGGCGGTGCGACGGGTCTGGCGGGATGTCCCGGAACCATCCGGGCGGCTGCCGGGCACCACGCGGACAACCCTGCCCGGCCGCGAGCGGGTCTGTTTATGCTGGTCGCCTTGCGGGCAAGTCGGCGCGGACCCCTCCGCCGGGCAAGTGCCGGCCGATGCGGACCAACTTCAGCGCGGTCGGGCCTTTGGCATGGGTGGTTCCGCTCCGCCCGACCGCGGCAAGACTGATCGTGACAGCGCGGGTGCTGAGGGCGCAGCCGGCGCGCGCTGCGGCCCTGGCACGGGGCAAGGGGCGCAGCCAGGGCCCGCGCCTCTGGTCATTCCGGCGCGCTCGCCCTAGATTGCGGGCGTAACTGCCCGAAAGCCCGACATGAGCGCATCAGATCCTGCCACTGCCGACACGGCGCGCCCTGCCACGCCGAGCGCCGCGCAGGAACGCGCCAGCGGCTGGCGCACCATCCGGCGCGTGGCGCCCTATCTCTGGCCTGCCGACAAGCCCTGGGCGCGCAGACGTGTGGTGCTGGCGATCATTGCGCTGGTGATGGCCAAGCTGGTCGCGGTGGCCACGCCGTTCTTCTACAAGGCCGCGGTGGATGCGCTGGCAGGCGAAGGCGCGGCCTGGATGCTGGCCGTGGGCGCTGTCGGGCTGACCGTCGCCTATGGCGTGGCACGGCTGCTGGAGATCGGCTTTCAGGAATTGCGCAACGTGCTGTTCACCCGCGTCGGCCAGCGCGCGCTGCGCCAGCTTGCGCTGGAGACCTTCGGCCATATCCACCGCCTGAGCCTGCGCTATCACATCACCCGCAAGACCGGCGGCCTGAGCCGGATCATCGAGCGCGGCGTGAAGGGCGTGGATTTCCTGCTGCGCTTCCTGCTCTTCTCGATCTTTCCGTTGTTCCTGCAACTGCTGATGATCGCGGTCATCTTCTTCCTGCTGTTCGATGTGTGGTATCTGGCGGCTGTGGTGGTGACGATCAGCCTCTATGTCTGGTTCACCTTCCGCATCACCGAATGGCGCGTCAAGCAGCGCCGCATCATGAACCAGCAGGATACCGACGCCAACCAGAAGGCCATCGACAGCCTGCTGAATTTCGAGACGGTCAAGTATTTCAACGCCGAGGCGATGGAGGCGCGGCGCTATGACGGGGCGATGGAGAAATACGAGGAAGCGGCCGTCACCACCAATTACTCGCTGGCCTTCCTGAATTTCGGCCAGTCGCTGATCATCACCACCGGGCTTGTCGTGGTCATGGTGCTGGCGGCGCTGGGGGTGCAGCGGGGCGCGCTGAGCGTCGGCGATTTCGTCATGGTGAATGCCTACATGATCCAGATCACCATGCCGCTGAACTTCCTCGGCACGGTCTATCGCGAGATCCGGCAGGCCCTGGTGGACATGGCAGAGATGTTCGACCTTCTGGACCAGCCGCCGGATGTGCGCGATGCGGCAGGGGCCGGGGCGCTCGAGGTCACGCGCGGCGAAGTGGTCTTCGACGAGGTCGCCTTCGGCTATGATCCCGCCCGCCCCATCCTGCGCGGCATCGACCTGCGCGTGGCAGGCGGCGAGACCGTGGCAATCGTCGGCCCCTCGGGGTCAGGCAAGTCGACCATCGGGCGGCTGCTGTTTCGCTTCTATGATGTGACTGGTGGCGCGATCCGGATCGACGGGCAGGATGTCCGCGATGTCACGCAATCGAGCCTGCATGCCGCCATCGGGGTGGTGCCGCAGGACACGGTGCTGTTCAATGACACGATTGCCTATAACATCGCCTATGGCCGCGAGGGCGCGACGCAGGCCGAGATCGAGGCCGCGGCGCGTGCGGCGCGCATTCATGACTTCATCCAGAGCCTGCCCGAAGGCTATGACACGGCAGTGGGCGAGCGCGGGCTGAAGCTCTCGGGCGGCGAGAAGCAGCGGGTGGGGATTGCGCGCACGCTTCTGAAGAACCCGCCGGTCCTGCTGCTGGACGAGGCCACGAGCGCGCTCGATACCCAGACCGAGCAGAGCATCCAGGAAAGCCTGCGCGCGATGGGGCAGGGTAGGACCGTGCTGACCATCGCGCACCGGCTCTCGACCGTGGTGGATGCCGACCGGATCATCGTGCTGGAAGATGGCCGCATCGTCGAGGAGGGCACGCATGACGCGCTGCTGGCACGGCGGGGCCGCTATGCGCAGATGTGGGCACGCCAGAGCGTCGAGGAAGCGTGAGCCGTGAGCCGTGTGCAGGGGACGGCCCGGCTTTGGCACCCCCGGCCGGTATCGGCTGCCGGGCTGGCGGCGGGCGTTCGGGGGTGCGCGCGCCGAGCCGTGCCCGCTGGCGCGGGCGGGCGCTGCCGTGAGGGGCGGTGATGCGGAGCTTTGACGCGATCATCCTGGGCGCGGGTGCTGCCGGCATGTTCTGCGCCATCGAGGCGGCGCGGCGCGGGCGGCAGGTGGCACTGGTCGACCATGCGAAGGCCCCGGGCGAGAAGATACGCATTTCGGGCGGCGGGCGGTGCAATTTTACCAATCTCGACATTCGACCCGACCGGTTCCTGTCGCGCAATCCCCATTTCGCGCGCTCGGCGCTGAGCCGGTACACGCAGCATGATTTCATCGCGCGCATCGATGCTGCGGGCATTGGCTGGCACGAAAAGACCCTGGGGCAGTTGTTCTGCAACGGGTCGGCACGCGAGATCATCGCGATGCTGGTCGCTGACATGAGCGCGGCGGGGGTCGCGTTGCATCTGGCCACGCAGGTGGGCGAGATCAGCCATGGCGACGGGTTCCGGGTCAGCACCAGTGCCGGCGAGATGCGGGCCGGCAAGCTGGTGGTCGCGACAGGGGGCAAGTCCATCCCCAAGATGGGGGCAACGGGTTTCGGCTACGACATTGCCCGCCGCTTCAGGCTGGCGGTGACCGAAACCCGGCCCGCGCTGGTTCCGCTGACCTTCGGTGATGCCCAGTTGGACGAGATTCGGCCCCTGGCGGGGGTGGCGCTGCCGGCGCAGGTTGCGGCGGGGGGAATGGCGTTTCGCGAGGGGTTGCTGTTCACGCATCGCGGGTTGTCTGGTCCGGCGATCCTGCAGATTTCCAGTTACTGGCGGGAGGGGATGCCGATCAACGTGGACCTGCTGCCCGGCGCAAGCGTGACCGAGGCGCTTGCTGCGGCGAAAGGCGTGGGTGGGCGGCAGGCGGTCGCGGGGGCGCTGGCGACCAGTCTGCCCGAGAAGCTCGCCCGCCAGATCGTCGCCCGACTTGGGCTGCGCGGCAATCTGGCCGATCAGTCGAAAGCGGCGCTGGCGAAGCTGGGCGCCGAGGTGCATGACTGGCAGTTGCGCCCTGTAGGGACCGAGGGCTACCGCACCGCAGAGGTGACCCTGGGCGGAGTCGATACGGACGGGCTGGAGGCGCGCAGCATGGCCAGCCGGAGCCTGCCCGGGCTGCATTTCATTGGCGAGGTGGTGGATGTCACCGGCTGGCTGGGGGGCTATAATTTCCAGTGGGCCTGGTCATCGGGCTGGGTGGCAGGGCAGGCCTTGTGAGCAGGGGGGGGCACCGGTCGCGCCCCCCTGCCGGGGCACCGGTCGCGCAACTGCGCACGCCGTGGCCCGAATCTGTCGCAGATGCGCAGGCAACGGCACCGCGGGTGCGCTCGGGGTTTCCAAGAATGCCCGCGCCTGTCCGGCGGGGCCGGGGGATGCCGCGCAGGGTGTCCGTCGCATTCTGTCCTTGATGCCCTTCGCGCGCGGCCCTTTTGAAGTGGTTCCGGGCTGGCCCGCAACCGGTGCGGGCAGGGAAGGCACCAGAGGCAGCAGCATGAAACGGCGCGCGCCCCTTGCGAGAGTGACGCTGGCCGTGAATGGTCCCGGGGTTGACCGGGCAGGAGGGTCCGTGCCGGGTCGCGCCTGGCCGCCGGGGCGCGCTTTGGCAAGCTGCCATCCGCGGATGAGATTGACCCGGATCTCAAGGACGCGCGGGCAAAGCCCGCGCGCCCCGCAGACCAGCACAAACAGGTCCGGCACCTTGTCGCCCGCGCTCTGCGCGCAAGGCG
>SKYA01000043.1 GCA_007128135.1 Paracoccaceae bacterium | reverse complement strand
TGAATTGCTGCCAGAAGGAGATGGCTGATGTTCCTTGCCCCCGGATATGTCATCCTGATCCTGCTGATCGGCCTATTGATGATGGGTGTGCCGATTGCCTTCGTGCTGGGCATTACCGCCACCGTGATGATCTTCCTCGATCCGGCAGTCGTGCCGATGATCATTGGCCTGATCCCCTTTGGCGGGGCCAATAATTACCTGCTGGTTGCAGCCCTTCTGTTCATGATCGCGGGCGAGGTGATGAACCAGGGCAAGATCGCGGAAAAGCTGATTGCCTTCGCATCCTCGCTCGTAGGCCATATCCGCGGTGGGCTGGCACATGTCAACATTCTGACATCGCTGTTCTTTTCGGAAATCTCGGGCACTGCCACGTCGGATGCTGCCGCCATCGGGTCGGTCATGATTCCGCAGATGAAAAAGCGCGGCTATTCGGCGGCCTTTGCCGCGGCGGTGACATCCACATCGGCCACAATGGCGATCATCGTGCCGCCGTCCCTGAACCTGATCCTGTATGCCTATGTCGCCAATGCCTCGATTGCGCAATTGTTCGCGGCGGGGATATTGCCGGGCTTTCTGGTGTGTTTTCTCCTGCTGATGACCGCCTATGGCATCGCAGTCTACAAGGATTTTCCGACCGAAGGTGCCTTCAAGTTTGCCCGCGTGCTGGACACAGGCAAGGATGCAGCATTGCCCCTGACCCTGCCGATCCTGATCCTGGTGGGGATACTGGGGGGCATCTTTACCGCCACCGAGGCCGGCGCTGTCGCCGCGCTGTGGTCGATTGCGCTGGCTGTGGTGGTCTATCGCACCCTTAGCTGGGCGAGTTTCATCGACACCCTCCGCATTGCCGGCAAGCGCAGCGCCATGCTGATGTTCATCGTCGCCACGTCCACGCTTCTGGGCTGGTATCTGACCAACCAGCGCATCCCGCAGGATATCGCCAACGCAATTCTGGGGATTTCGGAAAACTACTGGGTGGTTCTGCTGGCGATCAATGTGTTCTTCCTGCTGGCGGGGACCATCGTGCACGGCACCCCGGCGATCCTGATGTTGGTGCCGATCTTCTTGCCACTGGCTGACCAACTCGGAATTGACCGGGTGCATTTTGGGCTGATCATCACGCTTAACCTGGGGATTGGGCAGCAGACACCGCCTGTGGCCTCGGTTGTGCTGATCACTTGTGCCATTGCGAAAATCTCCATCGGGCAGATCATCCCGCCGCTGATGCTGTTCATCGGTGCGATGCTGGTGGCACTGGGGCTGGTCAATGTCTTCCCTGCGATCTCGTTGTGGTTGCCATCCATCATTCTGGGGTAGTTCCATGAGACTTCTGATCATCAACCCTAATTCCTCGGCCTCGGTTACTGCGCGGATTGATGCTGCCGGGCAAGCGGCTCGCCAGTCGGGTGAACAGATCACAACCATTCGCGCAGTCGGTGCGCCCGATCTGATCGTCACCCCGGATGATGCAAGAGCAGCCGAGCGGGCCGTGACCCAGACCCTTGGCGCATGGCGACAGCCGGTTGACGGGGTTATTCTGGCCTCGTTCGGCGATACCGGGCTGGACGCAGTGCGCGGCCAGACCCGTGTGCCCGTGGTAGGCATTGCACAATCAGCCTATGCGATGGCGTCGGTTCTGGGGCCGCGCATGTCGATCGTGTCTTTCGCGCCGACAATGGCCGAGGCTTTGCGCAAGACTGCCCTGGGCTATGGGCATGGCGACCGCGTGGCCGCCATGCATATGGTCGAAGACGCAAGCTGGGACGACCCCGGCGAGATCCAGGTTCGGCTTGCCCCGCAACTATTGGCGCTATGCCAGAAATCCGCGCGCGAAGATCAGGTCAGCAGCATTGTCCTGGGCGGTGGCCCGCTGGCCGGTCTGGCCGCGCGCTTGCAATCACAGGTCGGCGTGCCGCTGATCGATGGCACAACAGCGGCAATCGCCACGTTGCGTGTGGCCCTCGGTGGCACCCCGCAGGCCGAATTGACCCGTCACCGCATGCTGCAGACCTGACATGACAGCGCCACCGCGCGCGGGCGTGCAATTCGCACTGATCTTCGCGGCCCATGCGCTGGGCGCCATGTCATTGCTGTCAGTGCTGACGGCGGGACCGCAGCTCGTCGCAGCACTGGGGTTGTCAGCGCTTCAGCTTGGGGGATTGGCCAGCGTCTATTCCGGTGCGCTTGCGGCGGCGTCATTGCCTGCCGGACTGGTGACTGACCGGCTTGGCACGCGCGTCGCGCTGACACTTTCAGCCTTTACCATCACGACCGGCCTGGTGCTGTGCGCGGCGGCCGGCGGCTTTGCGCAGCTTGGCGTGGGTATCGGGATATGCGGGGCCGGATATGGATTGATAAACCCTGCCGCAGGACGGGCGATCACTTCTTGGTTCACGCCGAAATGGCGCACGACGCTTCTTAGCCTGAAACAGACTGGCGTTCCGGCAGGTGCCGCATTGGGCAGCTTGACAGCCCTGCTTGGCCCGGCCCTCGGCTGGCAGGTGGGCATCTTGAGTGCGGCTGCGATTGCGCTGATTGCAGGGCTGTTGTTTTTGGTGCTTGTACCGGCCGAGATACGTCAGCCCCCGCCTGACACGCAACACAAAAGCAGATTGACCGAGGTGCTGGCCTTGCCCGGCCTTGGCCGCGCCAATCTGGTTGCAGGGCTGACGAATGGCATACAATTTGCGTTATGGGCCCACCTGCCCGCACTGTTGCAACTATCTTTTGGCACTGGTGCCGCAGTGCTTGGCCTGTGCCTTGCAGCGCTCCATCTTGGTACCTTTCTGGGTCGTGTGGTCTGGGGCGCGCTGACCGACCGGCTGTTGCAGGGCAATGCCGCGCGTGGCTTGTGGCTGCTTTGCGTGATCGCGCTGGCGGGCGTGGCCGCCCTGGGGGCGGTCGCGTGGGTCGCCAGTCCGGTCGTGGCTGTGATCGGCTGCTTCATTCTGGGGTTCACGGCCTGCGCTTCGGTTGGACTGCATGTGGCCTTGACTGCCCGAATTGCGCCCGATCATCTGTTGGGCGGGGCGATGGGCTACACGATGCTGTTCACCAATCTTGGTGGTATTGTCGTGCCCATACTTCTTGGTGTTGCGTTATCCCTTGCCGGGGTGGGCGGGGCCGCGTTGACCCTTGCCGTCCTGCTGGGTCTGGCCCTTGCGCTGCTGCACAAGTTTTTATGAGTCTTGACCCAACCGCACTATGGCCCGCGTACCAATCCTGACCGATGCTCACAGCGACACCCCAGAACCCGTCGACCTCTCCTTCCACCTCTGCGCCCGGTTCGACATAGGTCAGCGGGTGCAGCGAACCGGTCATGATGACCTGTCCGGCCTGCAAGCCGCCGCAGTGTTGGCCGATCATGCGCACCAGACCGGTGACCTTATTCAGCGCATGGCTGACCCTGGTCCCTGAGGCGTCTGGCGCACGGGGTTCTTTTGCCAGATGGCGAACCCTAGCGCGGGGGCAGGCCGCGAAACACCCGTGCCGCGAGCATGACCCGCGCCCCCGCCGTGATCAGGCACAGCGCACCGAAGCCCAGCGCCAGCGGCGCGAACCAGCCGGGCAGCAGGCACAGGATCACGAAGAACAGGATCGTCTCGGTCCCTTCCAGCAATCCGCCAGTGAAATAGAGTGATTTCTCGCCATGCGTGGTCCCGCGCATGCCGTGCCTCTCGGCCAGCACCGAAAAGCCCAGGAACGAGCCTGCATTGACATAGAAGCACAAGAGCAGGAACGCGCCCGCGACCCCGTTCGCGCCCGGGTCAAGCATGACAAAGGCCAGCGGGATCGCCGCGTAGAAGACATAGTCGCAGGTGATGTCCAGATAGCCGCCGAAATCGGTCACGCCATGAACCCGCGCCACTGCCCCGTCCAGCCCGTCGGCCAGCCGCGAGGCCAGGATCAGCAGCATCGCGACCGCAAAGGCGCCTGCCACCACCGCTCCGGCAGCGGCCAGACCGAGCCCCAGCCCGATCAGCGTGACCAGATCGGCCGAAACGCCGGTGCGCGCCACGATCCGGCCCATGTGGTTCAGGGGCGGATCGATAAGGGGGCGCAGATGGCGGTCGAGCATCCGGAGGCTTTCATGGGGCTGGCAAGGCGGCGGGCCTAGTGTCATCTAGCCTGAAAAAACGCCTCGACCAAGAGCGCGCTTCAGTTCGTCTTGCGGTTGGGGATGAATGGCAGTGGCAGTACCGGCACCCCCTCCTCGATCAGGGCCTTCGCCTCATCCGGGCGCGCCTCGCCATGTATGGCGCGGTCGGGGATTTCACCCAGATACATTGCCCGCGCCTCGGTGGCGAAACGTTCGCCCACATAATCGGAACTGGCCTCGATCTCGGCCCGAAGGCGGCGCAGTCTTTCGGCCGGGTCGGGTTGCGGTTCGGGCCGGTCCGCAGGTTCCGGGGCGGCGGACGCTGCTTTCGCAATGACCGGGGCCATTAACGCTTTCTCGACCTCGGCGCTGCCGCAATGGGGGCAGGTCACAAGCCCGCGCGCGCGCAGGCTGTCAAAGGCTGCTCCCGACTGGAACCAGCTCTCGTAATCATGGCCCTGTTCACAGCGTAGCGCGTATCTGATCATCGTCAGGACAGTGCATAAACCCGTGCCTCAAGTAAATAGCCATGCAGACAATTCAAGGTGAAACGCCTTGCCGCGCTGACCGCGCCCGCTATCCTTGCAGGGCGAAAGGAGACTGCGATGCGCCTCGTTCTGTCCTGTCTGGCCTGGCTCGCCCTCGCCCTGCCTGCCGCAGCCTTCAGCTTTACCGCGCTCGATGGCGCGCGGATCGATCTGGACGCGTGGCGCGGGCGTCCGGTTCTGGTGGTCAATACGGCCTCGCTCTGTGGCTTCACGCGGCAATATGGCGACATGCAGAGCCTTTACGAGACTTACGGCCCGCAGGGGCTGGTTGTGCTGGCGGTGCCGTCGGATGATTTCCGGCAGGAATTCTCCAGCAATGAGGACGTGGCCGAGTTCTGCCGTGTGCAGACAGGGCTGACCTTTCCCATCACGCAGATCACCCCGGTGCGCGGGCCTGATGCGCATCCGTTCTATCGCTGGCTGGCCGAGCGCCACGGCCTTGTTCCGACCTGGAATTTCAACAAGGCGCTGATCGGCCCCGAGGGCGAGGTGCTGGGCTTCTGGGGGTCGAGCACCCGCCCGACCGCCCGCGCGATCACCCGGAGCATCCGTGCCCATCTGCGCTGAGAAGGGTTTTCCCGAAAATGAGAGCGTTTTTCACGATACGAAAAAATATGGCCGAACCCGGCCCGATAGTGCCGCTCTCTTTTTTCAACAGATGAAACCGTTTTTCATTGGCTCGGAGATCTATCGCGGCTCCAGTTACGGGCAATGGCACCCGCTGCACATCCCCCGCGTCTCGACCGTGATGGACCTGACCCGCGCGCTGGGGTGGATCGGGCCGGGGCAGTACAGGGCCAGTCCGCGGGCGAAGCCCGCGGCCCTCGAAAGCTTTCACACCCCCGATTACATCGCCGCCCTGCAACAGGCCGAGGCGCTACAGGCGGTGGATGAACTGTCCCGCACCCGCCACGGGCTGGGCACGACCGCGAACCCGGTCTTCCCCGAGATGTTCCGCCGCCCGGCGACCGGGGCAGGGGGGGTCATGCTGGCGGCGGAACTGGTGCGCGAGGGGGGCGTGGTGCATGTGCCAGGGGGGGGCACGCATCACGCCATGGCGGAGCGGGCCAACGGGTTCTGCTACCTCAATGACCCCGTCCTGTGCCTGCTGGCGCTGCGCGGGCTGGGGCTCTCGCGCATCGCCTATGTCGATATCGACGCGCATCATTGCGACGGGGTCGAGGCGGCGCTGGGCGGGGCCGAGGATATGGTGCTGGTCTCGGTGCATGAGGAACGCCGCTGGCCCTTCACTGGCGCGCTGGAGGATACCGGCGGGGGGCGGGCGTTCAACCTGCCGGTGCCGCGCGGGTTCAATGACAGCGAGATGCGGGTGGTGCTGCATCGCCTGATCTTGCCAGTACTGGAGCGGTTCGACCCGCAGGCGGTGGTGCTGCAATGCGGGGCGGACGCGGTCGAGGAAGACCCGCTGTCGCGGCTCTCGCTGTCCAACAACGCGCATGTGGCGGTGGCGCTGGCGCTGCGCGACCTCGCCCCGCGCCTGATCGTGCTGGGGGGTGGCGGCTATAACCCGTGGTCGGTGGCGCGGGCCTGGACGCGGGTCTGGGGCGCGCTGAACGGCTGGTCGGCGGCGGGGGTATTGCCCGAGGAAGCGCAGGCGGTGCTGGGCGCGCTGACATGGAACCGGCGTGCTTCGGGCCGGGTGCCGCCGGATACGTGGCGCATGACGCTGGAGGATGCCCCGCGCGAGGGGGAGGTGCGGGCGGAGGTGTTGGAGCGGGTGGAAGCGTTGCGCGGGCGCGAGGTGATGGCACTGACGGGTTGAGGGGCAGGCGTGCAGGTGGGGTGAGCCCAAAGTGCAGGATGCTGCGAGAAGGATGACTGGCGGCTTTGCTGGGACGTCCGTGCGTTCTGTGCTCTTTGGGCAGGGTTCAATTCGTAAGTCGTGAATGTTAGACTTGCGGCATGGCAAAGCGCGTTGCAATCGGAATAGCGGTTTTGTTCGTCTTGATGTTCGGTGGCGCAGCCTTCGTTGTCGGCTCTGCCTATTTGGAGCATCAGCGCCTCGTCGCAGAGGAGATTGC
>SKYA01000196.1 GCA_007128135.1 Paracoccaceae bacterium | reverse complement strand
GGGGACACGTCCCCTTTGAAATCCCCGTGGATATTTTGGCAAGGATGAAAGGTCAGATGGCGGCGGCCAGTGTCTTGCGGCGCCCGACCAGTTCCTCGGCCACGAGGAAGGCGAGTTCCAGCGACTGGCTGGCATTGAGGCGCGGGTCACAGGCCGTGTGATAGCGATCCGACAGATCCTCATCGGTGATCGCACGCAGACCGCCCGTGCATTCGGTCACGTCCTTGCCGGTCATCTCGAAATGCACACCGCCCGGGATGGTGCCCTCGGCATTGTGGATGGCGAAGAATTCGCGGACCTCGCGCAGCACCGACTCGAAGGGGCGCGTCTTGTAGCCTGTGGACGACTTGATCGTGTTTCCGTGCATGGGATCGCATGTCCACAGGACATCGGCGCCCTCTTCGCGCACAGCCCTGATCAGGCGGGGAAGGTGGTCGCCCACCTGTCCCGCGCCGAAACGCGCGATCAGGGTCAGCCGTCCCGCTTCATTCGCGGGATTGAGCGTGGCCATCAGGCGCTTGAGGTCGTCGCCGGTGATGCTGGGGCCGCATTTCAGCCCGATCGGGTTCTGCACGCCGCGGCAGAACTCGACATGCGCGCCATCGGGCTGGCGGGTCCGGTCGCCGATCCAGAGAAGATGTGCCGAGCCAGCCACCGGCAGGCCGGAGGTGGAATCGATCCGGCAGAGTGCTTCCTCGTATTCCAGCAGCAGCGCCTCGTGACTGGTGTAGAAATCCACCGTGGCCAGATCGCCATTGGTCTCGGACGTGATGCCTGCCGCGGTCAGGAAATCCAGCGTATCCGTGATGCGCGCGGTCATCTCGCGATACCGCTCGGCCTTCTCTCCCTCGGCGAATCCGAGCGTCCAGGAATGGACGCGGTGCATGTCGGCATAGCCGCCCTTTGAAAAGGCCCTTAGCAGGTTGAGGCTCGCGGCCGCCTGGGTATAGGCCTGCAGCATCCGGTCCGGATCGGGGATGCGTGCCTCGGGGGTGAAATCGAACCCGTTGATGATGTCGCCCCGGTAGCTGGGAAGTTCCTGCCCGCCGACAGTCTCTGTCGGGGCCGAACGCGGCTTGGCGAACTGGCCCGCCATGCGCCCCACTTTCACGACCGGCACTTTCGCGCCATAGGTCAGGACGATCGCCATCTGCAACAGCACCTTGAACGTGTCGCGGATGCTGTCGGCGGTAAATTCCGAAAAGCTCTCGGCACAATCGCCGCCCTGAAGCAGAAACGCCTCGCCGCGGGCGGCCGCGCCCAGCTTGCGCTTGAGCGCGCGTGCCTCTCCGGCAAAGACCAGCGGCGGATATTTCGCGAGCTTCGCCTCGATGGCCTGCAATGCGGAATGGTCCGGATAATCCGGCATCTGGATGCGGGGGCGTTCGCGCCAGGTCGATTTGGTCCAGCCATCGCTCATGGGAGCCTCCGAGGTCTGATCGTCTCTGCAGGGGCCGGGCGCAAGCCCGGCCCCGTCGCTATACAAAACCGCACCCGCGCATGCAAACGGATTGCCCTTGCGGGGACGCGCAAAACTTGATTGTCTCCGGGGAAGGAAACTCTTTCACACGGGCGGTCATGGTGGCACAACACGACACCCGACCGAAGCGCAGGGACGCGGGAGGTCGGCAGCATGTAGTCTTTCTGCTGCTGGAACGCTTCACGCTTATGGCCTTTGCGGCGGCGGTAGAACCATTGCGTCTGGCCAATCGCGTCACGGGCAGGACGCTTTACAGCTGGCAACTTGTCAGCGAGACAGGGGCGCCCGTGCGCTGCTCGAACGGTGTCGAACTGAGCGTCGATTCCGGGCTGGAGGATGTTGCCCCGGATGCGATGATCCTCGTCTGCGGCGGGCTGGATGTGCAGCGCGCGACCAGCCCCGCGATCCTGTCATGGCTGCGCAAACGGGCGCGCCACGGCAATCTGCTTGGCGGGCTGTGCACCGGCACATGGACGCTGGCCAAGGCCGGGCTTCTGGACGGGCATCGGGCGACGATCCACTGGGAAAACCACATGGCCGTGGTTGAGGATTTCCCCGAGATCGACCTGACGAAATCTGTCTTCGTGATCCATAACAAGCGGCTGACTTCGGCGGGCGGCACCGCGCCGCTCGATCTGATGCTGACGCTCATCACCAACAGCGAGGGGGCAGACCTTGCCCATGCGGTCGCAGATCAGTTGGTCTATTCGGCCATCCGCACCAATCGCGACAGCCAGCGGCTGTCAATTCCCGCGCGTATCGGCGTGCGGCATCCGAAGCTGGCGCGGGTGATCGGGATCATGGAAAACCATATCGAGGACCCGATCAGCCCTTCGGATCTGGCCAGTCAGGTCGAGATGTCCACCCGCCAGCTGGAACGGCTGTTCCGCCGCTACCTGAACCGCAGTCCCAAGCGCTACTACATGGAACTCCGGCTGGAACGCGCGCGCCATCTTCTGATGCAGACCGACATGAGCGTGATTTCGGTGGCCCTGGCCACGGGGTTCACCTCGCCGTCGCATTTCTCGAAATGCTACCGCGCGCATTACGACACGACGCCTTATCGCGAGCGCGGAGCGCACGCGAGCGAGGGTGAAGAGGCGCTGTAGCAGGCTGCTTCAGAAATCCTGGATATCGGCGTCGGCGATCAATTCCTGCAGCTTCAGGTCGGCCATGTCGCTCAGGCGCCGGTCAAAGACGAGGTTGCGCACCATATCCTCGGTGGGTGGTTCGTCGAATTCGAGTTCGCGCGCGCACAGCATCAGCACCACCAGATTGCCGCCCTCGGTGGTATTGGCCGAGATCTCGTTGCGGTCCAGCCGGGCGAGTTCGACAGCATCCGAAGAGAGGATCTGCTGCATCAGCGCCTCGCGCTCGGTCAGCGCCTCTTCGGGCAGGCCGCGCGCGAAGGGTCCGAGGCCGGCGCAGTTCCGCACGGTGGCGCGCATCTGCGCCACGCGGGCGAGGTTTTCCTCGCTGCGCCCGCCCGGCAGAAGCAGCCGGGCGTATTTCAGCTGCACCCGGTCGGCGGGAATGTCGCGCACACTGTCGCTGGCGCGAAGCTGGAAATAGGCGATTGCACCGCCAAGCTCGATCGGGCCGATGATCTGGCCGGGTCGTGCATTGGCCAGCGGCTGTGCAATCTGGCCCGGCAGGTTCTCGACCGGCACCCAGTCCAGCCGCCCCCCCTGATCGCGCGATCCTGCCAGCGAGAACTCGCGCGCGATGTTTGAGAATTCCTCGATGCTGCGCGCCGATTCGATCATGGCCATGATCTGTGCCACGGCTTCGGCGAATTGCGGGTCACTGGGCAGGAATATCTCGGAAATCAGCAGCCGCTGGCGACCAAGGATTGCCGCCGTATCGCGAACCCGCAGCATGTCGGCGCCCGAGACATGGATCAGTCGCGGCAAGTTGCTGCCGACCACCTTGCGCCAGAGCAAACCCGCCTCGACGAAATCCTCGAAGGTCCGGGCTTCGACACCGTTCTGTGCCAGTGCCGCAATGAAATCGTCGGTGCTCAACTCCGCGCGCGCGGCGAATTCGGCCATGCCGTCGCGCAATTCGTCGCGGTTGACACGGATATTCATCCGCCGCGCCTGATCGCGCTGGACCGCTTCCTCGGTCAGGCGGCGCAGGGCCTCGGCGCGCATGTCCTCGGCCCCGGAATTCAGCGCCTCCAGGAAAATGATGCGCTGCTCGACATCGAAATTGGTGATGACCCGGTCGTTGACCTTGCGGGCAGGCGAAAACAGGTTCTGGGCTTCTGCCGCTGGCAGATTGTGGAGCATGCCGCCCAGCGCCAGCACGAAAACCAGCCCGGCCCGCAGAAGAAAGGATGTGTCGAAAATGCGCATCAGGTCAGTTCCGTTCCTTGTTCCGGTCCCTGTCCAGGCTGTGTCGCCAAGCCCTTGTGCAGGGATTACACGCTTTGCCAGCCAATGTCATCAGGACCGCGCCAGATTTGTCCGTGTCCTGCCCGATCCCGCTCATGATCACAGATCGCTGCAGGCGCGCCGCGCCCGCGAGGGATTGCCACCTATGCCCAGAATATCGATGCTCAGCCCGAAACTGGTCGAGGCGACAGGCGTCGCCGGCGTGGCGAAGTCACGCTCGATTCCCATCTCCACGCGCAGGCATTCATTTTCGTAATTCAGACCGACCGTGGCGCGCGCCGCACGCCGCTGCGCCACATCATACCGCCACCCCAGCCGCGCGGTCCAGACGTCGTCAATATTGCGATGGCCCTCGAAGCGTATTTCCGAAGACGTCGCGGCGCGGTTCTCGAAGGGATTGGCGAGGATGCGCATGTAACTTGTCGATATGCCATGGCGCGGCGTCGACCAGTCCAGCTCGAAAGCCGTGCGCTCCAGACTGAAATCACTGTCGAACAGCGAGCGGTTGCTGACGGTGAGTCCCTCGGCCATATCCAGACTGCCCGCCACCAGCCAGGTGGAAGCCTGCCCTGACAGCGGCGATTGCGCCGGGAACTGGCCAAGGTCGCGCTGACGCCAGATGCGCCCCAGTGTCAGGGTGCTCGACCATCCGTCGGGGTCGTGGCGCGTCCAACTCAGCCCCAGATTCGCGCGCAGGCCGACCTCACGGGAATCGCGCCCTGCAAATCGATCATGGGTGAAGAGATTGCCCTCGTCGAATTCGGGCATTCGGCTGGTCTCGTTCGGCAGGTTGGTAATGCGGTCATCGCTCCAGATCACCTGGGCCACGGGCTCGATCAGATTCGCAGCGCCATCGGCGCTGGCCGCGCGCAAGAGCGGCCAACGCAATTCGGCCATCACATTCGGGGTCACGCGGGTGTGCGATGTCGGGAAGGTGCCCCCGGTATCGGCCAGCCGGAAATGATCGAGACCCAGGTGCAGACCAACCGCCGCCAGCACCCCGCCCGGCAGCACCGTGTCGCGCCGCCAGCCCAGATCGAGGCTCACGCGCTCCATCTGCTGGGCACGCGGGCCGGCGCCCATGCCTGGCACCGGCTCGGGCAGCGCAGCCGGCAGCGGCTGGCGGCGCCGAAGCGCATGGGCCTCCAGCCGGTAGCTGGCGATACCGCCAAGAACCGGCATGTCGAAACGCCGCTCGAGCACGGCCTGTCCGATCTGGTTGGGCAAGGTCGCATTGTCATCCCCACCACGCAGCGAACGGAAATGGAGCAGTTGCAGCCGGATGCGCTCGTCACGGCGAATGCGTTCAAGCGTGATGTCATTGTCAAGGCGCGAGGCACCACGTTCATAATCCCCCGGCACGGTCGGGTCCGAGGAATGGATCAGGTTGAAGCCCAGCCGAAATCCCCGGCCCGGCGCGAAATCGCCCACCGCATAGCCCATCGACCGGATCTGTCCGGGGCGGATATTGTCCCGCGCGACCAGACCACCGAGTTCCAGGTTTCCGGTCGCAAAGGCCTGCCGGTAGCGCATCTCGAGGGCAAGCGTGCCCTCGCTGGCGACAAAGGGCGTCAATGTCAGATCCCTGTCGGGACCCAGCACGATGAAATAAGGCGCGCGCAGCCCGAAGCCATGCCCTGTACCGAACGAGAAACGCGGCATCAGGAAGCCGGTCGCGCGCGTCAGGCGCGGATCAGGGACGCGAAGGCGCGGGATATAGGCAACCGGCAGGCCGAACATGCGAAACTGCGCATTCTCGAAATAGATCTGCTGTGCCTCGTCATCATGCACGACACGTCGGGCGCGGATTTCCCAGAGCGGCGTCGGGCGGTCGGCGCAGACCTCGCAGGACGAGGCGACGACACTGGTCATCTCGGTGAAGCGGCTGTCCAGGCGTTCGATCTGTCCAGCGGCAATCTGTAACTGCTCCTGGATCACGAACCGCGCCGAGCGGATCAGCCCTTGCTCCAGATCCTCCGAGAGTTCGGCCTGATCGGCCAGGATCAGCACCTCCCTGCCCTCGCGCAGCACCAGCGGGCCGTCGATCCGGATCCGGCCGCTGTCGCGGTCATAGACGATGCGGCGCGCGCTCAGGCGGGTCTGGCCGAACAGCGCCTCGACATTGCCATCGGCAATCAGCCGCGAAGGGCCGTCCATATAGAGATTGTCGGCCACGAGGGTCGCGAATTCCGGCCCGGCCGACTGCGCCGACGCGGCACGGGGAAGAACGAGCATCTGCACTGCAAGCAGCAGCATGGCCAGCAAGACGAGATGCGCGCCTGCGTGCGTCCTGCCCCTCCTTGCCGGGTGCTGCCGCCGCATCAGCCTTCCTCCAGATTCAACATCACACCCACTGCCAGCAAGAATGTGGCCAGCGGCAGGCCCCAGGCTGCCAGCACCACGGGGATCTGCCCGGTCTCGCCCAGCACTTGCGCAAAGTTACGCAGAAAGAACAGGGCGAATCCAGCCAGAATCGTGCCCAGCGCCCGAAACCCCGCCCCGCCTGCGCGCATGTGGTGAATACTCAGCGCGAAGGCCAGCAGCACCATCCCCAGCAGCAGCACAGGAAGTGCCAGTTCCATGTGCAGCCGCATCCGCGGCTCGAGCGCGGAAAAGCCTGCGCGCTCCAGCGTGGCGATGAAGCCGGGCAACTGGGTGAGCGGGATCGCACGGACCTGGGCGAAACTGTCGCGAATCTGCTCGGGCGTCAGGTCGGTGGGCAGCGCCAGGCTGGCCTCGAAACTGGCCGCCTGTTCCGGGTTCATCTGCGAGAGATCCCAGCTTTTGACATCGGTCAGAAGCCACTGATCGGGGCGAAGTTCCGCACGTTGGGCATGAAGACGAAGCGAAACCCCCTCGGTCGTGTGAAACACCAGAAAGGTCGCGTCACGCAGGATCGTGCCCGTCTCCTCGGCATGGGTGGCGTGAATCACGGTCTGGCCCAGCGCATCGGCCTGGCGCAACCACAACCCCTGTGCGCTCAGGGCAACGGCACTGACCGGCGCGCCGCGCAACTGGCCCAGCAGCCGGTCGTATTCGCGTGACGTGCTGGCGACAAGCGGGTTCATGACCGCAACAAAGCCCATGCTCGCAACAAGCACCACCAGCCCGGGCACCACCATCAGTCTTGGCACCGAACGCCCCGAGGCGCGGATCACCACCATCTCGGACGAGCGCGACCAGGCCAGCCCCACCCACATGGCTGACAGCAGCAGCACCAGCGGCGCGATCTCGTAAAAGGCTTCGGGAGCATTGAGCGTCGCCAGCCGCAGGATCTGACCAAAACTCACCGCCTGCCCGGCCAGCCGGCGCATCTGTTCGACCATGTCCAGAAGCAGCAGCATCGACAGAAAGATTCCCGACACCATCAGGAAGCCCTGCAACAGTCGCAGCGTCAGATACCGTTCGAGGATCATGTGCCGAATCTCTGCTGCAATGCCCGCCCGAATCCGCTGGCCCAGAGCAGCATCAGCCCTGAAACCAGACCTCCCAGCCCCACCGGGACGAAGGCCAGCCCCGCGCGCGCGGCATCGCCCAGCGCCATACCCGCGGTGGCATTGCTGACCAGCTGGATCAGGGCCAGCGCCAGTATGGCGCCAACCACCTGCCGCCAGGCGCCCAGCCGGCTGAACTGACCAAGAAAGATCGCGGTGAAACCGATCAGTGAGGTCAGCACGGCCAGCAGAGGCTGGGCATGGCGCGACATCAGCTCGAACCGTGCCTCGGCAAGCGTAATCCCCAGCGACTCGAGCATTCCCGTCTCGGCCGCGGCAAGGACATGTGTGGGCAACTCGCGCACATCCGTTCCACGCCCTGCCGGACCGATCAGTGATCCGACATCATATGTCAGATCATCAAAGGAGATGGTGGTCAGGCGTCTGTCGTCACTGGTGTAGATCAGCGCGACGCCATCGAGCATGACCAGCACCGGCCCCTGCGGACCCGGCGCCAGAAGCGCCGAGGCCGCGTTGTATTCGACCCGCGCGCCATCCTGCCGTGCATCCGAGAGGAACAGGTCCAGAAGCCGGCCCTCGGGTGTGATCTCGCGCAGATAGACAACGATGCCATCGGCAGGCTCCAGAAACTCGCCCGCGCGCAACAGCCTTGCGGTAATGTTCTCGGCAATCTGGACCTGCCGCTCGGCGAGCTGCGCGCGCGAGAGCGGCATCAGCACATGCATCAGCGCCGCCAGCATCAGCGCCACGATCAGCCCGAACACCGCCACCGGCCGCAGCATGCGTGCAGGCGAGAGTCCCACACCCTGCAATACCACCATCTCGTTGTCCCGCGAGAGCCTGATGGCGACATAGACCGCCGCGGCGAATGCCGAAAGCGGCAGCACGATCCGGATCACATTGGGCAGGGTCAGCGCCGACAGTTCCAGAAACACCCAGAAGCTCTGCCCGTCGCCCACGATGGCATCGAACAGGCGCGCGGCGCGGTTGACCCAGTAGACCGAGACCAGAACCAGCGAGAAGAACGCAAAGACCGTCAAGAGCTGGGTCAGCATGTAGCGGTCGAACTGGCGCACCCGTGGCTCCCCTTTGCCCCTTGGCGCGCAAGATATGGGGCGGGCCGCCGGATGAAAAGCGATTCGGGTCTTGTCGCGCGGGCGCACCTCGCGCAGTCTTGCCAGAAGGCGCGTATCAGCGCAGGAGGAGTACATGCAATTCGATCTGGCCAACCCGCCGCAAGGGTTCCGCGACGATCCGTTTCCGGTCTATGCCGGGTTGCTGTCCCGGACGCCGGTCCTGCGCCAGACTGATGGCTCGTTTCTGATCAGCCGCCATGCCGATCTCGACCGGATCTATCGTGACACCGGGCTGTTCTCATCGGACAAGACGCGGGTTTTCGCACCGGTCTTCGGACGCGAGAGCCCGCTTTATGCGCATCACACCACGTCGCTCGTGTTCAACGATCCGCCGCTGCACACGCGGGTGCGCAGGATCATGACCTCGGCGCTCACCCCGCGCGCGATCGCACGGATGGAGCCAGGGCTCATCGTGGCCGTCGATGCCCTGCTCGGTGCGATGGCGGGGCGGAACGAGGTGGACCTGATCGAGGATTTCGCCGCTGCCATCCCGATCCAGATCATCGGCAACCTGCTCGATGTCCCGGTCGGGGAACGCGGGCCGCTGCGCGACTGGTCGCTGGCCATCCTCGGCGCGCTGGAGCCTGCGCTCTCGAAAGCAGAGCTTGCGCGCGGCAACCGGGCGGTGGAGGAATTTCTCGGCTATCTGCGCGATCTGGTCGCGCGGCGCCGCGCCGCGCCAGGCGACCCCGAGACTGACGTGCTCACCCGGCTGATCCAGGGCACGCCCGAGGGCGAACAGCTTTCCGAAGCCGAACTGCTGCACAACTGCATCTTCATCCTGAATGCAGGTCACGAGACCACGACCAACCTGATCGGCAACACGCTGGCGCTGCTGCATGACCACCCGCAGGCGCGCGACCATCTGCTGGAGCACCCCGAGGCGATGGCCGGGGCGATCGAGGAAAGTCTGCGCTATCTGTCGCCGAACCAGTTCGGCAATCGCGAAACGCGCGCCGACGTCGAGATCGGCGGGGTGGAGATTGCCGCAGGCACCAATCTGCACCTCTGCATCGGTGCGGCCAATCGTGACCCGGAAATGTTTGACGACCCAGACCATTTCGACATCACCCGCAAGCCCAACCGCCATCTCGCCTTTGCCGGAGGGCCGCATGTCTGCGTGGGTCTGAGCCTGGCGCGGCTGGAAGGGCGGATTGCAGTCAGCCGACTGCTGGCGCGTCATCCCGGCTATACGATCAGTCCCGGACGCGTGGCGGGCGGGCGGATCCGGTTCCGGGGCTATGCGTCACTTCCCGCACGGCTCTGAGCCCGTCCCGCTACACGCGCAGCCCGCAACATCCGTCCCCGGGCCGCGCGCTATGGCCCAGCAGTGTCAGTGCCCCAGTCCAGTTCGGGCAGGGGTGCCGGGCCGGACTGCGCAAGCCGACCGCCCAGCCGCACCATCTCGACCCGCAGCGCCCGACCGGTCAGGTCTTCGGTCTCGACATAGACACCCGACACGGTTGCCGCGCCCAGTGCAGGCGTGAAGCGCGTATTGGCCATGCCGGTGATGAAGCGGCGCATCGGCTCGTCCTTGTGCATCCCGATGACCGAGTCGTAATCGCCGCACATGCCCGCATCCGACTGATAGGCCGTTCCCCCGCCAAGGATCTGCGCGTCGGCCGTCGGGATATGCGTATGCGTGCCGACCACAAGGCTCGCGCGCCCGTCGCACCAATGGCCCATGGCGGTTTTCTCGGAGGTTGCCTCGCAATGAATGTCCACGATCACCGCCTGCACCTGGCCGCCGCGCGGATAGGTGCGCAGCACCGGTTCGATGGCCGAAAACGGGTCGGCATAGGGCTGTTTCATGAAGACCTGTCCCAGCACCTGCGCGACCAGAACCTTGCGCCCGCCCGGCGCCTCATAGACCCTGGCGCCCTGCCCCGGCGCCCCGGACTTGGCAAGGTTCAGCGGCCGCAGGATGCGCGGCTCGACACTGGAGAAATCGCGCATCGCGCGCTGGTCGAAGGCATGATCGCCAAGCGTGACGCAATCGGCCCCGGCCTCGAACAGGCCCTTGGCATGGTCGGGCGAGAGCCCCATCCCGCCGGTCGCGTTCTCGCCATTGACGACCACGAAATCCAGCCGCCACGCGCGCCGCAGCACAGGCAGCGCCGTGGAAACGGCCCGCCGCCCTGCCCGCCCCATGACATCGCCCAGAAACAAGACTCGCATGCCCCACGCTTAGGCATCCTTTGCGCCCATCACAAGCCCGAATGACGCCATGGGCCTGTCCCTAAAATGCAAGGCAGATTTCGGCACACGAAAAGTGCGCGACACGATATGCTTTGCTCCGGGGCAGTATCGGATGGGGGCAATGGGCAGATCGCCAGGTGCAGCAATGCTTGGCTTGGTGGCACGGGAACCGAACCGCCCGGCGCCGGTCGTGTCGGTCGCGTCGTCCGCAGCCGGACGCTCCAGCGACACGGCAGAGTGGAACGCCCAGCGCACCGACCCGTTCCTGCTTGCCGTGCCCGAAGCCGGTCTTGACGTGATTCTGCTGTTTCACAAGGCACGCCCGATGATGCAGGTCATGCGCTTCCAGACGCTCCTGCGCGCGCTCTGCGCCATGCGACGGAGCGTCAGCCGTGCGGCCATGATGGAAGACCGGATCGAGTTGCAGGTCGACGAGGTGCGCATGGTGCTGGGGGATGCCACGCCGATCGGCGGCCAAGGCCAGGGCTTCCGACGACCGGATTTCGAGAATGCCACCCGCCAGGCGCCACGGCTGGGCTATTTCATGCGTCATCATGCGTTTGCACTGAGGATGCGTATCGGTAGCCCTGCGTCTGCCGAGCTGATCGCGGATATCTGCCAGCTGCTTTTGCAGATGCACCCGCCCTCGGCCCTGATTCTGACCGGGCCGCGGCTGGTGCTGTGCCGGGCAGAGTTCGAGCACGCGCTCGCCATCGGGCTGGACCGGCTGCGCCCCGGACCACCCCTGCCCGACATGCGCCAGCGCTACACGCGACCGATGGCCACCTGCCCGGCGGCTTTTCCCTCGGCCTTTTCGGGCGCGCATGGCAACCAGAGCGTCACCCCATTGCACCGCGCCGAGCGCATTACTGCCCGACTCTGTGCGGCGCGCGACGATCAGGACCTTGCTCGGGTCTTCCGGGACGATGGCGGACCGGCGGCGAGCACGCAGGATTTCGCGCCGCTGTGCGATGCCGTGATGCTCCGCTGCCGACGCTCTGCGATTGCGGTGCTCGCACCCCTGCTTGCCGCCACGCTGGTGCTGACCGCGCAAACATCGCCGCCGCCCGGTCCGACAGCACAGATTCATCAGGCCCTGCGCGTCTGACCGCTATTCGACGAAGACACGCAGCGGCACCAGTGCAGTCAGGGGCTGGTCGAGACTGCGGAACGCTGCAAGCGACAACTGGCTGCCCGACCCTGCCACCGCACCCGACGGGCGCAACTCGACCCTGAGCGAACGGGAGCCATCCGCCAGTTCGACCCGCCCCTGCGTCGCCTGGCTTACAAGCCCGGTGCGCAGCCACAGGCCCGGCTCGGTCACACCACCCAGGCTTGCCAGCGTCTCGCCCAGAAACTGGGTCCGGGCGGCTGGCGGTGCCAGCGCCGCCGCGCGCTCTGCCGCGCTGGTGCGGTCCAGCGCATCCGGCGTCAGCCCCGCTCCGCCGAGTGCCTGCGTGCCCCCCGCCGCGCCTGGACGTGGCTGCGGTCGAACCGTTTCAGCATCGGGCATGCGAACCGCCACATCGCTGGCCGGGAGGGACGGCGCGGACAGACGGCCGAAGCCGGGGAATTGCGCGCAGCCTGCCAGAGCCAGACAGAGCACGGAACCGGAAAGAAGGGGGCGCAGAACAGACATGTAGCCTGTCTACTGCCAAATAGACCGCGCGACAATGCTCTCGCCTCTTGCCGGCACGCGCACGGATGGCTAGGTCTTGAGCATGAACACGCCGCTCATCGACCCATTCGCCCGCCCCATATCGTATCTGCGCGTCTCGGTTACGGATCGCTGCGATTTCCGCTGCGTCTATTGCATGGCCGAGAACATGACCTTCCTGCCCAAGGCAGAGTTGCTCACACTCGAGGAGCTTGACCGCCTCTGCTCGACCTTCATAAGGCTGGGCGTGCGCAAGCTGCGCGTGACGGGCGGCGAGCCTCTGGTGCGCAAGGGCATCATGACCTTTTTCCGCACCATGAAGCGCCATCTCGACAGCGGTGCGCTGGACGAACTGACACTGACGACCAATGGCAGCCAGCTTGGCCGCTTTGCACAGGAGCTTGTCGATTGCGGCGTGCGTCGGGTAAATGTCTCGCTCGATACGCTCGACGAGGCGAAATTCGCCCGCATCACGCGATGGGGGCGGCTGTCGCAGGTGCTTGACGGCATCGAGGCGGCGCAACGCGCCGGGCTGCGCGTCAAGATCAACGCGGTTGCGCTGAAAGGCGTCAACGAGGATGAACTCTTCGAGATGGTCGAGTGGTGCGCCGCGCGCGACATGGACCTGACCTTCATCGAGGTCATGCCGATGGGCGATCTGGGCGAAGAGGACCGGATCGACCAGTTCTGGTCGCTCCGGGACCTGCGCGCGCAGTTGTCGGGAACCTATACGCTGCACGATCTGGCCGAGCGCACTGGCGGGCCTGCCTCTTATGTGCGGCTGCAGGAAACCGGCTCGAAGGTCGGCTTCATTACACCGCTCACGCATAATTTCTGCGAAAGCTGCAACCGCGTGCGCGTGACCTGTACGGGCGAACTGTTCATGTGCCTTGGACAGGAGGACCGCGCCGACCTGCGCGCGCCCCTGCGCGCATCGAGCGATGACGGTGCACTTGAACGGGCGATCCGCGAGGCCATCAGCCGCAAGCCCAGGGGCCATGATTTCGACTATTCGCGCCAGCACGTCGCGGGTCAGGTGAGCCGCCACATGAGCCATACCGGCGGCTGAGGCGCGCGCCCTGCTCGCTCAGCCATGAAGCGCCCGCCAGCTTGGCAGCAAGTCTCCTGGCAGGCTCTGTGCCTCGAACGCAGCGCGCGCGATTGCACGCGAAAGACAGGTGGCGGCGGCATGGCCGATCTCGAGCAGGTCTGCTGCCTGTGCAGCGGTACCTGTCGCAGTCGAGACCGCAAAGACGATGTCCCCGTCAAAGGGCGTGTGCGAGGGCACGATGGCACGGGCAATGCCGTCATGGGCGGCCACCGCCATGCGCGTCAGTTGCGCCTGATCGAGCGTGGCATCGGTCGCGACAATCGCGAGCGTCGTGGCCTCGCGCGCGAGCTTGGACATGGGCATGGGCGTCGCCTGTCCGGTGCCCCTGCCCCCGAACTCGGCGGCGTATTCAAAAGGGGCGGCCCAGAACTCTCCGCCCGCGCCCATGGTCACGCAGCCCACCGGGTTGACGGCCACCAGCGCACCAACGCACGCCCCCGACGCCAGAACCCACGAGGCCGAGCCGATCCCGCCCTTGAGCCGTGCTGTCGTTGCCCCGAAGCCCGCGCCCGCACTGCCCAGCTCGAAACTGTCACCCGCTGCGCGCAGCGCAGCGCCACCAAGTGCGGGATAGGGATTCGCCGTCCAGTCCTTGTTTCCGCCATTGGCAAGATCAAAGAGGATCGCCGCGGGCACGATGGGCACGCGCAGCTCCCCCAAGGCAAAGCCGCGTCCATGCGCCCGAAGCGCTTCCATGACCCCCGAGGCGGCATCCAGCCCGAAGGCCGATCCACCCGAGAGCACCAGCGCATCCACCTCCTGCACCAGCCGGTCCGGCGCCAGCAACTCGGTCTCGCGCGTGCCGGGCGCACCGCCCATGACATGCACACCCGCCCGCATGGGGCGCTCTGCGGTCAGGACCGTCACCCCGCTGCGCAGAAGCGCATCATGCGCCTGGCCGACCTGCAGGCCGGTGACATCGGTGATCAGGTTACGCGGGCCTGGTCGCATCTTCGCTCTCGCTTCCGAACATGGGGTCTTCGGCAGACCAGAAAGCGGCCAGATCCGCCGCGCGCGTATGGGGGCGGCCCTGCATCTGCAACTGATAGAGATCGGCACCGATCAGCGCCGCGACCCGCCACAGCCCTTCTATTCTAGCGCGGGTCTTGGCTGTCGGCACGAATGTCTGCTCCACTGCATTCGCCGCCGAGGCCAGTTCCAGGCACAGCTGCAACGCCGGGGCGTCGGGCCAGCGACAGGCAAGGCGCAGTGGGATGGTGACAAGCAGCGTTGCGTCATCAAGCAGCAACTCGATCGCCATCTCTGTCATCTCGGACCCGATGAACTCACTCATCGCGCGTGCAGCTCCACTCGCCGGATCGACCAGTTACCCGATGGTCCCCGCCTGCCGGACCTGACCCTTACCAAATCGCATGACGCCCGAAAAGGCGAGTCACTTCTGAGGAAGGAAGGACCTGCACCGCATGCCGGGGCGATGCAGCCTCGTCAGCGACCGTGCGGCCCGTCACCCCGTCATGCGCACCGAGATCAGGCGGCGGCGGGGGGCGGCGCGAACTCCGTGCCGTGGCCGTGCCTGTCGCGCCGGAGAGTGCGGAAATGCGCCATTTCCGAGCGCGTCCAGGCCGATATGTCCCAGGTCCGCGCGGAATGGCGCAGCGCTGTCAGCCGCGCAGCCTGCTCCTCGATCCCCATGCCCAGCGCCTGATCGAGCGCGGCATCCATCGACGCATGGGAAAACGGGTTGACCGGGATCGCCCCGTCCAGAAGCACGGCGCACCCCGCGAATTCCGACAGGATCAGCGCACCGGGGCGGGTCAGGTCGCGCGCAGCGCAGAACTCGGACGCAACGAGGTTGAGCCCGTCAGCAAGCGGCGTGATCGATGCGATATCGGCCGCACGATAATAGGCCACAAGCTGCGCCAGCGGAATCGCCGTGCTGATCAGCGCCACTGGCTGCCACTCGAAACTGCCATGGCTGCCATTGATCCGCCCGACCAGTGATTCGATCCGTTCCTGCACTTCGGCATAGGCTGTCATGTTGCGGTTGGCCCCGACCGAGACCAGCATCAGCCGCACCTTGCCGCGCATCTCGGGGCGGCGCGCCAGCAGCCGCTCGAAGGCTTCAAGCTGCTCGATATTGCCCTTGGTATAATCGGTGCGCGAGACCGACAGGATCAGCCTGCAGTCGCCCAGTTCGGTGCCGATCGCGGCCGCACGCGCGGTCACTTCCGGCTGGTTCGCGAGGTGCTCGATATAGTCGAAATTCACACCCACCGGGTTGGTATGTATACAGGTGGTCGCCCCCATATGTTCCAGCTCCAGAGGCATGCGCCGGTCGTTGAGCGCCACGCCCGTTGCCGAAAGCGATGACGGCGTTTCGGTCTCGGCCACGAGCCGCGCGCCTTTCACGGAACGCACGACGGCGGCGAAATTCTGTGCATAGCGCGGAATATGGAACCCCACCGAATCACAGGCCAGCAGAGAATCGATGATCTCTGTCCGCCAGGGCAGCACATTGAACATGTCCGGCCCCGGAAAGGGGGTGTGATGGAAAAAGCAGATCGTCGCGCCAGGCTTGATCTGGCGCAGATAGCCGGGCACCAGCCACAGGTTGTAGTCATGGATCCAGATCACCGCATCCTCGGTGGCCTGCTCGGCCGCCGCTTCGGCAAAGGCCCAGTTCACGGCGCGGAAGGTCGGCCAGTCCACCGGGTCGTAATTGTAGCGCTCCTTGAAGCCGTGGAGGATCGGCCAGAAGGCCTCTTTCGAGGTGACATGGTAGAAACTGCGCACCTGTTCGGCCGTCAGCGGCAGGCGGCTGACCGTGTAGGTGCCGAAACTGTCGGAAATCTCGATCACCGGGTCGAAACCGGGATTGGCGGTGTCCTCGGCCTCTTTCCAGGCCACCCATGCGCCCCGGTCTGCCTGTCCCAGAAAGCCCTTCATCGTCGGCACGATTCCGTTGGGGCTGGAATTCTCGCGATACTGCACCTGCCCGTCGACGATGACCTCCTCATAGGGCTGGCGGTGATAGACGATGACCAGATCGGATTTCATTGCGGAACCTCCGGGGGGGCAGGATGCAGGCCGTGAGCATGGATCGCCTCGATGATCCCGCCCGCGCCCGCGTGACGACAGCGATGGGCACGCGGCAGATGGGCGGTCGCCGCCAGCAGTTCGGGCTCGGCCCCGCCGACAATCGCGCCATGCAGCCCGGTCTCGAACATCGACAGGTCATTGAGCGTATCGCCCGCGACCAGAACCCGTTCGGGCGCAAGACCCAGATGGGCGATCAGCCGCCAGAGCGACGGACCCTTGCTGACCCCGCGCGGCAGGATGTCGACAAAACAGCCATGCGAGACGAGAATGTCCACCTCCAGCCCGTCAAGCACACGAAGCGCGGCACGGTCAAAGCGCGAATCATACTGATAGGACAGCCGATGCCGGAACGGGGCGGGTTGCAGCCACAGGCCCGGGACGCCGGACAGCCGGGTGCGCACGCGCTCGGCCATGCCCTCCCAGCCGATCCTGATATGGGATTCCAGTTCGCTGATCGGCTCCACGCGCCCGCGCCGGAACGCAGCGATCGTCGTGCCGACATCACCGATCACATAGGCCGGTTCAGGTACTGCGCCCGACTCGCAGAGCCCGGCAACGAAACCGGGGTCGCGTCCCGTGACAAAGATGAGCAGCGCGTCTTCCGATGCTTCCAGCCAGCGATAGAGCCGGTCACGATGCGCGGATGCCCCCCCCAGAAAGGTGCCATCAAGATCGGTGGCGAGGATCAGTTGGTGGGCGGAATCAGGGGCTGGGCTGTATCTGGACGTATCCATGCGCCTCAAGATGGCGGGCCGACACGCAAGGTCCATACCCGGTCCGGTCAGAAGCCCGGAAACCCGACCAAAAGAAAAAGCCGCCCGATTTACAGGCGGCTTTCGGCATCATTGCCCAAAAATCCAGCAGAAGGATTATGCCAGCGCGAGATTGGACGCGGATTCGCGGCCGTCGCGGCTCTTTTCCAGATCGAAGGTCACTTTCTGACCATCGTCCAGACCACGCAGGCCTGCGCGCTCGACTGCCGAGATATGGACGAAAACGTCCTTCGAGCCACCATCAGGCTGGATGAAGCCGTAGCCTTTGGTGGAATTGAACCATTTCACGGTGCCAGTGGCCATTGTGAAGTCTCCTGTCATTATGCTGCCCACACCATGCGGCAGCCCGGCTCAGTCAGTGCAAGATCGAAAGGACTGTGGCCGTAGACGGAGAACAGTGGTCGATAGTGGTAACGTCGCCCGCTCCATATGGCCGGTGCGCGACGGAATCGCAAGGAAAATCGTTGCTCAGAGCTGCGAAATCCGTCGCGCCATGTCGAGCATCCGGCACGAAAACCCCCATTCATTGTCATACCAGCCGAAGACACGCAGCATCCCCCCCTCGGTCAGTTGCGTCTCGGTCAGGGCCATGACGATGCTTTCGGGGCGTGCGCGCAGATCGGTCGAGACAAGCGGACGGGTGGTGCAGCCGATCACCCCGCCCGCCGCCTGCAGGGCCGCGTTGACCTCGTCCACGCTGGCGGTGCGCTCCAGCATCACGCTCAGATCCACGGCCGATACCGACGCGGTCGGCACCCGCACGGCAGCCCCCATCAGCCGTCCCCTGAGATCGGGCAGCACGCGCTCGAGCAATCGCTGTGCCGAAGTCGTCGTCGGCACGATTGACAGGGCAGCCGCGCGCGACCGTGCCGGGTCGCCGCGGGGTGCATCGACCGTGGGCTGGCTGCCGGTATAGCAATGGATCGTGGTCATGAACCCCGTGACCAGCCCCCAGCGGTCGTGCAGCAGCCCGGCCAGCGGGGCCAGCGCATTGGTGGTGCAGGACGCATTAGAGATCAGCGCATGCTCTTGCATGAGCAGGCCATCATTGACGCCCAGCACGACCGTTACCTCGGCAGCCTCGGAAGGACCCGAGATCAGCACCCGCCCTGCCCCGGCACGAATGCCACGCCGCGCAACCTCGGTACGGTCGGCACGGCCCGTGCATTCCATCACCAGATCGATATCCGACAGGTCCAGTTCGGAGAGATCGGCCGCATGGGTCAGCCGCAGGCGACATCCCGCCACATGCAGCGCGCCATCGCCAAGCGCAACACCGCCCCGGAACGGGCCGAAGACACTGTCATATTCGAATAGATAGGCACAATCCTCGGGCGTGGCGATGTCGTTGATGGCGACGATATCGATGTCGGACCAGCCGCCCTGCATCCAGGCGCGCAGCACTGTCCGGCCAATCCGTCCGAATCCGTTGATCGCGACTCGCATCATCGCTGGCGCCTCCACATGGGTCCGAGCGCGCAGAAAGACCCAATTTCCCCCCCTGTGCAAGCCGCGCCTGCATGAACAACCGAAAAACGCATCCGGCGCGAGGGCAGCAATCACATTGCCTGCGACCGGCCGCCACCCGTGGCCAGACCTTCGACGCCACGTCTTGCCAGCGCGCAGCGCGCAACTGGTCGATAACGACCTCGCCGTTCATGCCATGATCTATGTCATGCCCGAACGGCCGGGCGCGGCACAAGGGTCAGGCGACCGGCGGTCCGCCACGACGCCTGCGCCTGTTCTCGCGCATACCGGGTGCTGCGCCGGATGGACAGGTCCGGGGCGCGGAACCGTTATCGCCGATCTGGCGGCCATGAGTGCCGGCTGGCTGGCCGAACCCGTCGAGGAAACCGCGCCCCGCGTGCAGCGGAAACTCGTTGGAAATTCCGGCAGGCGGCAGATCACCGCGCTCCCGCGCGCAAAAGGTGTCATCACCGCGACCGGAATATCCTGCGCAGGGTGAAACACGGTAACCGGCGGCCCCTCATCTGCAGGGACCGGTCAGAGCCCTGCAGATGACCGCGCAGGATGTACGCACGCAACCGGGGCGCAATTCCGAAGACGTGGGGGCGCGAGGGATGCGCCGCCCTCTTCGCTCCCGGGTCGGCGCCGGTGCGAGGGCCCGATGGACGGCCCGGCCATGGCGACACCGCCGCTTGCCAAAAGCTCCGGGGCTTGCCGCACAGGCCGTTCCACATTGGCGCGTGACCGGTTGCGCGCGAGCGGGCCTGCACGGTGCCTTGCCACCAGCCCGCCATTCTCAGCTGCGCAGCCCGACCACATCGCTGCTGTCCAGAAAATGCCCGCCTTCCAGAACCAGCAGGATCTGACCCATGTCACTGCGCGCCTCATGGATTCGCGCATAGCTGAGCACAGGGTGCGATCCGAGCGACTGCCCGGCACGGAATCCCTCCATCGTGATCTGGTAATGACCCGGCGGCAACGCAACCGGATCCGGCGGCTCGAAGCTTATCCCGGTCGCCAGCGGGTCAACGGCATAGCGACCGACCTCAAGCCCGGCAGCATTTGTAAGCACCAGTTCGGCCCGGTCGGCACCGTCAATCTCGGGCGGAACAAGCTGGCGCGGCGCACCATCGAGATGGACCGGCGCAGGCGTCAGCGCCTCGCGCCCGACCCAGCCTGCCATCTCGGCCAGACCCTGCCGGGTGGCAAGCCGGGCCAGCAGCTCATTGGTCCTCACCTGTTGCTCGACACCGGAGAATGTGGCCAGCTGCACGGCAAAATCAGACGCCTCCATCGGCTCCAGCGGGTTCTGGTTCTGCATCTGGGTCGTAAGCATCCGCAGGAACGTCTCGAAATCCGAGGAGACCGGGGTTTTCGCCGGTGTACCGGGCGGACGGCCGGACAGGTGCATGTCCTGCTGCGTGACCGGGTTGATCATGTCCTTGGCTCCTCTTGCTGAATTCCACCACCTGGGCGACAGGACCGGGGCAGTGTCGCGAGCCGCATGGCAGGTTTCGCCCCGGGGGCACACCAGGCGCAATCACCGGCTTGCTTCATTTTTGAAGCCCGCTCGACGTGGCCCTTTGTCATATCCGCAGATCCAGCCCGGAGGAGCCGTGCGCTGCGTGCTGCGTCAGCGTGCGTCGCGCCGGGTCCTCGGGCTCTGTCACTTGCCCTGCCAGCACGGGCGGGCCGGGCAGATTCGGCAGGTTCGGGCGTTCCCCGTGGTCCGAAAAATCAAGCGAGAGCCCGTCATAGCCGAGATCCCCGAGATCACGCGCGAGTTCGGCAGCGTTTCGCCGCAGAAGGTCCTGCGTTTCGGGCCGCTCGCTCTGGATCACGACATGCAGGCCGGATTCGGTCGGTGTCAGCAGGATGCGCACCCGCCCAAGCTCTTCCGGTGCAAGCTGGATCCGTATCACGCGCTGGTCCGCCAGCCGCAATCCATCGGCAATCTGGACGGCGAGTTTCAACGATGTCGACGCCGCACCGACCGGAACTCGCGGAACGAGCGCAGCGGCGCTCTGCTCGGTTCTGCCAACGCTGGCGAGTGCGGTTGCGTCGCCGCCAGTGTCACGCTCTGCCGCAGGATGGCGTGACCGAAGGACCCCACCCTCTCGAAGGCCGATGTCGGCCAGAGGCACCGGCGGCACCCACGGACCCGCCGCGACACGAGCCGGACCCTCTCCCCTTGAGGGCTGCCCTGCAGGCTGAGGCGTGGCGTCGGGTCGGGCAATGCGCACTCCCTCCTGCGGCAGAGCCCTTGCGTCGGCGGACAGGTCGGGTGCGGCACCGGTTGCAACAGGCATCCGCGCAAGCGCCGCAACCGGTTCAGCGCGCGCATGGGGTCGTGCGGGCACGTCCTGCGTGACAGGCGACCAATCCATGCGCTGCCCGGCGGGGCGCTGCGCCCGAGGAGATGATTCCGGCCAGAGCAGTCGTTCTTGCCGGGCCTCTCTCTGGGCGGGTGCGGC
>SKYA01000120.1 GCA_007128135.1 Paracoccaceae bacterium | reverse complement strand
CCGCGTTCCGCCCGGGAGATCGGGTTGCGGTGGCTGGCGGACCCTTCGCGCAATTTGCTGCCCGGATCGAACGGATCGCAACCGACAGGCGGGTCTGGATATTGCTTGATTTCATGGGGGGCGAGACCCGTCTTGACCTGCCCTCCGAACAGTTGCGGGCCGTCTGAACCCAAGCTGTAGCCAGCGGTGCGGGCGTCTCCTGTCTTTCCGTCGCGATCATGAAGGATCAGCGCCTATCGACCCATTGTTGCAGCCTCGAAGATGTCGAGTGGTGGGAACATCCGGTAGGGCAGCCAGAAGCGCGAATGGGCTGCGAAATTCAGCCAGACGAACAGCACCGTGGCATAGAAGAGCAGAATGTAGAGCACAATCATCTGATTGCGGGCGCCTGGCCGACCGATCGCGTCAGGAAGGTGCGAAAACACGAAGACCTGCAGCGGAATCAGATAGAGCGCCATGCGGTCCAGCGCGGTCGAAGGAACGAGCCCTATCACCAATGCCAGAAAAGAGGCTACCCCGAGCAATGCCATGGTTCCGTAGAGCTTGCGCTCGCCGGTCGAGATGAGCATTCGTTTGCGGTATCGAATAAAAAGCGCAGCCGGCACCAGATTCATGGCCAGCCGGATCATCGCTCCGGCCGATTCCATTTCCTGCTCGATGTAACTCGTGACCAGCCGCTCGGTCGCGTCTTCGAGAAAGGCCTGATAGAGGAGCAGCGCAGCCAGCATCAGAAGTGGCAGGTTATAGAGTCGGCGGAAATCGAGCATCAGCAGTGCAATGCCCATCAGCAGAACGGCCGAACGGTGGAAGGCCGCTGCCAGAAATACCCAGAAGACGAACCAGATGAAGCGTCTGCGCCCCAGCGCGACGAGTCCGATAAGCGCAAGACCAAGTGCAACGCCCTGGCGCGTGTATCCCATGGCCACGACCGTCACCATGTATGGCATGGCCACAGCCAGCGCGAGCCAGGGCCGGGGCATCGATCGACAATAGATCACCAGCCCCAATGCGAAAACAAATCCGCAAAACAGGTTGACGCCAAGGATCCCGAGACCCAGTTCCAGGCTCAAAACATTGATTGCCCAGTAGCCCGGGTCGCTGCGCGTCATGGCTTCCTGCACGGTGATGAACTGCGCCTGGAAGATGTAGCTGAAATAATTGAACCAGTCCCCGCCGACCCGGTCCCGCAGCCCAATCATCAGCGCAAGGCTCAGCATCACCAGGAGCCACAGCAGATCGACGCTCACCCGTCGCGATCCGTCGCGCCTGATATTCCGCAAGGGGCGTGATGACAGCGATGTCAGCGCAGGGATTGCGAAGAACAGCCAGTAGGGCCACATCAGACAAGTCCTTTCGTGGGCCAGGAAGCCATGATCAGTTCACCCAGTCCCCCGACAGTGTCAAGAGCGCCGCCAGCGCGCCGCGCGATGAGAGGCCGGGGTAAGCGTGTCATTCATCATTGCCCTGTCAGTTCCATGTTTCGCGCCCAGAGTAACAGCATCAGCACGGTCCAGAGTTCACGGCCCAGATTGGCGCGTGCCGCCTGATGGTTGGCCCAGATGGCGTGCAGGGCGCGCGAGTTGAGACCTAGAAGAAGGCACAGATCCTCCTGTCCGAGAAGGTCTTCGCCCCAGCCGCGCAATGCTCCGCGAAGCCAGTCATCGAGCGGGATGGCAAAGCCTTGTTTCGGTCGATCAATCAGTGCGTTTGGCACATGTCGCTCCAGCACTGCACGGAGCAGGATCTTGCCTCTGCGCCCGTCCACATGCAACGCAATCGGGATTTGCCGGGCAAGTTGCAGGATGCGGGCATCCAGAAAAGGTGCGCGGGTTTCAAGCGCTACGCTCATTGCCGCACGATCGACCTTTACCAGAATGTCACCGGGCAGATAGGCTGTCAGGTCGCGTGCCATCAGCCATTCGGCCATTTCCAGCCCTTGCGGGTCACGGGCGCGCGGATCGGCGGGCCAGGATTGCACCGGGTCTGTCAATATCTGTGCGGGGTCCGGTCCGGTGGCAAGAAATGTCTGGTAAAAGGCCTCGGCGTCCTTTGCGCCATGCAGTGCGCGGGCCAGCCTTGGCAGGTTGTCCAATGTGGTTAGCGGCAAGCCAAACGCGCGCGTGATGCCTCGCGCCACCCGCTCATGGCGTAGCCCCAGGCCGGCCAATCCCTGCGTGGCCCCCGCGGCCAGCGGTCGCAAACGTTTCGGCAGCCGGGCGATGCGCGACCAGAGTGCAGGGCCGCGGATATGCCGGTTATAGCCGCCGAACACCTCATCTCCACCATCGCCGGTCAGCGCGACGCTGACATGGGCCCGGGCGGCCCGGCATAACAGAGCGGTCGGAATTTGCGAACTGTCGGCAAATGGCTCGTCATAGATTTGCGCCAGATCCGGCACCAGGGCCAGCGCGTCTTCCTCGCGCAGGATGAATTCTGTATGTGCCGTGCCCAGATGGCGCGCAACTGCGGCTGCATGAGGGGCCTCATTGAAGCGGCTATCCTCGAAACCGATTGAAAAGCTGTGGATCTGGCGGTCCGATCCGGCCTGCATGATGCTGGCCACCAGCGAGGAATCAATCCCGCCCGAGAGGAAACAGCCCAGGGCCACATCGCTGAGCATCTGGGTTTCGACCACTTCAGCCAGCCTGAGTTCCAGCGCGGCAATCGCCCGATCTGCATCTGCGATCACAGGGGGCTGGCTGAACTGATCCTCGACGGCGTCATAGCGCAGATACTCGGGCGCGATGCCAGCACGCAGGCGCACGATGCCCCCTGGCATCACCTTGTCGACACCCTGAAGGATACACAGATGATCGGGCACATGGCCAAGGCGCAAATAGGCCGCAAGCGCGGCGCGATCAATCTGCGGTGCAAGTCCACCTGCGATAAGAGCGCGCAGTTCGGACCCGAACGCCCAGCCTTCGCCCTGCTGCGCCAGATAGAGCGGCTTTTCCCCGACCCTGTCGCGGGCCAGCGCGAGCACCTGTTTCTGCCTGTCCCAGAGTGCCAGTGCGAACATGCCGCTTGCGCGCCGGAGCGCGTCGGTCAGTCCCCAATGCACAATCGCCGCCAGAAGGGTTTCGGTATCGGAATGCCCGCGCCATTGCGGGGCGGCGCCGATCATTTCCAGTTCGCGGCGCAGCGTCAGATGTGTATATATTTCACCATTGAATACAATAACATAGCGCCCGCATTCTGAATGCATGGGCTGAGTGCCTGCGGGTGAAAGATCGAGTATCGAAAGCCGCCGGTGCCCCAGCCCGACGCCGTGTACTGTATCCAGCCAATGCCCCTCGGCATCGGGACCGCGATGCGCGATGGCGCGGGTCATGGAACACAAACGCTGTTCTGCCTCATCTGGCAGACAGGCGAATGTTGCAAAACCGGCCAACCCGCACATCAGCCTTGCCTTCCAAGCAGCCGGTCACAGGCGGTCCGGAAATCCTGCGCATACAGCGGCTGGCCCTCCCAAGAGGCGCGAGCAGCACGTGACATCGCCGCATACCGCCTGGGCGCATCCAGCAACGCCAGAACCTCTGCGGCAGCCGTTTCGGTCTGATGCACCAGCACAGCGTTCTCGCCGCTCCGGCAATAGCGCGCAATTTCGCCGACGGGCGTCACGACTGGGACAAGCCCTAGTGCCATGGCCTCGATCACCGACATGGCCATGCCCTCTTCGCGGCTGGTTTGCAGGTAGAAGCTTGCCATGCGAGCCTTCGCAAACAGGGTGTCATGGTCAAGCGGCCCGCCAAGCGTCACTGCCTTCTCCAGCCCCAATTCGGCAATTCGAGCGCGAATTCGCGACCCCTCGCCCCGATCGGGGCCATAAAGCGTCAGGCGGGCATCGGGGCGCGCGCGGTGGAGTGCCGCGAAGAGATCAAGCGCGCGGGGAATGTCCTTTTGCGGCTGCAGCCGTCCCCAGAAGATGAACTCGGGAGCGGGCGGTGTGTCAGGTCGCGGGGCCATGCCAGGTGGCGCGGTCATGAACGACAGAACCCGCCCTTTCGCATGCCAGCGCGCGGGCACACGCGCCTCCAGCGTGGCGCGGCTGTCCGTCCAGATCTCGGTCGCGCGCCACATGGCGATGCGGTTGAGTGCCCAGTCCAGCAGATGCACATCGCGCGCGAGATGCAGGAACAGCACCGATTGCATTTTCGGGCGCAAGACTTGCAGCACGATCAGCACTGGCAGTACCCGCCAGAGCGAGCCGATGATCAGGTCGGGGTGCGCGGCCCACGCAAAGCGCAGCAGCTGCCACTGCGCCCGAAGCGAGTTCTCTGATAGCTGCGGACCGTGCCAGTCATCTGGAACGACCTGTACCGGGGTCTTGCGCACCAGATAGCCGCGCAGGAACCGCACACCCGGCCACTGCGCGGGCACGCTGCGCGCGGCGGTTTCCACCCCGGCGATGGTGTCATACGGGATCAGATGCAACACGGTCTTCATGCAGGCGCGTCCGGAGCGCTTCGGCCCAGCAACCGGGTGATCAGCGCCTCCCAGGCATGTGCACTGGCCTGCGCACCATAGGCGCTGACCGCCTGGGCGCGCGCCGCCTGTCCCAGCTGCCTGGCCAGGGCCGGATCGTCGATCAACTGCCCGATCCGCCCGGCCAGATCTCCGGCATCGGCCGAGCGGTGCAGCAGCCCCAGCCCGGGGCGGACCATGTTCGAGATGCCGGGCACATCGCTGGCCACGACCGGCAGGCCCGTGGCCATGGCCTGCAGGATGGCGTTGCTCTGGGTTTCGCCGAAGGAGGAATGCACATAGATGTCCAGCCTGTTCAGGAAATCGCGCACCTCATCGCGGCCCAGCATCCCGTGCAGGGTGACATGATTGCCCAGCCCCAGCGCGGCGATACGGGCCTTGATCGCTGGTCGGGTGGGGCCGTCGCCAGCGATTTCCAGCACCAGTGTCCGATCGGGATAGGCTGCGCGCAACCGGGCGAACGCCTCGATCAGGGTCAGATGGTCCTTGGTGGGCTGCAGCCGAGACTGCATCCCGAGGCGCAGCACACCCTCCGGGGCGCGTCTGGCGGCGGCTGCCGGGCTGAAGAACTCCGTGTCCAGCCCGTTCGAGATGACATGCACCTTGGTCTGCCGGTGCAGAAAGTGCAGCTTCGCCTGTGCGTCGGCTGCGGCCTCTATGGTCAGATGCACCACGGCATCGGTACACAGATGCGCCAGTGCCAGCATTACCCATACACGCCGCGTCTTGACCTGTGTCGGCTCGGTCTCGCGCAGCACGACTACAGGGCCTTGCCTGCGCCGTCCCAGCATCATCGCCACGGCCGGAATCGCCGCGACCCCGTGCAGGTAGACAACATCGGTGCCGGGCGCAAAGAGCGCGCGGCGCAACCGTCTGTAGAAATCCAGATGGGCACGCCCCTCGTGCTTGCCGACATGGCTCCATCCCACGCCAATTGCATCAAGCCGGTCGGTATAGTCGCGCGGCGGCTCCTCGATCCCGGCGAGCACGACATGATGATCTGCCTGTCCCATGAATCCCGCCTCCAGAAGCGAGAACATGACTGCACTGTGGCCGCCGAGTCCGGAATATATCACATGGACGATGCGCAAGGGGCGGTCAGAGGGCATTCAGGCAGTCTTTCCTCGTGTCAGCGCACGCCACGCCGCCAGCCGGCAAGATATTGCCCCAGGGTGGGGTGATACCACTGGCACCCGGGGCCAGCATCCCGTGCGGCGGGCGTGTGCGGGGGCTGGCCCTCCCTTAGCTGCTCCAGACAGGCGGTCAAGGCCGGAAGGGCGGCGGCCAGCTGCAACAGCGGATAGGTGGTGAAATTGTCGGCAGGCGCGGGCTGCGGGCGGCATTGGGCCAGCACAGCGCCGGTATCGACCCCGGCATCGACCAGATGCAGCGTCGCGCCAAACTCCTGCGACTGGCCCTGCCACAGCGCCCAGTAGCCGCCATGCACCCCGCGATAGGCCGGCGTGATCCCGGCATGGATGTTGAGCACCGGGCATCCGGCGGCCGCCAGCGTCGTCGGTTTCACGATCCGGGTGCCGCTGAGCACCACGACATCAGGGGCGATATCGCCAAGCAGGGATGCGGTTTCAGGTGCGTTGACCGAGGCAACCCGCGTCAGCGCGGTCTCGGGCAGCGGATCAGGGCGCAACCCGTGCCGGGCTATGATCTCGGCGCGGCGCTTGGCGGATTGGCGGCGCAGCATCGGCGGCACCAGCGCCATGAAGGCCAACTGCCCCAGCACGGCGCGCAGCCCCAGCCTGCGCAGCCGCCCGCGCAGCAGCGCGCGGCGCGATTGCGCAGGTTCGATCAGGATCGCGGCAGGCGCAAAGCCTGTATCCACCAGCCAGTTGACCACAATATCGGTGGATACGCCGGGTGCGGCGATGACAACGAGTTTCATGGACCTTCGCCGCTGGTCGCCATGCTGCGCGACACCATCCCGTATTCTCCCTGCAACTTTTTGAAATGGCGCAGCAGACGTTCCAGCCTGGCCAGATTGGCGTCGATGTCGCGGCCGAAATTATGTGGGTGCCACCACAGATGAAAGCCCTGCCCGGTTTGCGCGGCGCGGGTCATCGCGGTCTCGATCACGGCCAGATGGCACGGGTGCAGTGCGGCCAGCCGCCCAGCGCAGGGGCGCAGGAAACGGCTGGCGGGGACATTGGCGCCGCCGGGGTGATAGAGATGCGGGCCCAGCAGCCCGGTATGGGCATCAAGCAGGCGCAGGGCGCGGCGCGGCAGGTGCTGGGCGGTCCCGGCCCCGGGGCGATAGGCCCAGCCCGGCGGGTTGCCGCGATAGCGCGTCAGCCCGT
>SKYA01000168.1 GCA_007128135.1 Paracoccaceae bacterium | reverse complement strand
CGCCCGGGTCAGGGACCGGCCCATGGCGCGGCCGCTGAGCGAAAGGTTCCATCTGTTCGCCCTCGGGCGTCGGGAGGTTCTGCCGCCTGCGGCCGGACAATTGCACGCGCCGCTGATCTGGCTGCACAGCGACGATACCCGCGGTGCCCAGCGTCTTGCGGCGCTCTCCGAGACGCTGCTGCTGCAGGCTGACAGGCTTTCTGTGCTCCTCACGCATCCTCAAGCCATGAGCCCGCTTCCAGATCTGCCCCGCCGCATCGCATTGGGGCTGGCGGCTGATGATCCCGGTTTTGCGCGTGTGATGGCAGCGCAGTCGCAGCCTGCGGCCTTCCTGTCGACCGCACGGCGCATTCCGGCGGGGATGATCGGGGTGCTCAAGCCCTTTGGCACGCGCGTGCTGCTGGCCGAACTCTCCGCGCCGCGCCTTGCGTCGGGCTGGCGCAGCCTTCCCGGAGTCATGCGTTCAGTGCTGCGGCAGGTAGATCATGTTCTGCTGCCCGGCGAGAGCGCGCGGGCAGACTGGTCGGGCTACGGGTTGCGCGACGAGGTTCTGCTGGGCCCGGGACGACTCTCGGTCACCCCTGCCGCGTTGGGCTGCAACGAGACCGAGCGCGAGGCGCTCTCGGAGGCGTTCCGGCACCGGACCATGTGGTTCGCCGCGAATGTGCCGGAACGCGAAGAGCAAACGATCATTGCCGCCCATCACGAGGCATTGCGCGAATCGCACCGGCTGGCGCTGATCCTGAATCCGGCAGAGCCGCAACGGGGGCAGGCGCTGAAGGCTGCCCTGGGCGCGCGGTTCAGCACCGCGCTGCGTTCGGAGGATGATCTGGTCACGCCCGAGACGCAGATCTATATCGTCGATACCGAAGGCGAGCGGGGGCTGTGGTATCGGCTGGCAGTGGCCTGCTACATTGGCGGCACGCTGGGCGGGGAAGGGGCGCTGGTCAGCCCGATAGAGGCTGCGGGGCTGGGCTGCGCCATTGTTCATGGCCGCATGTTCGGTCGCTTCGCCGAGCCTTTCGATCTTTTGCGCCAGGCCCGCGCGACGCGCATGATCCATGCGCCCGAGGCGCTGGGCCCCGCGGTCGGCGGGGCGCTGCGGCCCGAGCAGGCGGCCGATATGGCCAATCGCGCCTGGCAGGTGATTGCCGAAGGGGCCGAGGCCACCGAACTGGTGACGCGGCTGCTTCTGGATGCCTGTGCCGGGCAGGGAGAGGTCTGATGCGCGCACCGGAGTTCTGGTTTACCCCGCCGGAGCGGCCGGCACTGGCCGCGCGGCTTCTGGCGCCGCTGGGCGCGCTTTATGCCCTTGCCACGGCGCGGCGTGTGGCCCGCGCGCCGGAGTGGCGGGCGCCGGTGCCGGTGATCTGCGTGGGCAATCTCAATGTCGGGGGTACGGGCAAGACCCCGACGGTGATTGCGCTGGTGCAGATGCTGCACGGCCTGGGGGCTGTGCCGCATGTGCTCTCCCGCGGGCATGGCGGGCGGCTGGCGGGGCCGGTCCAGGTGCGCGAGCGCGAGCACGGGGCCGGCGACGTCGGCGACGAGCCGCTGCTGATGGCGGCCTTCGCGCCGGTCTGGGTGGCGCGCGACCGTGTTGCAGGCGCGCGCGCGGCAGTGGCGGCCGGGGCGGGCGTGCTGGTCATGGATGACGGGTTCCAGAGCCCGGCGCTGGCGCGGGATCTGTCGCTGATGGTGGTGGATGCAGGCGTGGGCTTCGGCAATGGCCGCTGCCTTCCGTCCGGTCCCTTGCGCGAGCCGGTGGCGGCGGGGCTTGCGCGGGCGGATATGGTGCTGAGCATCGGCACCGATGCCCAGCGGGCCGGATTTCGCGCGCAATGGGACGCAGGCGGCGTCGAACTTGTCGAGGCGGAGTTGCGCCCGCTTGCCATGGGCATGGACTGGCGCGGGCTGCGCGTTCTGGCCTTTGCCGGCATCGGGCGGCCGGAAAAATTCTTTGCCACGCTGCGTGCGCAGGGGGCGGAGATCCTGCGTGCCGAGCCCCTGAGCGACCATCAGCCATTGACCGAGGCGCTGATGGCGCGGCTCGAATTTGAGGCTCGTGCACTGGGAGCGCAGCTCGTGACCACCGAAAAGGATGCCGTTCGCCTGCCCGAGCGGTTCCGGGCGAAGGTGCTTGCGCTGCCGGTGCGGCTGGAGTTTGCAATTCCCGGGCGTGTCGAGGAACGGCTGCGCCGGGTGCTTGCGTCGCGTTCTGCCTGAGCAGAGGGGGGGCAGGCCTTGGGGGCATCGAGCCCCGGGGCGGCCCGCGCGGGACCTTCGGCCCGCGGGCCTTGCTGCGTGCGGTGCGTGCGTGCGGGTGTTGCCTGGGCACTGGCGCTGGGGGCAGGGTTGCGGTGCTGCTTGCGGGCGGATGGTCCGGGCTCTGAGGGCAACCTGTCGCGGCAGTTCGCGACGATCTTTGAGTGGAGACGCGCGCCGAAGGCGCGCGCCACCGAGAGAAAAGGCTGTTGCCCGCTTTGCGGAAGGGTCCTGCTCCCTCGCGCGCACATGCAGGGTCGTGCGCCCTCGCGCGCTCAGGCCGGGTCGTGCGCCCTCGCGCGCTCAGGCCGGGTCGTCCTGTCCCAGACGCGGAGCCGGGCGACCGGGTCGGGGGTAGGGCTCGGAGAAACTGAAGGGCGAGCGCACGCCCTTGAGCCCGTCCATCTCGAGCGCGAGACCCCGTGCGATTACCTGCGGGTCTGCGAAGACCTGTGCCATGTCGTTGATCGGCCCGGCCGGCACGCCCTGTGCCTCGCATGCGCTCAGCAGGGCGGCCATCTGCCATACGGATGTCCGTGCGCAGATCAGGTCGGACAAGGCGCTGCGGTTGTGCACGCGGGCTGCATTGGTGAGATAATCGGGGTGATCGGCCAGATCCTCCAAGCCCAGAATGGCGCAGAGCCGCTGATACTGCGCATTATTGCCTGTCGCGATGATGATATGGCCATTGGCGCATGGTACCACCTGATAGGGCGCGAGATTGGGGTGGAAATTGCCCAGCCGCCCGGGCGCCTCGCCCGTCGCCAGATAGTTCATTGCCTGATTGGCCATCACTGCCACGGCACAATCCATCAGCGCCATGTCGATATGCTGTCCGCGCCCGGTGACATGGCGTGCCTGAAGTGCTGCCAGAATGGCCGTGCTGGCATAGATCCCGGTGATGATGTCGGTCACGGCAACGCCGACCTTGTGGGGCATGCCATCGGCCGGGCCGGTGACCGACATCAGCCCCGACATGCCCTGGATGATATAGTCATAGCCCGCGCGATGCGCATAGGGTCCGGTCTGGCCGAATCCGGTAATCGAGCAATAGATCAGCCTGGGATGATCAGGGGCCAGTGTTGCATAATCGAGCCCGAATTTCGCAAGGCCGCCAAGCTTGAAATTCTCAATCACCACATCGGCATCCGCGATCAGCGCGCGTGTCCTTGCCAGTCCTTCGGGCGTGCGGAAATCAGCCGTGACCGAGGCCTTGCCGCGGTTGGTGGCGTGAAAATATGCGGCCTCGGGCGTGCCCTCGCGGTCGATGAAGGGCGGACCCCAGCGGCGCGTGTCATCGCCGTCGGGGGATTCGACCTTGATTACCTCGGCGCCCAGATCGGCCAGCACCTGACCGGCCCAGGGCCCCGCGAGGATACGCGCCAGTTCAATGACCCGAAGCCCGTCCAGTGGCCCGCGCATTGTCGCTCAGCTGCCCAGTTCTTCGGTCAGGACACGCTCGAACTCGGCATAGGACATGTTGGAATGGAGCGTGCCGTTGATGACGAAGCTGGGGGTCGAGCGGATGCCGTAGGTCTCGGCATTGGCCTGGTAGAATTCGGTCAGTTCCAGCGCCTTGTCACCATCCTCGAGGCAGGCATTCACCTGCGCGTCGCTCATCCCGGCCTGACGGCCAAGGCGGCGCAGACGGTTGGCCACCTCGGCGGGGTCATTGGCACCGGCCCAGTCGCGCTGGGTCTCGTAGATAAGCTCCAGCATGCCGTGATAGCGCTCCTCGCCCCCGCAGCGCGCCACCATCGCCGCCCAGAGGCCGAAGCGGTCGAAATAGACCTCGCGCTTGAGATAGAGGATACGCCCCGTGTCGATGAAGTTTTCCTTGATCTGCCGGAACGGACCCTGGTTGAAATTCGCGCAATGCGGGCAGGTGAGCGAGGAATACTCGACCATCACCACCGACGCCTCGGGATTGCCGAGCGGCATGTCCAGCGCGTGGATCGTCTCGCCCGTGCCAGCGGTTGTGCCAGAGGTCGTGCCGGCGACGAGCGCAGGGGCGCTGGCCTGCTGGGTGCTGAACCACCAGGCCCCGGCGCCGAGAGCGGCCACAAGGGCAATAGCGGGCAGTAGCAACTTGTTCATCAGGATGTTCCTTTCGAATTCTGGGCCTTGGATAGGACATTCCCGGCCAGACGTTCAAGCGCCGCGCGCAGTTTGTCGTCGCGGATCAGGGCCGCTTCGCGGGTCGCGCGTGCGCGCAGGTCAGGTGACAGGGCGGGGCTTGCACGGGGGGGGGCGGGCGCGAATTGCGCCTGCCCCTCGGCAAAGCCCATGGGTGCGGTCTGGGTCAGCGTGATGCGCGCAATCGCGTTATAGCCATAGCAGGCATTGACCTTCTCGCGCAACGCTGGGAGTTGCATCTGCAACATGGGCCCCGCCGCGCCTGTGGTCAGCAGCGTCAGCGTGGCACCCATGCCGCCCTTGCCATAGCTGATCCGGACGGGGCGGCACTGGGCGGCAACCTCGCTGCCCGCGATCTCGGCCCAATGGGTGAGCAGGCGGGCTACCGCAAAGCCGCGCGCCTCGCCGGCCTTGCGAATGTCGCCCGCGACAAGCTTGCCCGCCCCCTCGAAGCCGCGCATGCGCCTCGAGGGTACTGGCGTAGAGCTGTCTTGCGATGCGGATTTTCGCGCCATGCGGATAGGGCCTTGCAGAGAAGTGCCCGCAGTTTACCCTCTCGGTGACCAAGTGCCAGAGGCGATGGCCATGTTTCAACCGATATCAGGATAAATCATGCGTGACACTGCTGCACCCATCGAGATCGCGCCGCTGCTGCTTGGCTGGTATGACCGGAATGCGCGCGTCCTGCCATGGCGGGTGCCACCGCGGGCAGACGCGCGTGCGGACCCCTACAGGGTCTGGCTCTCCGAAGTGATGCTGCAGCAGACGACCGTGGCTGCGGTGAAGGGTTATTTCGAGCGCTTTCTCGCGCGCTGGCCAAGCGTCGATGCACTGGCTGCGGCCGAGGATGGCGATGTGATGGCCGAATGGGCGGGGCTGGGCTATTACGCCCGCGCGCGCAATCTCCTGCGCTGCGCACGCGAGGTGGCGGCCCGCGGAGGCTTTCCGAGCAGCCGCGCGGAGTTGCTCAGGCTGCCCGGCATCGGCCCCTACACGGCCTCCGCCATTGCCGCGATTGCCTTTGATGCGCCCGAGACCGTGGTCGATGGGAATGTCGAGCGCGTCATGGCGCGCCTCCTTGATGAACACACGCCCCTGCCTGCGTCCAAGCCGCTGCTTACCGCCCATGCCGCGCGGCTGACCCCGCAACAGCGCCCCGGAGACTATGCGCAGGCGGTGATGGATCTGGGCGCCACGATCTGCACCCCGCGCAATCCGGCCTGCGGCATCTGCCCGCTGCGTGCGCCCTGTGCCGGACGCGCGGCCGGAACGGCCGCGCGTCTGCCACAAAAGACCCGCAAGGCACCCAAGCCCGTGCGGTCGGGTATCGTCTATATCGGTCGGCGTGCCGATGGTGCCTGGCTGCTGGAGCGACGGCCCGACCGGGGGCTGCTGGGCGGGATGCTGGGCTGGCCCGGAACGGAGTGGCGCGAGGACGCGCCGCCAGAGGCTCCGCCTGTGCCCGCAGACTGGTGCGCGCTGCCCGGCGAACTGCGCCATACCTTCACCCATTTCCACCTGCGGCTTGCGCTGCGCGTGGCGCAGCTGCCGCAATCGGCCGACGGGCATTTCATTGCGGCTGACGCTTTCAACCCTTCCGATCTGCCCACCGTGATGCGCAAGGCGCATGCGCTGGCGGCCCATCACTTCACCTGACATATGGAGGCACAATGGAAAACGATCTGAGCGTGACGGATGATTTCGTCCTGACCCACACCATGCTGCGCATCAAGGACCCGGTGCGCTCGCTGAAATTCTACACCGAGGTTCTGGGGTTCCGGCTGGTCACGCAGCTTGACTTCGCCGAGGCGCGGTTCTCGCTCTATTTCATGCAGCCGCGCGGACATTCCGACCCTGCCGATGGCTCTGTCGCGCAGAGCTTTGATCGCGCGGGGCTTTTGGAACTGACCCATAACTGGGGCAGTGAAAATGATGACAGCGAGATGCATTCGGGCAATAGCGAGCCCAAGGGCTTCGGTCATATCTGCATTGCCGTCCCCGACATCGCGGCGGCCTGTGCGCGCTTCGAGGGCCTGGGCGTGCGTTTCCAGAAAAGGCTGGGCGAGGGCGGCATGAAGGAAATCGCCTTCATCCTTGACCCCGACGGCTACTGGATCGAAGTTGTGCAGCCCTCGTTGATGGAGGGACTGGTCGGGCCGTACAGGGTCTGATCTGTCGCAGGCAGGCGGGGCTGTCAGCCGTCTGAAAATGCGCTATGTTTCCTGAACAGTCAGCCATGGGTGCGCGACGTGACGCCAGAGCAGCTTCGCCGGATCAGTTCTGCCCTGCCATTCTGGGTCTCGCTCGGCTTCGTGCCGATGGTATGGCTTGCGGCACTCTGGGGCGGGTGGTGGTTCATGCTGGCCGTGGCCTATGGGTGGTGGGCCTTCACGCTGATGGATTTCAT
>SKYA01000019.1 GCA_007128135.1 Paracoccaceae bacterium | reverse complement strand
TTCGCTCTGGTTCCGTAGGGGGGGGGTATGACCTATCGTGCCATCGAGACTGCCGCGCCTGTGAGCGTCGATCTGAGCGGGCAGTCCGCCCCGATGCTGGACTGGTTGCGCATCGCTGATCTGGTGCTGGATGATCGTTATCAGCGTCCGCTGGAGCGCGCGAACTGGGCGTTGATCAAAAAGATCGCGCAGGATTTCCGCTGGTCGCGGTTTGCACCTGTGCTGGTCGCGCCGCTGGAAGGCGGGCGGTTCGCGATCGTGGATGGCCAGCACCGCGCGCATGCGGCGCAGCTGGTCGGGCTGGAGCGTATCCCCGCGCAGATCGTGCAGATGGACCTGCGCATGCAGGCGGATGCCTTTGCCTGGGTGAACGGGCATGTGCGTGCTGTGACCAAGCACGCGCTTTACAAGGCCGCGCTGGCGGCGGGCGAGCCCTGGGCTTTGGCCGCGCGCGATGCGGTCGAGGCCGGGGGGTGTCGGCTGATGACCTCGAACGCCGAGGGTGGCCGGAAAAAGCCGGGGCAGGTGTATTGCATCGGGCTTATCCGGCGTCTGGTGGATCAGGGCTGCGGGTCCGTGGTGCGTGTCGGTCTGCGCGCGATTCGCGACAGCGATATGGGCGAGATCGGAGATGCATATTGCGGCCCGATGCTGGCGATCTGGTTTGAGGTTCTGGCCAGCAATCAGCGGTTTCTGCGCGGTGATCTGACGGGGTTTCTGAACCGGTATGACCTGCTGGCCTTCCGGGACCGCGCGCTGGAGGTGCGGCGCGAGCCGCTGCATATGGGCAAGTCGGCCAAGGATATCATGGTTCCTGCGCTGATCGAGAAGTTGCGCGAGCACATGGGGATGGCGGCATGAGTGGGGTTCGTGACCCTGCTGCGCGGTCAGAGCGCCCGGCTGCGCCGATGTCGCCCGGTGTGATCGCCATCAAGCTGCGCCAGATCAGGGGGTTGAGTCTGGCCGAGATCGAGGGATGGCGGCAGATCGGCCTGGCACAGCGTGCGCCCTTTGAGGGCGAGCTGGCGGCGCTGAGTGCGCGCGAGAAGGAGTTGCGGGGCCATGGGCGCAAGGTTTGACCGCGCGATCTTTGCGCGTCTTTGGAATGATCATTCCATCCCGACCCAGCGGATCGCCGAGGCGATGGGCGTCACCCGGCAGACCGTGAGCTGGCATGCGCATCAGATGGGCCTGCCGTCGCGGGCCGGGCTGCGGCACCGCAAGGCCGATCCTGCGCTGCTGCGCGAAATGTGGCTGGCCGGTGTCAGCGCGCGCGAGATCGCGGAACATTTCGGGATGGCGCATCACGCCTGTGTGGTGACGGCCGCAAAGAACCTCGGGCTGCCGGGTCGTGTGCGCGGGCCCGCCGGATACCGCAACGGGGGATGGGTGGCGAACCTGCCGATTGCGGAGTTCTGGCAGGCGAAGCTGGCCGCGCGGATGGAGGAGTTTGTCAGGTCGGAGCGTGCGGCGTGAGAGCGGCCGGCTGATGTTTCGATCGTTGGGCGAGATTTTGAGGGATGTGCGAGATGGAGACCGCAAGAGAATTCGCGCGTTTCTGCGATCAGCGACGGCAGGCGCAGGCGCTGGCCGACCTGGTGATGACCGCGCCGCGCGAGATCGTGTGCCACATCTGTGTGCTGGCGCTGGATCATCTGGGGGCCGGGATCCCGGAAGCGGACACGATGTGGTCGGACCTGCGCGCTGACGCCGCCTTCTGGGCGGATACTGCCAGCCCGGCCGAGTTGCGGGAATATCTGGGGGCTGCCTTGCGCAAGATCACCGAGGGCGATCTGGATGCTGCGATTGCACTGGCGCCGCGCAAGCGTCTGCTGGTCGATCTGTGGGCCGGGCTGCCCGAGGCCGACAAGCGCAAGTTTCTGGCGCGCGTGGACCCGAAAGGGCTTTTCAGAGGGGCTGCTTGATGGCACGAGACCGTTTACCTGACCGCCGACCGAACGCGACAAGCCGGATCGAATTCGGCGGGTTTTCTTTCACGGTGACTGTGAGCTTCGCGCTGGACGGCCGTGTGCTGGAGTGTTTCGCGGACGGAACCCGGATCGGGACCGATATCGCCCATATGATCGATGATGCCTGTGTGGTCATCAGCCTGGCGCTGCAGCATGGCTGCCCTGCGTCGCTGTTGCCGAAGTCCATGGGCCGCGTCCCTGTCCCGGCGCTTGGCGAGGGGATGTGCGGGCCTGCCAGCGCGCTTGGCGCGATTGCCGCTGTGGTGGCCGATGCTGCGGCCGAGATGGATGAGGCCCTGAATGGCTGACCGTCCGATCATATTCAGCGCGCCGATGATCCGGGCCTTGCTGGACGGGCGCAAGACGCAGACGCGGCGGGTGTTGAAGCATCAGCCCGAAGAACATTCCAAATTCGCTGGCTTTTACTCCGTCCCACTGTCGGGGGCGTTCCAGTGCAAGTTGCAGGGCGAAACGAAACTGCACACCCAACGCATGCCCTACGCCCCCGGCGACCGCCTGTGGGTGCGCGAGGCGTGGATTTCGCATGAAGCATATGACGATCTCAAGCCAAGCGAAATGGGCGGTGAGGAGCCTGTCAGGTATCTCGCTGATGGTGAGACGCAAACATGGGGGTGGCCGGACATTGATATTCCCGGCCGATATCGCCATGCACGCTATATGCCCCGCTGGGCGTCACGCCTGACCCTGACCGTGACTGACGTGCGGGTGCAGCGGTTGCAGGAGATCAGCGAGGCGGATGCGTGGGCAGAAGGCCTCGGAAGCCTGACAGTCACGACGCCAAAGCTTGGCGCGACTGTGACCTGTCGCGACGGGTTCCGCGATCTCTGGAACATCCTCCATGGCGCTGAAGCGTGGGCGGCCAATCCGTGGGTGGTGGCTCTTACCTTTTCGGTCCATTGCAACAACATCGACCAGATGAGGGCCGCATGAGCGAGCATTGGGGGCCGTGGATCGCGCATGATGGTGCCGCACCGAGCATCCCTCTGGGGTCGGTCGTTGAGGTGTTGTTTCAGGGTCCGGGCGTGAAACCCGAAGAGGGTTCCGTTTGTGATCTTACCGCGATGCCGGGCTTTTACTGGCGCTGGAAACGGGTCAGGATTGGCTGGTTTTCGTCCGAAATGCGCCGCGTGTGCGATGACCCTGCCTATGCGCCGGTGATCCGCTACCGCATCCGTCGCCCGCGCGGGATGGTGGTGCTGGACAGGATTCTGGCTGATCTGCCGGAACAGGTGGATGCATGAGTGATGAATGGGGGCCATGGATTGAGCATGATGGGCGCGGGTGTCCAATCGAAGTGATGGGCAAAGTGATCGAAGTATATTGGCGTCCAGAAGACGGCGACGAATCGAATTGGCGTCACGGTATTTTTTTAGTCGATGATCTGAGAGCATCATGCGCAACCTGGTGGGCAGAGCTATATGAAGGCCGGGGCGCGCATCAGTATTTGAACGGCGAAAGCTTCCTTCGCGGGCCTTATTGGATCGATCACTACCGCATCCGCCGCCCGCGCGGGATGGTCGTCCTTGACGCGCTTCTGGAAAACCTTCCGGAGGATTGCCCTGCATGACGGACGATCCTTTCGATCAGGCCACGCCCGTTGGTGCAGAGCCTGATGCCCCTTCACCCCACGCGGATGATCCGTTTTCCGCCCTGATTGCACAGGGTGCGGGCTATGACCTGAATGACAATGGCAATGCGCGCCGCTTCGCGCTCTATTTCGGCGAAAAGCTGATGTGGGTGGCGCGGATCGGCTGGCATGTCTGGGACGGAACCAGGTGGGCGCGCGATCCCGATGAGATCGAGGTCAAGCGGCTGTCGCAGGACCTGGGCGATCTGGTCAAGCGCGAGGTCTGGGCCCTGCGCCTTGGTGACCGCCAGATGGACCTGATCGCCCAGGAGCAGACCCTTCTGGACGAACGCGACGGGTGGATCAGCGCCACGGATGATGATGGCAAGCAGACAGCGGAAGCGAAGGCGCGCGTCAAGCAGATCGACGCGATCATGGTCGAGATCGGCAAGCTCAAGAAAAGCCTCTGGGAGATTCGCGCGCAGCACCGGCGCTTCGCCATTCAGGCGGGCAATGGGGGCCGGATGAAGGCCATGCGCGATGAGGCCGGGATCAAGCTGTCGCGCGGCCTCGATGAGCTGGACGCCGCGCCGCTGGAGATCAACACGCTGTCGGGCGTGCTGCGCTTCACTGTCGAGCGAGAAGACGGGCTGCGCTTCTCGAAGGTCGAGCTGATCGCGCATGCGCGCGACCAGCTGCACACCAAGATCATGCCGGTGCGCTATGACCCGGACCCCGATGCCGTGGCCGAATGCCCGGTTTTCGATGCGTTTCTGGCCCGCGTCCAGCCCGACCCGGTGATGCGCGCGTTCCTGATGCGGTCATTCGCCCTCGCCCTGACCGGGTTGATCGAGCAAAAGCTGTGGTTCCTCTATGGCATGGGCGCGAATGGCAAGTCGGTCCTGGTGGACCTGATGGCGCGGATCGCGGGCGAGTATGTCGCGACGGCCAAGATCGAATCGCTGACCGGGACCAACCGGCGCGGGGGGGGCGATGCCACGCCTGATCTGGTGCCGCTGATCGGGGCGCGGCTGGTGCGCGCGGCCGAGCCGGATGAGGGCATGCGCTGGCAGGAGGGTCTGATCAAGGACCTGACCGGCGGCGAGCCGATCCTTGTGCGCGCGCTGCACTCTGACTTCGTCGAGGTGCGCCCCTGTTTCAGCCTGTTCATTTCCGGCAACCACAAGCCCGACATTCGCGGCACCGATGACGGTATCTGGCGGCGTCTGCTGCTGGTCCCGTTCGATGTGCAGATCCCGAAGGAAGAACAGATCCCGAAGGCCGAGCTGGACGACATGTTGTTCGCCGAGCGCGACGCGATCTTCCGCCGCCTGGTGGGCTATCTGGGCGAGTATCTGGAACGCGGGTTGCGCGAGCCTGACATCGTGGTCAATGCGACCGCCGAGTTCCGTGCCGAGAGTGATCCTTTCGGGACCTTCCTGGATGATGTGTGCCTGGTGACGGGCGATCCGGACCACTCGATGCTGGCCCGCGATCTGACCCACGGCTTTCACTTCTGGATGATGCAGCGGGGCGAGGGCGCGTTCAAGGATCGCACTGTGTCCAATGCGCTGAAGGATCGGTCGCGACGATGGTCGTCCAAGGTGACGGGCAAGAAGTTCACCGCCCGCAAGTCCAATGGCGATGCCCGCTATGACGGGATCAGGTTCACCGACACGTTCCAGCGCGCGTTCGATGCCGCGCCCAAGGATCATCGCGGCAAGCCCCTGAGTGCGGGCAGCGACGCGATGGCCGGGCCGGACACCGGCGGGCAAGGCACGTTCTGACCGCGTCCCTTCACCCTGCAGGGTTTCAGTGCAGGGACGACAGGGACGACAAACGGAAGGGCAGGGACGTGAAATGCGGGGACAGGGGGCGCGGGGTGCGCCGGTTTCGGAAGGCAGATCAGGGGCTTGGATGATGGGCAGGGATGACAGGGACGTCAGGGACGACATTTGCAGGGTTCCGCGTGTGCGCGCGCGTATCTTGGCGACGGAATGAAGGTGAAGGCAGTTCCCATGTGTAGGTTGAAAACAACGTCCCTAACGTCCCTGACGTCCCTGAAAGGTATTCAAGGCATTGAGATAAAAGGGAAAGGTTCGGCGCGATTTGCGCGATCTGTCGTCCCTTTCGGGTGACTGGTCGTCCCTGTCGTCCCTCGGGTTTTGGCAGGATTTCAATATAAAGTATGAGGCGGGTAAAGGAACGCAAGATATGGGGATGGTGATGCGAGAGACGCTTGTGAAAGGGCGCGGCAGGTCACAGGGCAGTGTGCGCGAGGTGCTGGAATGGGCCTTCGGGGCCGAGCGCGCCTCGGTCGAGTTCGATGAGATCGGGGCCGCGCCCTGCGGGATCGACACGGTCTGGCTGCTGATGCAGCGGGGCCGGCTGGGCTGCAAGGTCGATGGCGGGCGCTATGGTGGCGGTGCGCAATCCGCAGATGATGCCGAGATCGTGGCCTCGGTCGTCTCCAGCCTTCCGGTTTCGCATGGCGGGCGCGGCATGGCGCTGCGGATCGCGGAGCTGGCGCGGGCCGGGCTTGCCCCGGAGTGTTATGCGGATGTCGTTTCGCGCGTGGTGGCGCTGGACTGGCGGCGGACCAAGCATGGCATCTTCGCGGTCACCGTGCCCGCGCGCGATCTGGGATGTGTGGCGTCCGAGATGTTCGCTGTCCGGGACAGCCGCGTCTGTCCGGTGCGGATCGTGCCGACAGCGCAGCAGATCGGGGCGGCGCGTCGGTTCTATCTCGACTGGCTGGGCGCGCTGTTGCACATCGGGTCCGAGTTGCGGCGCATCGGGCTGAGCGGCTGGGAGGTCACGCAGGAGCTGCCGCCGATGGCCCCATGGCGCGCGCGTGAAAAAAGTTCTTGACGAAATGTCACTCTGTTGACATCTTGCCAGCAGAAGAATTGCGCCCGATGGAGAAATCCCTCGGGCGCTTTGCGTTTGGAGGCGTGGCGTGGGGCGATTGAAGGCGATGCCCGCGCGACTTGGGCGGATGCCGGAACGGCTGCAGCGTGTGGCCGAGCCTGACCGGGATGCGCGACCAGACTACCATGCCTGGTACAAGACAGCAGCGTGGCAGCGGTTGCGATGGCAGGTTCTGCTCCGCGACCGGTTCACCTGCCAGATGTGCTGCGTGATCGAGGGCCGCAAGGGCCAGTTGGTCGCGGACCACAAGCACCCCCATCGTGGGGATGAAGGTCTGTTCTGGGATCCGGACAACCTGCAGTGTCTGTGCAAGACCTGCCACGACAGTACGAAACAGCGCATCGATCGGGCGCGGTGA
>SKYA01000036.1 GCA_007128135.1 Paracoccaceae bacterium | reverse complement strand
ATCATCACGCATACACAGAGCGATTTCGAGCTGTTGCATGCACATTACAGTCTCGAACACAGCTTGCGCGCCCTGCAGGGTGCCTGACATACAGGAGTTACATCATGTCCGTTCTTGTCGACAAACACACCAAGGTCATCTGTCAGGGTTTCACCGGCAGCCAGGGCACCTTCCATTCGGAGCAGGCGATTGCCTATGGCACGCAGATGGTGGGTGGTGTGACCCCCGGCAAGGGCGGGCAGGAGCATCTGGGACTGCCGGTGTTCAACTCGGTGCATGAAGCGAAAGCGAAGACCGACGCCAATGCGTCGGTGATCTATGTGCCGCCGCCTTTCGCCGCCGACTCGATCCTTGAGGCGATCGATGCCGGGATGGAGTTGATCGTCTGCATCACCGAAGGGATTCCTGTTCTGGACATGATGAAGGTGAAGCGCGCGCTGTTGGACAGCAAATCCGTGCTCATCGGCCCGAACTGCCCTGGTGTCATCACTCCCGATGCCTGCAAGATCGGCATCATGCCCGGCCATATCCACCGCCGCGGCTCGGTCGGTGTGGTGTCGCGCTCGGGGACCCTGACCTACGAGGCCGTGAAGCAGACCACCGATGTCGGGTTGGGCCAGTCCACCTGCGTCGGCATCGGGGGCGACCCGATTAAGGGCACCGAGCATATTGACGTGCTGGAATGGTTCCTTGCCGATGACGAGACGCAGTCGATCATCATGATCGGCGAGATCGGCGGTTCGGCCGAGGAAGAGGCGGCGCAGTTTCTCAAGGACGAGGCGAAGCGCGGGCGCTCCAAGCCCTGCGCGGGCTTCATTGCGGGGCGCACCGCGCCTCCGGGCCGTCGCATGGGCCATGCCGGCGCGATCGTCGCAGGCGGCAAGGGCGGCGCCGAGGACAAGATCGAAGCCATGAAATCGGCCGGGATCGTCGTGGCCGACAGCCCCGCAGGGCTGGGCGAGGCGGTGCTCAGGGCCATCGGTTAACCGGCGCAGCACGCGCCGCAGGGAGGAGCAGGAATGACATTCACGCATGCAGTGAAAAGCGGGTTCCAGAACGCGCTCAGATTCGAAGGGCGTTCACGTCGTCCCGATTACTGGTGGTTTTTCCTCTTTGCCTTTGCCGGGGCCTTTGCCATCGGTCTGTTCGAGCGCTATGTTCTGGACGGCGGGCCGTGGCTGACGCGACTGTTTCAACTCATCGTATTCCTGCCGTTTCTTGCTGTTGCATGGCGAAGGTTGCAGGATACAGGTCGCCCCGGCTGGTGGGTCCTGGTGCCTTCGGCCATCGTGATCGGTTCGGCGATGGTGGCAGGCTCGGTCAGCCGTCAGATGATGTCGCGCCTGGTGGATGGTGTGCCCGGCACGTCAATGCTGGCGACAGGCTCGCAATCTGGGCTGCTGATCGGGCTGGCCATTCTGCAGGTTGCGGCGGGCGGCGTCATCATCTGGTGGATGTCGCGCCCCAGTCAGCGTGGTGCGAATATCTATGGTCCCGAGCCCAAGGTCCGGTAGCGCCGCGCGCGACATGTTTCAAATTCTGACAAGCAGCACAGAGGTGCGCTCATGAACGAACAAAGCCCCAAAGACCCGATCCGTTCCGAGAGCTTTCTCGAAGGGCAGAACCTAGTCTATGTCGAGGCCCTTCAGGCCCGTCATGCGCAGGACCCGTCCTCGGTCGATGATGTCTGGGCCGAGTATTTCCGCTCGCTGGGCGAAGGCGCGCAGGACGCCCAGGCGGCTGCGCGTGGTCCGAGCTGGGCGCGGGGCGACTGGCCGCCGATACCGGCAGATGACCTGACCTCGGCCCTGACAAGCGAATGGCCTGCGGCCGTGCCTGCCGCAGAGAAGAAGGCCGCCGCCGAGAAGATCACGGCCAAGGCTGCCGAAAAGGGCGTGACGCTGACCACCGATCAGGTGCGGGGCGCGGTCATCGACTCTCTGCGCGCGCTGATGATCATCCGCGCCTATCGCATCCGAGGCCATCTTGTGGCTGATCTCGACCCTCTGGGAATGCGCAAGGAAGTGCCGCATCCCGAGCTTGAACCGCGCTCATACGGCTTTACCGAAGCCGACATGGACCGCCCGATCTTCATCGACAATGTGCTGGGGCTGGAAGTCGCGTCGCTGCGCCAGATCATTGATATCCTGCAACGCACCTATTGCGGCACCTTCGCGCTGCAATTCATGCATATCTCCGACCCCGAGCAAGTCTCCTGGCTGAAGGAACGGATCGAGGGCTTCGGCAAGGAAATCCAGTTCACCAAGGCTGGCCGCCGCGCCATCCTCAACAAGCTGGTCGAGGCGGAGGGGTTCGAGAAATTCCTGCATGTCAAGTATATGGGCACGAAGCGCTTCGGGCTGGACGGGGGCGAGTCGCTGATCCCGGCGATGGAACAGATCATCAAGCGTGGCGGTGCGCTGGGACTCAAGGAAGTCGCGATCGGCATGCCCCACCGCGGGCGGCTGTCGGTGCTTGCCAATGTGATGGGCAAGCCCTATCGCGCCATATTCAACGAGTTCCAGGGTGGCAGCTTCAAGCCCGAGGAGGTTGATGGCTCAGGCGATGTGAAATATCACCTTGGGGCATCAAGCGACCGCGAGTTCGATGGCAACAATGTCCACCTGTCGCTGACCGCGAACCCCTCGCATCTTGAAGCCGTCAACCCGGTGGTGCTGGGCAAGGTCCGCGCCAAGCAGGACCAGTTCGGCGACATCGAGCGGCGGCAGGTGATGGCCGTGCTCCTGCATGGCGATGCGGCCTTTGCCGGACAGGGCGTGGTCGCCGAGGGCTTCGGCCTGTCGGGGCTGCGCGGGCACCGGACGGGTGGCACGATGCATATTATCGTCAACAACCAGATCGGGTTTACCACGGCGCCGCATTTCTCGCGCTCCTCGCCCTATCCGACCGATATCGCCCTGATGGTCGAAGCGCCGATCTTCCATGTGAACGGCGACGACCCGGAAGCGGTGGTCCATGCCGCAAAGGTCGCGACCGAGTTCCGTCAGAAATTCCTCAAGGATGTCGTGATCGACATCTTCTGTTATCGCCGTTTCGGGCATAACGAGGGGGATGAGCCGATGTTCACGAATCCGCAGATGTATACGCGGATCAAGAAGCACAAATCGACTCTGCAGCTTTACACCGAGCGGCTGGTGGCCGAGGGACTGATCCCAGAAGGCGAGATCGAGGACATGAAGGCGGCCTTTCAGGCGTTCCTCAACGAGGAATTCGAGGCCGGCAAGACCTACAAGCCCAACAAGGCCGACTGGCTGGACGGTCGCTGGTCGCATCTCAATCGCGAGGGCGAGGAATATCAGCGCGGCCAGACCGCTATCTCGACCGAGACCATGCAGGAAATCGGCGTGGCGCTGACGCGCTACCCGGAAGGGTTCAACATCCACAAGACCGTCGCGCGTCAACTCGAGGCCAAGTCCGAGATGTTCTCCTCCGGCAAGGGCTTCGACTGGGCCACCGCCGAGGCGCTGGCCTTCGGAAGCCTTGTTACCGAGGGATACCCCGTGCGACTGGCCGGGCAGGACTCGACCCGCGGCACCTTCTCGCAGCGCCATTCGGCCTTTATCGACCAGCAGACCGAAGACCGCTATTACCCGCTCAACAACATCAAGGAAGGCCAGGCCCGCTACGAGGTCATCGACTCGATGCTCTCGGAATATGCCGTGCTTGGGTTTGAATATGGCTATTCGCTGTCCGAACCCAACGCGCTGGTGATGTGGGAGGCGCAGTTCGGCGATTTTGCCAACGGCGCGCAGATCATGTTCGATCAGTTCATCTCTTCGGGCGAAAGCAAATGGCTGCGCATGTCAGGGCTGGTTATGCTGCTGCCGCACGGGTTCGAAGGGCAGGGGCCGGAGCATTCGTCGGCCCGGCTGGAACGCTTCCTGCAACAATGCGCACAGGACAACTGGATTGTTGCCAACTGTTCGACACCCGCCAACTATTTCCACATCCTGCGCCGCCAGATCCATCGCAGTTTCCGCAAGCCACTGGTGCTGATGACGCCAAAATCCCTGTTGCGCCACAAGCTGTGCATCTCGGAAGCCGGGGATTTCACCGAAGGGTCCAGTTTCCACCGGGTGCTCTGGGATGATGCGCAGAAGGGCAACAGCGACACGCAACTCAAGGCCGACAAGGCGATCAGGCGCGTGGTGATGTGTTCGGGCAAGGTCTATTTCGACCTGCTCGAAGAACGCGACGCACGCGGGATCGATGACATCTACCTGATGCGGGTCGAGCAGTTCTATCCTTTCCCGGCCATGGCGCTGTTGAAAGAGCTTGAGCGGTTCCCCAAGGCCGAGATCATCTGGTGTCAGGAAGAGCCCAAGAACCAGGGCGCCTGGAGTTTCATCGAACCCAATATCGAATGGGTGCTGAGCCGGCTGAAAGGCAAGAGCAAACGCGCCCGCTATATCGGTCGCCCGGCCTCGGCCTCGCCCGCGACGGGCCTTGCCAGCCAGCACAAAGCACAACAACAAGCGCTTGTCGATGAAGCGCTGACAATCGAGGGATAACAAGAACATGTCCACCGAAGTTCGAGTACCCACCCTGGGCGAGAGCGTCACCGAAGCCACCGTCGCGACCTGGTTCAAGAAGCCCGGCGATGCTGTTGCGGTCGATGAGATGCTCTGCGAGCTGGAAACCGACAAGGTGACGGTCGAGGTGCCCTCGCCTGTCGCCGGCACGATGGGCGAGATTGTCGCGCCCGAAGGTGAAACCGTCGGCGTCGATGCGCTTCTGGCCATGATTTCCGAACCGGGCGCTGCGGCAGAGCCGTCATCCGCGCCCGAACCGGCGGCGAAACCCGCCAGCGGAAAGGGCAGCGCCGAACGGGTCGATGTGATGGTCCCGGCACTGGGCGAGTCAGTCTCCGAGGCCACGGTGGCAAGCTGGTTCAAGAAGCCCGGCGATCGGGTCGCGGTTGACGAGATGCTGTGTGAACTGGAAACCGACAAGGTTTCGGTCGAAGTGCCATCCCCCGCAGCGGGCGTGCTTGCCCAGATCCTGGCCGAAGAGGGCACGACCGTCGCCGCAGGCGGCAGGCTCGCGGTGATCTCGGGCAGTGCCGATGAGACACCACAGGCCGCAGCGTCCTCCGACACGCCGGCCCCGTCCGGCGACGGGCGCGATGTCGAGGATGCGCCCTCGGCCAAGAAACTGATGGCCGAGAAGGGCCTGAGCCGCGATCAGGTGACCGGCACGGGCCGCGACGGGCGCATCATGAAGGAAGACGTGCAGGTGGCCGGCGCTGCCCCGGCCCATGCTGCCCCCTCTGCACCCGCGCCTGCCCCGGCACCGGCGCCGCGCGCCCCGGTCCCGGCTGATGACGCCGCCCGCGAGGAACGGGTCAAGATGACCCGCCTGCGCCAGACCATCGCGCGCCGCCTGAAGGAGGCGCAGAACACGGCGGCGATGCTGACCACCTATAACGAGGCCGATATGGGCGCGGTGATGGAGCTGCGCAACGCCTACAAGGACCAGTTCGAGAAGAAGCACGGTGTTAAGATGGGCTTCATGTCCTTCTTCGTCAAAGCCTGCTGCCATGCGCTGATGGAAGTCCCCGAGGTGAATGCCGAGATTGACGGCACTGATGTCGTCTACAAGAACTATGTCCATATGGGGGTCGCAGTCGGCACGCCTTCGGGGCTGGTCGTGCCGGTGTTGCGCGATGCCCATACCATGGGCTTTGCCGAGATCGAGAAGCGCATCGGCGATTTCGGCGCGCGCGCCCGCGATGGCAAGCTGACCATGGCCGAGATGCAGGGCGGGTCATTCACCATCTCGAATGGCGGGGTTTACGGCTCGCTGATGTCCTCGCCCATCCTGAATCCGCCGCAATCGGGGATCCTCGGCATGCACAAGATCCAGGAACGCCCGATGGTCGTCAAAGGCCAGATCGTCGCCCGCCCGATGATGTATCTGGCGCTGAGCTACGATCACCGGATCGTGGATGGCAAGGGCGCGGTGACCTTCCTCGTGCGCGTGAAGGAGGCGCTGGAGGATCCGCGGCGGTTGCTGATGGATTTGTAATGAACAAGCCCGTCACAGAGATCAGTCATGCCCGAAGCGCGTGTCTGCTGCATAATGGAATGGTACGTTGCCGGAAGACCCTGAATTAGCTCGGATCAAAGGAGCGCACGAACTCGGTCTGGCGTTTGTGCGCTCTCTTATTCTGCTGAATGGCGGTGCTTTTGCTGTGCTGCTCGCTTACATGGCGGCGGCACATGCTGATGCCTTGGTGATCTTTCAAATCGAGGGCCTGAAGCGAGCGGTGTACGCCCTTCCGTTCGGGATCGTGTCAGTGATGTTGGCCTTGGTGATTTCATATGCCTACACGGCTTTGAATTTTCAAAGTCACTTCCGCGCTTGGCTCGACACAAAGGTGATACCAACAAATTTGGTTTTGGCTATCGCTCCATTGTCCGCATTCGGCTTTGGTGTCTCGACCCTGATAGCGAGTGCAAAACTGCAATGACCCCCGAACTGACCGCCCTCACCCTCGCAGCCCTCCTGCAAGCCTTGCAGTACATGCTCTTCGCGCTCCCGGCCAATCTGGAACTGGGTACGCGCTACACTGGCGGCTCTCGCGACCACGCCCCCGACAAGCCCCTGTCGAAGCGCACCGCCCGGCTGCAACGCGCGCTCAACAACCATTTCGAGGGGCTGATCCTGTTTGGCATCGCCGCCACGGTCATCAGTGTCTCGGGCCAGTCGAACGCCATGACCGCCACCTGCGCCTTTGCCTATCTCGGCGCGCGCATCCTCTACATCCCGGCCTATGCTTATGGGCTGAACCCCTGGCGCTCGCTCATCTGGGCGGTGGGGTTTTTGTCCACATTGATCATCCTGATGGTTGCACTCTTCT
>SKYA01000100.1 GCA_007128135.1 Paracoccaceae bacterium | reverse complement strand
ATCTTGGAGGACTATCTGAAAAGCAACGCCGCGCGTGCCGCTCTGGACGCGAAGCTCGGCGCAAGGACGAGGGCTGCCGGGTTGGGTCGCATCGTGCCGCATCTGATAGATGCCATATCGACCTGCCGGCCGGAATATCTCCTGGGAATGTTCGACACGATCGACGAACAGTTTGGCGGCACCGGTGCCTATGCAACCCGGGCGCTGGGTCTGGATGACGCTGCACTGGACGCGATTAGGGCGCGGTTCATTGAATGACCGGTGCCCGACGGGCTGCGGGTTCCGTGCGCGGTCAGGATGTGCATCCGCTCCGGGCGCCGCCGGCTTCATGCAGGCAACGCAATCACTAGGGTCTGCTGTTTCGGCGTGCCAACGCGCGCCGATCTGCGATCACCGTACCTGCAAAGAGGGCCCCGACCTGCTCTTGCACGAAGTCCTGAGAGCGGCAGCGGAATGGAGGCGAAACGACATGGCACAGACACGGAGTCGCCCTGGTCTGCGGGAGTTTCGGAGTTCGTCCAGTTCTGAAACGAAGCTCCGGCCGCTGAGTTCAACCGCTTCCACCACATCCTGCTGGACAGGATCACCCATCACGGCAAGGTCGGCTTTCCCGGGCTTCCGGCGCAAACCGGCAACCGTGTTGTCGATGCTGGTCGCGGCTGAAGGACACGGTGAGGGGGCCTGTCCGCCTGGTCGGGCCGCCAGGCTCGGTCATGAAGACCGATTGCTCCCACGCCTGTCAGGACGCCGCGCGTACAGATCTGCCCGATGCCAACCTCGACAACGTGACCTTGCTGCGCCGCAATCCAGGGGTCGCGCTGCCTGAAGGCGTGTTCGACCGCGCAATTGCCGCTTCGGCACGGATCCCCTTCTCCGACCCCGTGGCGGAGCCCAGGAACCCGCGTGGGTCGCTTTGCCCCGGTGTGTCGACCCACTGAAGACCTGTTCATGCGACAAGACGACGATAGCGATGAGTGCCACGATGGACGCGAATATCAAGCGGTGGACGGCAGATCGCAAGACGGCAGTAATGGTCGAGATCAAGCAGGGCAGGACGACGGTGGCAGAGGTCAGTCAGGCCTATGACCTTCCGCCGTCCGAGATCGAAGAGTGGGTCGACTCGCGCAGAATGATGATGATCCCGCTTGCTACGATAATGGCCGCGCCCAGGATGGTCCACACCATCGGCACATCGCCCCAGATCAGCCAGCCGAGTCCGGTGGCCCATATCAGGGCCGTGTAATCGAACGGCGCGACGATGGCGGCAGGTGCCATGCGGAAGGCCTGACCGATCAGCGCAAGCCCGAGACTGCCAAAGACCGCGAGGGCGACAAACAGCACGATGTCGCTCGCTTCCACGGGTGCCCAGCCGGCAATCGCAAAGGGTGCGGCATAGATCATTGGAAACAGCATCGCAAACAGCATCATGGTCCAGAGCCGCTCGGCCCGATTGATCCAGCGCGCAGTGATCATGAAGAGTGCATAGCACAGCGCGGTCCCGACCGGTAACAGGGCCGCCAGTTGAAACGCGGCACTGCCGGGGCGCACGATCACCAGAACACCAATGAATCCCAGCAGGACCGCGCCCCAGCGCCGCCAGCCGACATGTTCGCCCAACAAGGGTACGGACAGCGCCGTGATGAAGATCGGGGCCGAGAACACCAGCGCTGTCGCCTCGGCCAGCGGCATATGGATCAGGGCGGTAAAGTAGAGCCATGCACCGGTGACCATCAGCGCCCCGCGCAGCGCGTGCAGGCGCAGATGCCCCGTGCGCAGACTGACGGAACCAAAGACCGTCAAGATGATGACGGTGATGATTGGCACGGCGATCAGGTTGCGCAGGAACACGATCTGGATCGGCGCATAGCGATCGGTCAAGAGCTTGGCGATTGCATCGTTGGCCACCAGGAATGCCACGCCTGCACAGATTGTGGCGATCGCAAGGGGCGTTTCGCGTGCATTCAGAGTGGCGAGACTACGCATATGTGCTCCGGAGCAGGTCTTGACCTGTCCGTGCTATCAGAGCTGCACGCAGGATACGAGGCAGGTGCGGAGACATGTGTGTCGCGTCCTGGCCCTGAGGGTCGCGAAGCGCTCGCCGGTTTCGACCAGCAGTTCAACTTCGACTGCAGTGCGTGCAGGAGCGCAATGGCCAGGTCGACACAGGCGGGGTTCGGTTCGACGCCGAAGCAGACCCGACCAGTCGTTTCCGCCGCGATCATGCGGCGCACGGTCCGGCTAATCTTTGCCAATCGGTCGTCGTCATGCACCCTCGCATTGCGGGCATGCTCGCGCCTCCCCATGCATGCCCGACAGGACTGTCAATGAGGCATTCATCGACACGCCGACGGAGCTGATCGCACCGGTGATCGCGCTGATCCCGAAGGGATGGACGGGAAGGATCGCAAGGGTCAGGCTCAGCGTGACAGCCCGGCGCAGGACTGTCTGAAAACCGGATTTCGCACGGCCGGTCATGCCCTTGGATTGTCGGCAAAGTCAGGGGATAGTGCATAGGTTTGCGATACGCGCTCTGGCAAGTGAAATGTGAGGATTGCTGACATTCGCGCCGCAGGCTGGAATTCTTCTGCAGACAACTTCGGGCAACCGCCAGCCCCGGGCGGTGTCATTCGGGGTTGTCGCCCAGTCTTCGCATGATGCTTGACGCGACTGGCCAAACCTGCGCTTGTCAATCCAAGTAAGAAGTGCTAACTTATTCTCGTGCAAAGTAACTGCCCCTCATGCGACCGGGAAAACACGAACAGGATGGCCGATGACATAAACTCCCCAGTGCCGGGCGTGACGCCCAAGGCCGCCTATCACCACGGCGACCTGCGCGCGCAACTGGTCGCGGCTGTCCGGGACCTGGTCGAGACGTATGGCCCGGACGGGTTTTCCGTGTCCGAGGCGGCGCGGCGCGCAGGGGTCAGTTCGGCCGCGCCCTACAAGCATTTCAGGGATCGCCACGAAATCCTGCGCGGTGTGGTCAGCGAAGCAATGGACCGCCTGTTTGCCGGCATGGAGGCAGCCGCCGCAGCCTATCCCGTCGGTTCGCTGGAGGCGATGGCGGCGGTCGGACAGGCCTATGTCGATTTTGCAAAGGGAGAGCCCGGCGTCTTCCGGCTCGTGTTCGGGTTGACCGAAGGGCACGAGAACGCCCCCGACCTGCTGGCCAAGGGCGAAAGCTGCTTCGGCGTCGTTGTCCAGGCCGTCGCCGCCTGTCTGGACCTGCCGCTTGGCGATCGGGACGTCCAGCGGCGCGCCTACATGCTGTGGTCCTTCGTTCATGGCCATTCGTTTCTGCATATCGACATGAAGACAAGGGTCACCACCGCGGAGATCGATGACTGGGACTACCTCATGACCATCAGCCGCGCGATCCTTGCTCGACCGGCGCGGCCGTGACCGTGCGGTATTGCATTTTTTCTGGCTCAATCGACAAGGACCTCGCCCGTGAATTGCCCCTCGAGCGGCCAGTGCAGGACATACTGGAGCGGACGCGCGGTGCGATAACCGGTCCGTCCGTGACCATTGACACTCTCGTGCGGGCGATGGACCCGACCGTGCAGCCCGTCCTGCTGCTGCTGCCCGCGCTGATCCTTGTGACACCCCTCAGCGGCATTCCGGGCCTGTCATCACTTGGCGGTCTGACCATTGCGCTCGTCGCGCTCCAGATCCTTCTGGGCCGTCAGACGATCTGGTTTCCGGCCTTCGTGCTGCGCCGCCACCTGTCTGCCGACAGGCTGCTGCGGGCACTGGACCGGCTCGACCGATCAGCAAGGTTCATCGACCGCAGATCAGTGGCGCGGGCGAACTGGTTCTTCGCATTCCCTGGCAGACCGTTGGCGCTGATCACATGTGTCGCCTGCGGCCTGGCCATGCCGTTTCTGGAACTGGTGCCGTTCTCGGCGACGATGCTGGCCTTGGTCGTGACGATCCTCGCCGCGGCGCTTCTGGTGCGCGATGGTCTGCTGGCCGCCATCGGATTGGGTGGGTTCGCCCTTGCGATCCTGTTCATCGCAAGGCTCGTCACCTCATGATGCGTGCGCGGACCTGTGCAAGCGTTTCAGCGCTGCCCTGCCTGAGCGGATCTGCGCTGCGACATTCATCATCCTTGTCGGTGCCCTTGGTTTGACGCCCGGGTTTTCGGGCGCCGGATGCCTGCATCATTGATTGTATCCCGGTCCGGACGATTGGCTTCGCCATTGCGCGGCGCGAAAGCAGGCGGTCTTCGATGTCAGCCGGACCGTGGCGCGGGGCAGCCTGAAGATTCTGCTGGGACAATCCGGCGGAATTCCTGCGCACGGCGGGTCACATGCCGGGTCTGGTGGGGCTGGGCGAGCGTATGGACTATCTGCCCAGGAACCTGTCGGGCGGGCCAAAGCAGCCCGTGGCCGCAATCGGGCTGGCGATCCGACAAGGGCCGCAACTATTACGCCTTGGCGCACCGCGCCCGCGCCTGCGCCCGGGGATGGGCGAAGGCCTTTTCGGAGATGTCGATATCTGCCTGAATCATCTGGGCTTAGCGGACCGGATGCGCCCGGTGCTGGCCTTTGCACAAACTGACGCCCGAGACGGGATCGGTCGGTGCGCCAGACGCATTGACGACCTATGTGCCGGTTTCTCGGACGAGCGGCTGTTCGCCATCCTGCCGGTGACATTGCTCAGCACTTTCATGCACCGGTCGATCGAAGGCGCTGGGAGCAGGCGCAACAAGATCCGGATGCAGATGACCCCGGGATGTGGTGCAGGTTCCGCGACACGGACCTGTGGCGGCTTTCAGCAGGCAGGCGGCGGGCGAAGGTCAGTGACGCGGCGCGCGAGATGCGGGGGCCAGCAAGGTCACGGCATCGGCGGCGACCTGCTCCAGCAGCGGCCGATCCGCACCTGCGCGGGCGCGCAGCATCAGCCCGCGCGCGATCGAGGCGATTAGCACGGCGCGGGGCATGTTCTGGCCGCCTTTGGGGGCTTCAATGTCAAGCCGGTCGAGGACGCGCGCCTCCAGCGCCAGAAAGCGGCGGTCGAGTTCAGCGCGAAAGCGCGGGTTGGCTCCGGCAACATCGGCCAGAACGCAGGAGATCAGGCAGCCGTGGGCCCCGGGCACCGACAGGGCAAGGTCGATGACGGCCGCAAAGAACCTGGCCAGGTCATCTCGCAGCGTTCCGCTTGGTCCCAGCGCGGCGGCGACTTGCGCCGCGCGGGTCTCGGCATAATGGCTGATCGCGGCAAGAAACAGACCCTCCTTGTCGCCATAGAGTTTGTAAATCGTGGCTCTCGGCATCCCCGTTTCACGGGCGAGCGTGTCAACCGAGGCACCGTCAAAGCCCCCGGCCCAGAAAACCTTCATCGCGGTCTCGATCGCAAGGACCGGGTCGAAGCCGCGCGGTCGGCCGCGTGAACGGTTGGGCGGGCAGGTCTGGGTCACGGGATCACCGGTTTCTGAACATATCGTTCTGCAAGTATACCCGATTGCGTTGCGGATCAATTTATGAAACGAATGTTCTTATAACATGGAGGCAACCGAGATGAACCGCGAACCCCTGATCGAGATCGAGCTGAAAACCATCGACTCCGCTGTCCCCGAAGCGGCAGAGATGCTGACGGCAGCCAAGGCCCGCCTTGGCTTCGTGCCGAACATGTATGGCTACATGGCCAACGACCCGGCGGTGCTGGGTGGCTACATGCGCAGCTATGACGCCTTTCGCGCCACCAGCAGCTTCACCCCGGCAGAGCAGGAGGTGGTCTTTCTGACCATCAGCCGCATCAACGGCTGTTCCTACTGCATGGCGGCGCATTCGATGATCGCCGACAGGAAATCGGACGTTTCCGCCGCCAGCCTTGCCGCCCTGCGCGAAGGCCGCGCGCTGCCTGACGCGAAGCTCGACGCCGTGGCGCAATTTGTCGCCGCAATGGTCGAGACGCGTGGCAACCCGGACAAACCCGCCGTGGATGACTTCCTCGCTGCCGGCTACAGGTCTCGGCACGCGCTGGCGGTGGTTCTGGCGATCGCTTGCAAGACCTTTTCCAACATGACCAACCATCTGGCTGGCACCGAGGTCGATGCGCCCTTCCAGCCCCATGCCGTGACCGAAGATGCCTGAAGCCTCGGGAACAACGGGCATACGGCTCTGCGTCTTCGATGCCTATGGCACGCTCTTCGACGTGGCGGCTGCGGCCCGAGCCGCTGCGACAGAGCCCAGCGCCGAGGATTGGGCGGCGCGATGGCCGGCACTGTCGGCCCATTGGCGGCGCAAGCAGCTGGAATACACCTGGTTGCGCGCCGTTGCCGGGGCGCATGTCGATTTCTGGCAGGTCACGCAGGATGCGCTCGACTGGGCGATGGAGGCTGAAGGGCTGGAAAGCCCGGCGCTGCGAAAGCGGCTGCTGGATCTCTACCATGAACTGGCGGCCTTCACCGAGGTGCCCGAGGTTCTGCCGCAACTGAAGGCGCAAGGTCTGCAACTGGCCATCCTGTCGAACGGTGCGCCGGTGATGCTGGACGCAGCCGCGCGCTCGGCGGGGATCGCCGGGTTGCTCGATGCCATCCTTTCGGTCGAGGATGTCGGCGTGTTCAAGCCGCATCGCGCGGTCTATGAGATGGTCGGCGCCCGTTTCGGCACCCGACCCGCCGAGGTTGTCTTTGTCTCGTCGAATGGATGGGACGCCTGCGCGGCGGCGGCCTTTGGCTTTCAGACGATCTGGGTCAACCGCGAGGGCGCGCCGATGGACCGGCTGCACGGACGGCCCGCACATATTCTGGACGATCTGACGGCACTTCCCGGGTTGCTGGCAGCAGGCTGAGGTTCATCCCCCAGCATCCAGATGCCGTCGTGGCAGGAGGCGTGAAAGCAAGGGCGAAAGGTGTCATGGGCCAGGTCGCGCCCTTGGGTGTCGCACACGCGCAGCT
>SKYA01000087.1 GCA_007128135.1 Paracoccaceae bacterium | reverse complement strand
CGCATCTCACTGCGCGCCGCGTTGCCCATGCCCTCCATGTTCTGCTGCATCTCTGCCAGAAGTTCTGGCATCGGGCGCATGTTTCCATCTGCGTCAGTCACCGACACATTCAGTTCATCAAGTGCCCGCCGTGCCTCTGTAGACGGTGATGCGAGACGCGACATCATGGCCCGCAATGCGGTCCCGGCACGTTCGCCAGAAATGCCGGCATCTCCAAGCGTGCCAACCATCCCGGCAACGGCCTCGATCTCCAGCCCCATCGAGCGCGCAACCGGGGCGGCATGGGACATCGCAGCGGCAAGCTTGTGCAGATCGGTGTCCGAGCTGGAGAACGTGTTGACCAGGACATCGCCCACGCGCCCCATTTGCTCCGCCGACAGGCCAAAGGCGTTGAGCATGTTACTGGAATAGGCTGCCGTATCGCCAAGGCTTGCACCACCAGCCGCTGCAAGGTTCAGCACGTTGGGCATGGCGGCAATGATCCGTTCCGTGCTGAACCCGGCCATGCCCAGCGCCTTCATGCTCTCAGCGGCTTCGAGTGCAGAAAACTTGGTATCTCGGCCAAGCTGCCGGGCTGTTGCGCGCAGTGCCTGTTGCTGTTCGTCGTTTGCCTGGGTCACTGCTGCCACTTCCGACATCTTCGCCTGAAGATCGATTGACGGCTTCATAAGGCCAACCAGCCCCGTACCCATGGCGACTGTCGCCAAGGTCGAACCGCGAAGCGCCGCTGTTTGCCGTTGCGAAGTTTCGACCATCGCGCGGCCCTGTGCCATTTGCTGCCCGCCGAACCTTTGCGCCGCTTCTGCCGCCCCCTGAATATTCTGCATTGCCGCACGGGCAGGAGCGGTTGCCTGGTCGACGAGCTTCAGGACGAGCGCGATATTCAGATCAGGCATGTTCGCGGCCCTTTTACTGAAATCGGCGGGGGCGTGCAGCCCCGCCCCCGCCTTATCGCGGCCCCTACTTCACAATGTCAGGGACCACGGAACCGGCGCTGGTGATGAACTCGCTCAGGCGGGTATTCGGTTGCGGTTAAGCGGCCTGAAGGAAAGGCGTGACAATCGGTTTCGCCGTGCCCTTCCATTCGTTCGAGTTCCCGCCGTCCACATGTTCGGTGTTCAACAGGCGCATGGCCGCGCCTTCCAGTTCCGGTGGCACAACCAGAACCGTGGGCTTGATACCCAGCGGGCGGCCCTTGTCGAAGACTTGGCGCTGCATCGCGGTGCGCGCGGCCTCGTAGTTCGCCTTGTTCAGCGGCGCGCGGCTGGCATAGGCCATCTGCCACAGGCCGAACCCGGCATTCACGCGGGCGCGCACGCCGTAGAGATACTTGTCTGTCATGAAGACTTGGTCATCGGTCGGGCTGGTTACGGCCTGAAACTCGTAGTTCTCGCGCTCTTGCCAGATGATCGACCTGATCGGGCGCGACGTGTCCAGAAGATACCATGCTGGGCCGGGGTTTTCGGCGGGAACATTCATGTTGCTGACAAGGCGATAATTGCGCCCGTCTGCGCCCTCGACAGGGCCATTTTCATCGACCACAGGGTGTTCCGTGTCGAAGAAATTCTGACCGTCATAACATGGCGTCGTGAAGCCAGCGGCCAGAAGCCCGAACACCACATGATCGGGGTGGATGCCCGCCATAGGTCCAGCCATTCACCATGACGCGGCCCCGGTGATCAACCGCAACCGGCTTCCAGACCAAACCTGACAGGTAAAGCTGACGCAAGGTCGGTTGCCGCCGTGTCCGGTGCTGCATCTGGTCTTCAAAGACCTGATCATAGGACCGGCCCCGCGCCCCTTGCGCGCGCCGTCCGATTTCTGCGTTGTAGCGTATCATTTCCCGCCGCAGCACGGCCATTGCTGTCTCGATCGGCACGGGTTCAATCTTCCCGTCTGGTCACTCACCCGGCTTATGCCCCGCAAGCGCTCATTGAAATCTTTGGATAATTTTCAGCACCGCGCGCGCTGATCAGGCACTTTCGCCCGAAAACAGGCCAAAAGGTATCAAAGTCCGTGAAATCGCACCTTCACAACCCATTGAAAAAATCAGCCGGTATCAAACGCCCTGAAATCCGTCACTGGGCGCCTGCGCGCGGGAGCGGATCAGGGACAGGTGTCAGGGGCGAGGGCGAGCGGTGCGGGGGCGATGGCGAGATCGTCGGTGGTCAGCGGTGCGCGTGGTCGGGCAAGGCGATTGCGGATCACCCAGTGCAGCCGGTGTTCGGCACGGGTGATGGCAACATAGGCCAGACGCTTCCAGAGGGCGATCCCCGCCTCGCTGCGCCCTGAACGCGCAGCAGCGTAGAGATCGGGCGCGAAGACCTGCACATCGGCCCATTGCGATCCCTGCGCCTTGTGGATGGTGCAGGCGGCGCCATGGACAAAGGCGGCGCCCATGGTCGCCGCATAGGGGATGAAGGGTTCTTCCTCGGGGTCGGTCTCGATCTTGATGATGGAGGCCACCGATATCTGCGGCTCGTCCGCCCCGAAGATGTGCAGCCGCGAGAAACCGGGGCGGCGGCCGGGGCCGAGATAGACGACCTGCGCGCCCTTGATGAGCCCGCGGGCCTCGAGGTCGATTCGTTTCTTGCGGTGTTTGAGGGGCAGTTCCAGCCCGTCGCAGATCAGCGGCTCTCCGGGCAGGAGTTCGGTCTGGGGGGCATGGTGGGCAGCGCGGAAGGCGTTGATGAGACGCAGCCGCGTCGCGTTGCGCCACACCAGCACGGGCGAGCGCGCCATCAGGTCGCTGTCCACGCGTTCGGCCAGCACCACGCGGTCGTCACGGGCGGCGGCCTCGACCAGGCGCTGCTCGAAGGTCTCGAAGCCGAGCTCCGGGTCGGCAAGCGCGTGCGCAAGGTCGAGAATCGGATTGTCCCGGGCCTGGCGGTGGATGCGCGAGAGGCTGAGCCGGGCCGGTTCGGGCAGTCGGTCGAAGACCATTTCGCCCGACTGGCCGACGGGGGCAAGCTGGGCCGGGTCGCCGAACAGCACGAGGGTGGAGAACAGTTCGCGCAGATCGTCAAGCTGGCGCGCATCGAGCATCGAGCTTTCATCGACAAAGCCGATATCGAGCGGGTCGTCGCGCCGTTTCCAGCCAGTGATGAAATCCGCCCCGCGCAGCCCGGCCGCCGCCAGCGCCCCTGGGATGGACCTGACCTGCTCGTAGAAGGCCTGAGCCCGGTCGAGCGCTGTATCGGTCAGCCCCTCGATGCGCGGGCGGGGCAGGTTGCCGCTCAGCCATTCGGCGATCTTCTCGTATTCCGGGTCATAGACCGGCGTGTAGAGGATGCGGTGGATCGTCGTGGCAGGCACGCCGCGCGTGCGCAGCACCGAGGCGGCCTTGTTGGTGGGGGCCAGCACCGCAAGGCTGCGCCGGTCGCGCCGCCTGCGGCTTTCATAGTCGCCCGAGACAAGCTCGACCCCGACCTCGACCAGCGCGCGGGTGAGGCCTGCCAGCAACATGGTCTTGCCCGAGCCGGCCTTGCCCATCACGGCGAGTGTCATCTGGCCCGACTGCGGGTCGGCCGGACGGCAGGTGCCTTCGGTCAGGTCCACTCCGGCCTGTGTCAGCAAGGCGGCGATACTGTCCCAAGCCGTGGCCTGATCGTCGGAAAATGTAAGGGCGCTCTCGGACATGGGGGCAGGTTAGTCGATCCTGTCGGCAGGGGGCAGGGCCTTCCGTTCCACAAGGCGGAAAAAATGGCCCCGACCGGGAGCGGGCCAGGGCGCGGACCGCGCGCTGCGGCTGCGGGGGTGCGGGCGAGAGGTCGGTCGCCCGGCGGGTGCGGTGCGGGGGGTGCCCTGCCGGGTCTGTTGGTCTGCGCCGGAATGCGCTGGTGCCCCTGCGTTCGGGTCCTGCCGGGGCAGGGTGGCGGGCGGGGGGCGCGTTGCGTTCCCTTGTGCTGTGCGGGGTCCGGCGGAACCGCGATCGGCTCGAGTTTGTGTGGCGCCCGGCCATGCAGGGCGCTGGCGAAGTCGGTGCGGGACTCCGTGCTGTGCCAATCGGCCGAGCAGCGCGACTGACCGGCTTTCGCGTGACGTCCCTGCGGCTCCTGTCCATCAGTGGTCGTGTGATCATCCGGGTGTGCTGCGCAGTCCCGACCGGGCCAGTGCCAGGGCCGGGGCCTGGTCGGCTTACTTCGGGTCCTGCATCAGGTCATCGCCATGGGTGTGGGCTGGCGCGCGCGCATGCTGCGGGTCTTCCAGCGCGGCAATCTCGAGATGCGCGAGCCTGATTGATTCGTCGAGATGTTCGGCCAGCCGCGTCAGACCCGAATCGACGGCATGGTCCCGCAATTCGGCGAGGGACTGGATCAACCAGACATGCGACACGGTCCGCGATGCTCCTTCCCGGCCCACCAGATCATGGGCCGCATGAAGGGAGTCTATCCGTTTCGGGCTTACGAAACCATTTACGCAGACCGCAGAAACGCGCCGCCCGGCAAGAAGCCGCGCGGCGCAGCTGTGCCGTGGCTCAGCGCTGGCGTCCGGCTTCGAGCGCGTCCTCGAAGGTGCGCAGGCCGGTGCGGGGGGATTGCACCAGGACGGCCATGTTGCCGGGCTTGTGCTCGTTGCGATACATCTTCATGTGCGCGGCCGGGATCTCTTCCCAGGGGAAGACTTCGGACATGCAGGGGTCGAGGCGGCGCTCGATCATCAGCTTGTTGGCGGCCGAGGCCTGCGCCAGATGGGCGAAATGCGACCCCTGCAGGCGTTTCTGGTGCATCCACATGTAGCGCACGTCGAAGGTGCAGTTGAACCCCGAGGTTCCGGCACAGATCACCACCATGCCGCCCTTCTTGCACACCAGCGCGGAGACCGGGAAGGTCGCCTCGCCGGGATGCTCGAACACCATGTCCACATTGACACCCTTGCCGGTGATGTCCCAGATCGCCTTGCCGAATTTGCGCGCCTCTTTCAGCCACTCGTTGTATTCGGGCGTATTGACCTTGGGCAGCTGGCCCCAGCAGTTGAATTCCTTGCGGTTGATCACGCCCTTGGCGCCCTGATCCATCACGAACTGGCGCTTGCTCTCGTCCGAGATGACACCGATCGCATTGGCCCCTGCCGTATTGGCAAGCTGGATCGCATAGGAACCCAGGCCCCCCGATGCGCCCCAGACCAGCACGTTCTGCCCGGGTTTCAGGTCATGGGGTTCATGACCGAACAGCATGCGATAGGCGGTGGCCAGCGTCAGCGTGTAGCAGGCTGCTTCCTCCCATGTCAGGTGCCTGGGGCGCGGCATGAGTTGCTGGGCCTGCACATTGGTGAATTGCGCGAAGCTGCCATCGGGCGTCTCGTAGCCCCAGATGCGCTGGCTGGGCGAATACATCGGGTCGCCGCCATTGCAATGCTCGTCATCGCCATCGTCCTGGTTGCAGTGGATCACGACCTCGTCGCCGACCTTCCAGCGCTTCACGGCAGAGCCCACCGCCCAGACGATGCCCGAGGCATCCGAGCCTGCGATGTGGAAAGGGGCCTTGTGCACGTCGAAGGGCGAGATTGGCTGGCCCAGACCGGCCCAGATTCCATTATAGTTGACGCCTGCGGCCATCACGAGGACCAGCACCTCATGGCTGTCGAGTTCGGGCACATCGACCACCTCGACCTGCATCGCGGTGTCGGGTTCGCCATGGCGCTCGCGCCGGATGGTCCAAGCATACATCTTGCGGGGCACATAGCCCAGGGGCGGCATTTCGCCAATCTCGTAGAGGTCCTTCTCGGGGGCCTCGTAAGGGGCGATGCGGTCTTGCGTATCGAGAGCCATTTCCGTCTCCATGCTTTTTTTCCGGGGCCGCATGACTTTCTGCGATGCAGAATTTCATGCGGCGCTTGCAGCATGGATAAATTTGGCTACGCAACAATGCAACCCGAAATGATCGGTATTTGTAATTTTATGTCGTCAGTTTTGCGACTTTTCTGGCTCATCGAGGTCGAAACGGCCCGGTTCGGCTATTCCGTGCCCCGAATCACAGCGTTGCAGCGCTGAGGCTGCATAGAATCCGAGCACGCTCTCCTCGCCCGGCAATGTTTCGACCAGATCGCCTGATCGGCGGATGATTCCGCGCAGGGCAAGCGCATCCAGCCCGGCCTGGAGCGCATCGTCCGACGTATCGGGCGCCAGGTGCATCCAGGCCTGCCGCTGCGCCAGGGTTTCGCGCAATCCGGCTGCCGCGCGGGCCAGTTCCACATTCGAGGCGCGCCCGCCGCAGCGGGCCAGCGCTGCGGCTGCCAGCGGCACGGGCAGGATCGGGACGGCGGCGCGAATCCTCTCCATCAGCGCCTCGGCCAGGGTTTCGGTGCTGGCGTCAGCGGCTTCGGTCAGGAATTTGCGCAGCGACAGTGGCGCGCCGTAGCAGACGGCCGCATAGCCAAAAGGCGTGAAGCGGCCCCACAGTTTCCGCCACAGGATTCGCAGCGTGAAGCCCAGCACCACGCGCACCCGCACCGGAAAGCGACGGATGCCCTGCAGACCCGCACTGATCAGCACCCGGTCTTCAAGGACACGGTCATAGTTCAGCGCGACCGGAACGAAGACGACATCCTGCGCGGCGTTCAGGTTGAAGCCGCGCACGATGTAATGCAGCAGCCCCTTGCGCGCCGGACCGACGGCGCCGTTCAGGCTCAGCCCGCCCTCGGGGAAGATCGCCTGGGTGGTGCCCTGCTGGATCGACATCTGCACATAGCGCGCAAGCACCGCGCGATAGAGCGGGCTGGAATAGCGCCGCCGAATGAAATAGGCGCCCATTGCCCGGATCAGCGCCTTGAGCGGCCAGACCCGTGCCCATTCGCCCACGGCATAGCTGAGCGCCGAATGTTTCGACGCAAGCCATGTGATCAGCACATAATCCATGTTCGAGCGGTGATTCATGACAAAGACCACCGAGGCCTGCGGATCGATCCGGCCCAGATGCGCGCTGTCCGCCCCGCCCAGCCGCACCTTGTAGAGCCCTTGGCTGAGTCGTTGCGCCAGCTTGATGGCAAATCCGAAATAGGTGGCGGTGGAAAAGCCCGGCACGATCTCGCGCGCATAGGAGCGGGCCTTCTCGAAGGCGACATTGGGCGGCACGCCTTCGTCGCGGGCATGGTTGCGCACGGCTTCCATCACCAGCGGGTCATAGACGAGGCGCGTGACCTGATCCTCGCGGCGCATGATCTTGAAGGGTTCGATCGGCCGTTCCAGGCGGGTGTTGAGCCTGGCGATCGCGCGCTCCATCCGTCGGCGGAAGAACCAGCGCACCGAAGGAAACAGGAAATGCGACGCGAAGGTGACCGCAGCAAAGCCAAGGATCAGCAGAAGCGTCCAGAAAGGTAACTCGACAGGCTCGAACATGGGCGCAATCTTGCAGGAAACGCCACCGTGGTAAATATCGCTTGCGCGGCGGCGGCGCCTTTGGCGGGGCGGTCAGATTGTGGCGGGCAGGCGCGTGGCCTCAGAACCGCAGGTTGAAATGCCGCGTCAGACCGATTTCAGCGCTGAACTGGTCGCGCCGGCCCTGCTGGACGATGGGCGACGCGGCGGCGTCGCCGCGCAGCCGGTCAAGGCGCAGGCTTCCGGTCACGCCCCAGTCGGCCGAGAGCGCCTGATACGCTCCGACCTCGAAGCCCAGCGAATGGACCCCGGCCCCGGCGGAAAAGGGGGCCAGACCCGAAGCCGTCGATTCTGCCGCCGTCACGCCGAAATAGGTCTGGGCAAAGCGTCTGTCACCGAATTCGGCGCGCGGCCCGGCATGCAGCACCAGCCCGTCCGGCCCGCGATAGATCGCATTGGCCCCGATCTCGCCCGCCAAGGCGCGATGGCCGAGCGCGCCATAGCGCAGGTCGGCAAAGACCTGCCATGACTCTGCCGTATAATGCAGCCCCAGGCCCAGTTCGACCGCCGCGCCGACACGGTCCATCCCGGCCAGTTCATTGCGGCCCCGGCGCTCGGGGATGTAGCGAAAGGCGCCGCGCAGCCCCGCGCCGGGCGCGAATTGCACCGGTCCGTCCGTGCTGCCGAACTGCGCTGGCCCGAAACTCAGCCCCGAAAAGCTGAACCGCCCCATCGGGCTGACGCGGTAATGCGACGCCCCGAAATAGGCCGGCGCGAACGCCGCTCCACCGGTCAGCGAGAAGGACAGCGCGCGCTCCTGCGCAAGAACCGGCAGGCCGACTGCACCCAGGCATGCCGTCAGCATTGCCACACGGAAGGGGTTTCGCATTTCGCACGGGTCCTTTATCGGTCTGGTGTCTTGCCCTTCCAATATAGGGCAGGTAGGCCGGAAAGACATGCCGCGCGAGACGATTTCTTGTCATCCGGGGGCAATGGGCCGCATGGCGACAGGCAGGGAGTGGTAATTGATGCGATTCACGGTCGCGATCGATGGTCCGGCGGCCTCGGGCAAGGGGACGATCAGCCGCGCTCTGGCGGCGCATTTCGGCCTTGCCCATCTCGATACCGGGCTGCTGTATCGTGCGGTGGCCATGAAGGCCGGCGATCCGGTCGCGGCGGCGCGGGGCCTGAGTGCTGCGGACCTTGCGCGCGACGACCTGCGCACGCTCGAGGCCGGCGAGGCCGCAAGCCGCGTCGCCGCCCTGCCCGAAGTGCGCGCGGCGCTGACTGACTTCCAGCGCGATTTCGCCCGCCGCGAGGGGGGGGCCGTGCTGGACGGGCGCGATATCGGCACGGTGATCTGCCCCGAGGCCGAGGTGAAGCTCTTTGTCACCGCCAGCCCCGAGACCCGTGCGCAACGCCGCTGGCAGGAGGCAGGTACGGGTAGTTACGACGAGGTTCTGGCGCAGGTGCGCGCGCGCGATGCCCGCGACATGGGCCGTGCCGATGCGCCGCTGCGTCCGGCCGGGGATGCCGTGCTGCTGGACACGACCGAACTGAGCATTTCCGAGGCCGTGGCGCAGGCGCAGGCGCTGGTGGCCGCGCGCCTGCCGCGCTGAGGGGTGCCACGTCACGCTTGCACCATCCGCCCCGGCCACTGCATGCTGGCACGCAAAACGTGCGGGAGGGCGGAACATGCGCAGGGCATTCGGATGGCTGATCCGGGGTGTGCTGGTACTGGTGGTGCTGGCGGTTGCACTCGGCGTCTGGAAGCGCGAGGAGATCACGCGCCTGATGGCCGTGAACAACCTCTTTGCGCAAGACCGGATCGTGGCGAATTTCTCGTCCATGGAGCGCATGTTCCTGCATCGCCCCATGCAGGCCGGAACGCCGGTGCCGCTCCCGCGCGGCCCGGATGTGGCGCTTCCCGAGGGCTTTGACGACTGGCTGCAGGCGCGCAATGTCACGGCCTATGTCGTGCTGCGCGATGGCGAGATCGTGGCCGAGGAGTATCGGCTGGGCACCGCACAGGATGATCTGCGCATCTCGTGGTCAGTGGCCAAGAGCGTGCTGTCGCTGCTGTATGGCATGCTGCTTGAAGAAGGGTCCGTGCCGGGGCCGGAGGTGCAGGTGACGGACGCGGTGCCCGCGCTGCGCGGATCGGCCTATGAGGGTGCGACCATCCGCGATGTGCTTGCCATGTCCTCGGGTATCCGCTTCAACGAGGAATATCTCGACTACCATTCCGACATCAACCGCATGGGTCGGGTGCTGGCCCTGGGGCGGTCGATGGACGGTTTCGCCGCCGGGCAGAAGCAGCGCGAGACCCCGCCCGGCACTGTCTGGCAATATGTCTCGATCGACACGCATGTTCTGGGCATGGTGATTCGCGAGGCAACGGGGCGGGGGATTGCCGATCTGGTCGAGGAGCGGCTGTTCGTCCCGATCGGGCTCGAGCGCGCACCCTATTATGTGACCGACGGGTTCGGCGTGGCCTTCGTGCTGGGCGGGCTGAACATGACGACGCGCGATTATGCGCGGCTGGGGCAGCTGGTGGCGCAGGGCGGCATGTGGCAGGGCCAGCAGCTTGTGCCCGCCGACTGGCTGGCCGAATCGATTCGCCCGCAGGCTCCGGGCGGGGCGCTCTATGGCTATCAGTGGTGGGTGCCGGATGCGGCCGAAGAGGGCGAGGTCTTTGCGCGCGGCATCTACGGCCAATATGTCTATGTCAACACGCGGGCAGGGGTGGTGATCGCGGTCAATTCTGCGGACAGGCAATTTCGCGCGCCCGGCATTCATGCCCAGGCGCTGGCCATGTTCCGCGCCATTGCCGACGGGCTCTGAGCGATGGCGCGCCTGTTCGCGCGCCTGACCCGCCTGCCGGCTGGACTGCATGCGCTGGCGCTGGTGCTTGCTCTGGGCGGTGCGGTCTGGCTCGCGCGCATGGTCGATGCGCTCTATGTCGCCTCGGGCCATCCGGCGTCGCATGCATCTGGCCAGCTTGCCTTTTCCGCCGCCCGGATCGAAGTCTATTTCGCTGTCATGCAGAGCGCGGGCACACTGGAACGATACGCGGCATCGCAGCGGCTTGATCTGGGGCTGATCGTGGCGATTGCGCTGGTCGTGCTGCTGGCGGGCAGCTTTGCTGCACGGCTGGGCGGTCCGGGCAGCCGGGGCTGGCAGGCAGGGCTGGCGGCGGCGTGGCTGGGACTCGCAGGCGCGGGGATGGATGTGGCCGAGAACCTGGCCTCGTTCGCGATGCTGGCCCCCCCGGTCAGCATCCCGCAGGCGCTGGCGCTGGCCTATTCCAGCTTTGCGGCGGCCAAGTTCGCGCTGCTGGCGCTGGCGCTGCTGGCCTTGCTTGCAGCCGTGCTGATTGGCGCGGTCGAGCGTCTGGACGGGGCCTATCGGCCCCGGTAGGGCTCGACATATTGCAGCGCCATGTCCCAGGGGAAGAAGATCCAGGTGTCCTGGCTCACCTCGGTGATGAAGCTGTCCACCATGTCGCGACCCTTGGGTTTGGCATAGACTGTGGCGAAATGGGCCTTGGGATACATCTGGCGCACCAGTTCCAGGGTCTTGCCGGTATCGACCAGATCGTCGATGATGAGCACACCTTCGCCCGCCTCGCCCATCAGACTGGCCTGCGGGGCCTTGAGGACCTCTGCATCGACCTGTTTCTGCCAGTCATAGGATTTGACGCTGATCGTGTCCACGACGCGGATATCGAGTTCGCGGGCGATGATCATTGCAGGTGCAAGCCCCCCGCGCGTGACCGCCACCACGCCACGCCACTGCCCGCCATCGGGGCCCTGCTTGTCCAGGCGCAAAGCCAGCGCGCGGCTGTCGCGGTGAATCTGGTCCCAGCTTACATGGAAGCCCTTTTCATGTGGCAGGCGGTCGGTCATGGCAGGACTCCCTTCAGGTGGTGGCGAGTTTGGCACCCAGCGCGGCGAGCGCCCCGCCAAAGGCCCGGTCGATCACGGTCTTGAAACGCTGATAGGCGCGGCGCGGCGCCGCGAGGCTGAAGGCGCGGGCAACGGCAAGCGTGCAGATCAGTTCGTTGGCGAAGACGCCCGCCAGCAGCGCCGTGACCAGCAGCGGCGCGGTCCCGGGCGGCACGGCGGCGACAAAGACAGCACCGAAAAAGATCGCGGGCTTGGGGTTTGCAAGCTGCGCGAACAGCCCCAGCCGGAAGGCAGCGTCAGCCGATTGCGGCACCGCGATTCCTGCGGCGGGCAGTTCGAGCGGGTCGCGTGCGTGGCGCCACATCTGCACGGCGATCCAGATCAGGAACCCTGCGCCCGCCAGCTTGAAGGCCCAGAGCAGTGTCGGCGCGATCCGGAAGAGGGCGGCCAGCCCGAAGAGTGCGGCCATTGCCCAGACCAGCGCCCCTATGGCAAGGCCAAGGCAAAGCCAAAACCCGGTGCGGAAGCCCTGCGTGACCCCTGTGCGCGCGGCCAGAAGGATCGCCGGGCCGGGACTTGCGGCTGCGAGCAGATGCGCGAGCCATGCCGCGATGAGCGCGGTCATCGCGGGGCAACCGGGCCTGGGGCCGCGGGCGGCGCATGCCGCGCGCGTGTCCCGCCGCGCCGCCCGTTGCGCATGGCCGGGCCGGGGGCGCGGCAGGCTATGGTCAGCGTGGCATAGACGACCGGCGGGCGGGCAAGCGACATCGCCTAATGATCCTTGCGCCCGGTCACGGCGTCGATATCGGGCGCGTCCACGGCCTTCATGCCCACGACATGGTAGCCCGCATCGACATGAAGGTTCTCGCCTGTGGTGCCCGAGCCGAGATCGGACAGCAGATAGACCGCCGCCTTGCCGACCTCTTCCTGGGTCACGTTGCGGCGCAGGGGCGAGTTCAGTTCGTTCCACTTCATGATGTAGCGGAAATCCCCGATGCCGGACGCAGCAAGTGTCTTGATCGGCCCGGCGCTGATCGCGTTGCAGCGGATGCCGTCCTTGCCGAGGTCTTCGGCGATATATTTCACCGATGCTTCCAGCGCGGCCTTGGCCACGCCCATCACGTTGTAATGCGGCATCACCTGCTCGGCGCCGTAATAGGTCATCGTCAGCAGGCTGCCGCCATCGGGCATCAGCCTTGCGGCGCGCTGGCATACTGCGGTGAAGGAATAGACCGAGATATCCATGGTCATCGCGAAATTGTCGCGGCTGGTATCTACATAGCGGCCGCGTAATTCGTTCTTGTCGGAAAAGCCGATCGCATGGACCACGAAATCGATCGTGCCCCAGAGCTTCTCCAGACCGTCAAAGACAGCATCGAGGCTGTCCATGTCTGAGACATCGCACTGGAACAGATGCGGCGTGCCAAGCTGCTCGGCCAGCGGCAGCACGCGCTTGCGCAGGGCCTCGCCCTGATAGGAGAAGGCCATCTCGGCCCCATGCCCGGCCAGTGCCCGCGCGATACCCCATGCGATCGACTTGTCATTCGCCAACCCCATTATGAGGCCGCGTTTTCCCGCCATCAATCCCGTCATGACCAACCCGCCCCTGCTGAAAGACTCGCAAGGTTTCTATGCCATCGGCCAGAACGCTGCAAGCGGCGCCGGGCAGTGCGATGCCGTCACGCAACGGGGTGGCCGGAATCGTGTCTTGGTTGCATTCCGGCCCGCTACGGCCCTAAACTGGGCTTGCGTCCGACGAAAGTCTGCGCCACACATGGGGTGTTTCAAGTTTAAAAGGCATTTTCGGGGGTTGGTCCGGAACACTGGTCAGATATGGACGCCCTGAAAATGTCCTGCAGGAGGACAGGTGAGCGACAGAGGCGGCATATTTGCGGGGAAATCACCCTTCGAGATCGCGCAGCGCTGGCTGGGCGAGGCCGAAGTTACTGAACCCAATGACCCCAATGCCATCGCGCTTGCGACCGTGGATACTGCGGGTCTGCCCAATGTCCGCATGGTGCTTCTCAAGGAGATCACCGAAGACCGCTTCATCTTCTACACCAATTACGAGAGTGCCAAGGGGCAGGAGATCGCGCAGGCGGGCAAGGCTGCTTTCGTGCTGCACTGGAAGTCGCTGCGCCGACAGATCCGGGTGCGCGGCGACGTGAGCCGTTTCGACGGCCCCGAGGCGGATGCCTATTTCGCCTCGCGTTCGCTGAAGAGCCGGCTGGGGGCCTGGGCCTCGCGTCAGTCGCGGCCGCTGGGGTCGCGCGCCGAGCTTGTTGCCGAAGTTGCACGCCAGACCGCGCGCCACGGCACAAACCCGCCGCGCCCGCCGTACTGGGGCGGGTTCTCGATCAATCCGGTCGAGGTGGAATTCTGGGCCGATGGTGCTTTCCGCTTGCACGACCGGTTCCAGTGGCACAGATCGTCGGCCGGTTCCGGCTGGGAAATCCGCCGATTGTCGCCCTGAAGCGCCAATCGCGGGCCATTGTGTTGCGTAACCCGTGTGTTCGTGGAGTACCCTTCGAAGACATGCCCGCATCTGAAGCTGGGCAAAGAACAAGAGTGAGACACACCAGATGGCTTCGGACGAAAGACCCGATCACGAGATCGACGGAGTCGTGAAGTGGTTCGATCCTGCCAAGGGCTTCGGCTTCATCGTTTCCAGCGAGGCCGGATCGGACATCCTTCTGCATGCCAATGCGCTGCGCAATTACGGGCTGAGTTCGGTCTGCGACATGGCGCGCATCCGGGTGCAGGTGCAGCAGACACCACGCGGACTTCAGGCGGTGCAGGTTCTGGGCGTTCTGCCGCCAGAAGGCGAGCCGGACGCAAGCGCCCTGTCGGGCGCCCCCGAGCCCGAGATCGACCGCTCTGTCCCGCTCGAGCCGGGCCGCGTGAAATGGTTCGACAAGGTCAAGGGCTTCGGGTTCGCCAATGTCTTCGGCAGGCCCGATGATGTGTTCATGCATATCGAGACGCTGCGCCGCTCGGGGCTGGCCGAGTTGCAGCCGGGAGAGGCGATAGCCATGCGCGTGGTCGATGGCGAACGCGGGCGCATGGCGATCTCGATCGAGCCGTGGGAGGCAGGGCTGGTGCAGCCGGGCGCGGGCGAGGAGTCCGACACATGATCCGCAGGGCGTTTCTGGCGCTGGTGCTGGCGCTGGCGCCGTTAACGGCCGCAGTTCCGGCAATGGCATTCGCCACAGGCTGCGCGGAAGACCAGATCGACCTGCGCGGACCCTGGGGCCAGGCACGTTTCACCGTCGAGATTGCCGATACCGATGCCAGCCGCGCACAAGGGCTGATGCATCGCGAACGCCTGGCGCGTTCGGCGGGGATGCTGTTCATATTCGAGCGACCGGACACGCGGTCGTTCTGGATGCGGAATACGCTCATCCCGCTCGACATGCTGTTCATCGACCCGGTGGGGCGGGTTGTCCACATCCATCACGAGGCCATTCCCCTTGACGAAACCCCGATCCCCAGCCGCTCGTCAGATGTGCTGATGGTGCTCGAGATCAATGGCGGGCTGGCGCGCGCGCTTGGCATCGGCACCGGCAGCGAGATCCGCCATCCGCGGCTCGCTTCGTCGCGGGCGCTCTGGCCTTGCAACTGAGGGCTTTTGCGCGCGCCCGCGTTTTGAGGCTTTTCTCGGGCGGGCAAGGCGGCTAAAGACAGCCCGACAGTCGGGGCGTGGCGCAGCCTGGTAGCGCGACGGTTTTGGGTACCGTAGGTCGTAGGTTCGAATCCTGCCGCCCCGACCATGAATTTCCCTGAAATCGGCCCGCGGGCTTGCTTGACAGCCGCAAGGCTTTCGCCCATAGGACAGCTTCCGCGCGGGCATCCGGTCCGTGCGGCATGCAGCTATTGTCCGGCCGCGCGCCGGACACGCTGCCCGAGGCAGGGACAACGCCCGGTGTCATCCGGGGGCCACAGGGCGCGGCAGAACGAGAAGGAAATGACCGATGTTTGCGGTCCTCAAGACAGGTGGCAAGCAATACCGCGTGCAGGCAGGCGATCTGCTGCGCGTCGAGCGCATTGCCGCGCAGGCGGGTGAAACCGTCCAGTTCAACGATATCCTGATGATCGGGGGCGATGCGCCCGTGATCGGCGCGCCCACGATTGAAGGTGCCGGCGTGCAGGCCGAGGTGATCGACCAGATCAAGGCCGACAAGATCATCCATTTCGTCAAGCGCCGCCGCAAGCACAGCTCGCAGCGAACCAAGGGCCACCGCCAGAAGCTGACGCTGGTGAAAGTGACCGAGATCCTCGCCTCTGGCGCGGATGCGACCGGCGTGAAGGCCGCCATCGGCACGGGCTCGGTTTCGGGCTTCGCGATCGAGGCTGCTGCTCCGGCGCAACCCGCGCCCAAGGCAAAGGCAGCCAAGCCCGTCAAGGCCGCAGAAACTGTCGAGGCCGACGCTCCGGCCATCGCTGGCGTCAAGCCCGCGAACCTGCTGACCGAGGCTCGCGACGGTCAGCCGGATGATCTCAAACGGATCTCGGGCGTCGGCCCCAAGCTGGAAGGGCTGCTGCACAAGAACGGCGTCTTCCATTTTGACCAGATTGCCGCTTGGACGCCGGAAGAGATTGCCTATATGGATGATCAACTGTCGTTCAAGGGTCGCATCGAACGCGACAGCTGGATCGATCAGGCCAAACAATTCGCAGTCGAGAAGGAGTAACCCCCCATGGCACACAAGAAAGCAGGCGGCTCCTCGCGCAACGGGCGCGACTCTGCCGGTCGTCGCCTTGGCGTGAAGCTCTATGGCGGTCAGAATGTGATCCCCGGCAACATCATCGTGCGCCAGCGCGGCACCAGGCACTGGCCGGGTGACAATGTCGGCATGGGGCGTGACCACACGCTGTTTGCACTGACCGAAGGCCGCGTGGTGTTCACCAAGGGGCTCAAGGGGCGCAGTTTCGTGTCCGTGATGCCCGTGGAGCATGCCGCCGAGTAAGCCGAACCTTCACAATTGATGTGATAGAAAGGGTCGGCACCGCGCCGACCCTTTCTGGTTTTCAGCCCGCACATGCCGGTAGGAGAGAGGTCGGCATATGAGGATTTTTTTCAGGGAGGCCGGGCCTGTGGCCCGGCTGGAGGACGAGATGTCATCGGAAAGCAATATCACGGCTGACCAGCCGATCCTGACGAGCGCGCGGCTGATTCTGCGGCCGCTGCAACCGTCCGACGCGGGCCCGCTGATGCTGCACACGGCGGATCGGCGCGTGGCCGAAGGCACGCGCTCCATACCGCACCCGTTGCCACCCGGCGCCACCGAGCAGTTCATCGACCGCGCCATGTCGCCGGATCGCGACGAGGATGTCTGGGTGCTCGATGGTTCGGGCGTGGGGTCCAGCTCGGTGCTGGGGCTCTTGTCGCTGAAGCATCTGGACCGCGCGCAGAGCCAGATCGGCTACTGGGTGGCGCCCGCATTCTGGAATGCGGGATTCGCCTCGGAGGCAGTGCGCGCGATCATCAAGGCCAACCCCCATGATGCGCGCACGCTCTTTGCCGAGGTGTTCCAGGACAATGCGGCCTCGGCCCATGTGCTGACCAATGCAGGCTTCGATTATCTGGGCGATGCCGAGGCCTATTCGGTCGCACGTCGCGCCACGGTCCCGACCTGGACCTATATCCGGCGGATGTGATGGGCACCGTGCGGCCTCTGCCTCTGCCGCTGCCGCTGCGCCATCCGTGCCTGCCCGGACTGCATCTGCGCCGCCTGCGCGCCCCGGATGCAGCCGCGTTTCACGCGGCTGTGACCACGCCCGCAATCGGGCGGATGCTGTTCATGTTTCCCGCCGACTGGTCTCTGGCAGAGGCCGGGGCCCATGTCGCAGAGATGGCAGCGCGCGACACGCCGCCACTGCGGCTGGCCATCGATGCAGGCGACGGTCGCTTTCTGGGCTCGGTCGGGATGCCGGGACAGGACGGCGACGAGATCGCGTTCTTCCTCGTGCCCGAGGCGCAGGGGCAGGGGATCATGCGGGCGGCGCTGGCAGGGTTTGTCCCGATGCTGCTGGCGCAGTTCGACCTGCCCGCGCTGCACGCGCGGGTCTATCATGACAACCCGGCATCGATGGCGCTGCTGCGCGGGGTGGGGTTCGTCGAGACAGGCACCGCCATCGGCGCGTGCTCGGCGCAGCGCAAGGGCGCGGAACGGCTGCACGGCTACACGCTGGCGCGCGCCTGATATTCGGGCAGGCCCCTGCGCCAGGGCTGCGGGGCTCTCGACCTTTGCCATATCTCTGATACATTATCATGCAGGCAGAGGCAGGCAGAGACTGGCAGACCATGCGCAGACCCATCGTCGGGATCATCGGAAATTCCTATCTGATCAACGATCAGTACCCTGCCCATGCCGGCGGCACGATGAATTCGGAAGCCATCGCGCAGGTGGCGAATTGCCTGCCGCTGCTGGTGCCCGCGGACCCGCGGCTGGTCTCGGTTGGCGAACTGATGGAGGTCTGTGACGGCTTTCTGCTGACCGGCGGACGGCCTAATGTCCACCCCGAGGAATATGGCGAGCCCGAGACTCCCGCGCATGGCGATTTCGACCGCGCACGCGATGCCATTACCCTGCCGCTGGTGCGTGCCTGCGTCGAGCGAGGCCAGCCCATCCTGGGGGTCTGCCGGGGCTTTCAGGAGGTCAATGTCGCGCTTGGCGGCACGCTTCACCCCGAAATCCGCGACCTGCCGGGGCGGATGAACCACCGCATGCCCCCCGATGGCACGCTGGAAGAAAAATTCGCCCTGCGTCATGTGGTCCGCTTCCGCAAGGGCGGGGTGTTTCACCGGTTGATGGGCGCTGAGGAGGTGATGACCAACACCTTGCACGGGCAGGGGATCAAGTCCCCCGGCGCGCGCATCGCGATCGAAGGGCATGCCCCTGATGGCACGCCCGAGGCGCTTCATGTCGAGGGCGCGCGGGGCTTCACGCTGTCGGTTCAGTGGCACCCGGAATGGCGCGCGGGGCAGGACCCGGTCTCGCGCCCGCTGTTCGAGGCCTTTGGCCGCGCGGTCCATGCCTGGGCGGACGGGCGCCTTCCGTCTGCGCTGAGCGCCTGAACGTCAGACGATATGATCTCGAAGGTCACTGCTGGTCTGACCGGCTGCTGTGGCACAGGTGTCGAAATGAGTATTTTTGGCAAGATGAAGCTGGGGCTTGACGGGCAGTGTTGTTCAGCCCCGGAAGGCGGTCACCTCGATCTCGACCAGCATCTCGGGGCGGATCAGCCCGGCGATGACGATTGTGGCGGCAGGCCGGATCTCGGCCATGGCCTCGCCCAGTGCCGGGGTGGCGGCCTCGAGCAGGGCGGCATCGGTGAGCGTGTACTGGATGCGCACGATATCTTCCATCGCGAAGCCGCCCTCGTCAAGTACTGCCGCGATGGTCGCGAAGCAGTTGCGCGCCTGGTCGGCGACAGAATCGGGCATGGTCATGGTGGCATAATCATAGCCTGTCACGCCCGAGACAAAGCACCAGTCGCCCTTGACGATGGCGCGGCTGAAGCCGAGGGTCCTTTCGAAGGGTGAACCGGTAGAGATGCGTTTCATGTTCCGGGGGCTCCGTTCGGGGGTCAGATGACGACGACTTTCGTGCCGATGGGCACGCGCTCGTAAAGATCGATCACATCCTGTTGCAGCATCCTGAAGCATCCCGATGAGGCAAAGCGCCCGATCGAGCGCCACTCGGGCGTGCCATGGATGCGGTAGCCCTGATCGCGCCCGTCGGTCAGAAGATAGAGCGCGCGCGCCCCGAGCGGGTTGGTCGGGCCGCCGGGCTGGCCGTCCTTCCAGCGTTCGAGATGGGGCTCGCGCTTGATCATTTCGGGGGGCGGGGTCCAGGTGGGCCAGCGGGCCTTGCGATAGACAGTCGAGGCGCCGGTCCAGTCGAAACCCTCGCGCCCGACCGAGATGCCGTAGCGCAACGCATGGCCATGGTCGAGCACCAGATGCAGCAGGCGGTTGCCGTTCTCGATGATGACGGTGCCGGGGGGTTCCTCGGTCTGGTAGCGCAGGATCTGCCGGTGCAGGAATTCGGGGATCTCGGCCATGTTGATGGCGGGCAGCGCATGCCCGCCATCGCGGCGCGCGGAATAGTCGATGGGAGGGAATTCGGGGGGCGGGGACGGGGGCGTGAGCGCGGGCACGCAGCCCGCGAGCGCGAGGGCACTGGCAGTTCCGCCAAGCAGGCGGCGGCGGGAGATGTGAGTCGGCGGCGCACTGGTCATGGCAGGCAGCCTAGCACGGGTCCGTGCATTTGCCAGCGCAAGGATGCTCAGATCGTCACGACGCGCGTGCCATTGGGCACGCGCTGGTAGAGATCGATCACATCGTGATTGACCATCCGGATGCAGCCTGACGAGACATATTGCCCGATCAGCCAGTATTCCGGTGTTCCGTGGATGCGATATCCCCGATCCACTCCGCCCGATTGCAGGTAGAGCGCGCGCGCGCCGAGCGGGTTGCGGACGCCACCGGGCATGCCGCCTGCGAATCGGGCCAGCGAGCGGTCCTCGCGGATCATGCGGGGGGTCGGGGTCCAGGTGGGCCATTCGGCGCGGCGGTAGATCGCGCCCGAACCGCGCCAGGTGCGCCCCTCGCGCCCTACGGCGATGCCGTAGCGCAGCGCGAAGCCATCGGGCAGCACGAGAAACAGTTGCCGCTGGCTGTTGCTGACCAGGATCGTGCCGGGACGGTGTGCTGTCTGGTACTCGACCACCTGGCGGTGGAATTGCGGTGGAATGAGGCTCATGCCTGTGGCTGGCAGGGTATGCGCCCCGTCGGGACGTTCCTCATAGGAGATGGGGGTGATTCCCAGGCGCGCGGCATGGGGCGAGAGCGGCTCGGCGCGTGTGGTCGCAATGGGGCGGCCATCGGCGGTATAGCGGGGCGCGTCTGTTGTTGTCTGCGGGTCAGTGGTCGTCTGACACCCTGCCACGGCGAGCAGGGAGGCCGAGGAGGCCGTCATCAGAAAGCCCCGGCGGGAAATGAACTTCATGGCGCAACCTCTTGTGGTTGCCTGTTTTTTATCTGCCTCGCAGACAAGGGTAGCGCAAAGGGCGCCTGCGGGTCCAGAGCAATTCTGCCGCAGTCGGCAATCGTTGCGATGCGGGCGGGCTGGAGTCGGCGCCGATCAGGCTGGATCGACTTGCCGCCGTTGGTTCATGTCTTGGCGTGGAATTTTTTTCGATCCTTGCGTCGCTCCGGTCGGAGTGCCCTCTAGCGGGGCAGCTTTGCCGCAGAACGGGCCAGTTCGGTGATGGTGGCCCAGTCGCCAGAGGCGAGCGCCTCGGGCGGGGCGACCCAGCTTCCGCCCACGCAGGCGACATTGGGCAGGGCCAGATAGTCGGGCGCGCGCGCGGCACTGATCCCGCCAGTGGGGCAGAAGGTGACCTGCGGCAGCGGGCCGGCAATGGATTTCAGTGCCCCGGCGCCGCCGATCGCCTCGGCAGGAAAGAACTTCTGCACGCTGTAGCCCTGTTCGAGCAGGACCATGATCTCGGAGCAGGTCTGCGCGCCGGGAAGGAGGGGCACCCCTTCGATGCGGGCCGCGTCGGTCAGTGCCGATGTGGCGCCGGGCGCGACGGCGAAGCGGGCCCCGGCATCGCGGGCCCGTGCCATCTGCTCTGGCGAAAGCACGGTTCCCGCCCCGACAACAGCCCCGTCGACCTCGGCCATGGCCGCGATGGCTTCGAGCGCGCAATCGGTGCGCAGGGTGACTTCCAGCGCGGGCAGGCCGCCTGCGACCAGCGCCTCGGCCAGCGGACGGGCCTGTGCCAGGTCATGGATCACCAGCACCGGGATAACCGGGGCAAGCTGGCAGATGGCCAGCGCGTGCTGGCTTTGCTCGGCAGGGGTCATGACGGCCTCGCAGGTTTGGTTAGCGCTAACGGCGGCATATCGCAAAGGATGACCCGCTGGCAAGCCCCCGGAAGGTGTTATTGCAGATAGCGCATCGGATCGACACTGTTCATGCCCGACCGGATCTCGAAATGCAGGAAGCTCGGATCACCCGCGCGCACGCGCCCGATGGTCTGGCCCTGCGTGACCGTCGCGCCACGCGACACAGTCAGACCTTCAAGCTGCGCATAGACCGACATCAGCCCGCCATCGTGGCGGATGACGACGATGGGCACCTTGTTGGTGTCTTCGGTGATGGCGGCAACCGTGCCGGCTGCGGCGGCACGCACGGCTGTTCCGGCGCTGGCGGCAATGCCGATGCCCTCGTTGCGGCCCGGCGCATAGGCACGGATAACCCGCCCATCCACCGGCATGACGAATTGCGGGCGGCTGGCTTCGGTGCGTTGCTCGGAGAGTGCAGGCGAGGGCGGGCGGGCCTCTT